>JAPPDX010000116.1 GCA_028824415.1 bacterium | reverse complement strand
TCGGCGATGCCGGCGGTGGCCGCCAGCGCCGCGGCGACGGTGGTGAGCAGCGGCACGCCGCGCTGCGCCGCGGCGCGGCGGATGTCGGCACCGTCGGCGCGGGGGCCGCGGCCCTGGGGTGTGTTGATGACCAGGTCGATTCGACCGGCGTCCAGGAGCGTCACGGCGTGAGGACCCTCGGGATCGGTGAGCTTCGCCACGACCTGGTCGGTTGTCACCCCGGCGGCGGCGAGGGCTGCTGCGGTGCCGCGGGTGGCAAGCAGCGAGAAGCCCATCCCGGCGAGGCGTCTCGCCACGGTGATCCCCGTCTCCTTGTCCCTGTCGGCCAGCGACAGGAACACCGATCCGGACGTCGGCAGGGCCGCACCGGCGGCGATCTGGCTCTTGGCGAACGCCAGACCGGGCCGGCGGTCGATGCCCATCACCTCACCGGTGCAGCGCATCTCGGGGCCCAGCACAGCGTCGACGCCCGGGAAGCGGTTGAAGGGCAGCACGGCCTCCTTCACCGATATGTGCTCGGGTCGCCGCCAACCGTCGGCGGAACCCGGTGCGGGCGCCGGTCCGGTCCAGCCCTCGACCGAGCCGGCGGCGGCGATGTCCGCCAGCGTCCACCCCATCATCGCCAGAGTGGCCAGCTTCACCAGCGGCACGCCGGTGGCCTTGGCCACGAACGGCACCGTGCGCGAGGCGCGCGGGTTGGCCTCCAGCACGTACACCGAGCGGCCACCGGCGCCGCCGAGTGTTCCGTCGGGTCCCCGCGGCACCGCGTACTGCACATTCAGCAGGCCCACCACCTGGAGTTCATCCGCGATCGCTCTCGTGTGGCGCTCCAGCACCTCGATCACCCCGTCGGGCAGGTTCACCGGCGGCAGCAGGCAGGCGCTGTCGCCGGAGTGCACGCCGGCCTCCTCCACGTGCTCCATGATCCCGCCGATGAGGACGGCGCCGTCACTGTCCCGCAGGGCGTCCACGTCCACTTCCACGGCGTCCTCCAAGAAGCGGTCCACCAGCACGGGGCGCTCGGCGGAGAGGCCACCCTCGCGGCCGAGCGATCCTTCGTGGCTCATCTCGGCCATGGCGTCGGTCAGTTCCTCGTCGTCGTGCACGATGACCATGGCCCGCCCGCCCAGGACGTAGGAGGGGCGCACCAGCACGGGATAGCCGATCCGCCGGGCGACCTCCAGTGCACCGTCGACCGAGCCGGCGACCGCGCCGGGAGGCTGGGGAATCCCCAGGCGTCCGCAGAGTGCTCCCCACTGCTCGCGGTCCTCGGCGGCGTCGATGGCGGCCGGTGACGTGCCCGCCACCAGCCCCGGCGGCAGCTCTCCGGCCAGCTTGAGCGGCGTCTGACCGCCAAGTCCCACGATCACCCCCGCGACGCCCGGCCCGCCGCCGCGCTCTGCCGAGCGCTCCTCGGCGTCCAGCACCGCCAGCACGTCCTCGGTCGTGAGAGGCTCGAAGTAGAGCCGGTCGCTGGTGTCGTAGTCGGTGGAGACCGTCTCGGGGTTGCAGTTCACCATGACCGTCTCGTAGCCGGCGTCGCCCAGCACCTGGGCAGCGTGTACGCAGCAGTAGTCGAACTCGATGCCCTGGCCGATGCGGTTGGGTCCCGAGCCCAGGATCACCACCTTGGGCCGATCCGAGGGTGCCACCTCGTCGGTGTCCTCGAAGGTGGAGTAGTGATACGGCGTCTCGGCGGCGAACTCCGCGCCGCAGGTGTCCACGGTCTTGTAGGTGGGCCCCACTTCGGCGGCCAGCCGCGTCCGGCGCACCTCGCCGGACGTAGTACCCCAGAGATAGGCCATCTGGGCGTCGCTGAAGCCCAGGCGCTTGAGCCCCCGCCAGTCGCGAACGCCCAGCGCCTCGGGGACGGCACCTGCCAGGCGGTCCCGCTCGGCGCAGATGAGGCGCATCTGTTCCAGGAACCACGGGTCCACGCCGCTGGCGGCGTGCAGCTCGCCGGTGCTGATTCCCCGCCGCAGGGCGGCCTCCAACTGGAAGACCCGCTCGGGGGTCGCCACGGCGCATGCCTCCACCAGAGCGGCATCGTCGAGCCGGTCGCAGGCGGACTCGGCCGGATCGCAGTTCAGGCCCGCCCGGCCCAGCTCCAGGGAGCGCAGAGCCTTCTGCAGCGACTCGCAGAACGTCCGGCCGATGGCCATGACCTCGCCCACCGACTGCATCGAGGTGCCCAGCTCAGGCCGTGCCCCGGGGAACTTCTCGAACGCCCAGCGCGGCACCTTGGTGACCACGTAGTCGATCGTCGGCTCGAAGGCCGCGGGGGTCTTGCGGGTGATGTCGTTGGGAATCTCGTCCAGCGTGTAGCCCACGGCGAGGCGGGCGGCGATCTTGGCGATCGGGAACCCGGTGGCCTTCGACGCCAGCGCCGAGGAGCGGCTGACTCGGGGGTTCATCTCGATGACGACCTGGCTGCCGTCGCGGGGATCCACCGCGAACTGGATGTTGGAGCCCCCGGTCTCGACACCGATGCGGCGGATGCAGGCGAAGGCGGCGTCGCGCATCTGCTGGTACTCGATGTCCGAGAGCGTCTGGGCGGGCGCCACGGTGATGCTGTCGCCGGTGTGGACGCCCATGGCGTCGAAGTTCTCGATGGAGCAGATCACGACGCAGTTGTCGGCCCGGTCGCGCATCACCTCCAGCTCGAACTCCTTCCAGCCGGCGATGGAGCGTTCGATGAGGATCTCGGTGATGGGGCTGGCGGCGAGACCCTCGGCGGCGACGGCGGCCAACTCCTCGACGGTGTGGGCCATGCCAGTGCCCCGTCCGCCCAGGATGTAGGCGGGGCGCACAATGATCGGCAGGCCGACGGTCTCCGGTGCGGCCATGGCCTCGGTGAGTGAGCGGGCGACCATCGAGGCGGGCACCGCCAGGCCGATCTCCACCATGGCCGCCTTGAAGCGCTCGCGATCCTCGGCGCAGGCGATCGCCTCGGGCGAGGCGCCGATCATCTCGCAGCCGTGCGCCTCCAGCACGCCCCCCTCGGCGAGCCCCATGGCCAGGTTCAAGGCGGTCTGGCCCCCGAGTGTGGGCAGTAGGGCGTCGGGCCGCTCGCGTTCGATGATCCGGCTGAGCGCCTCGTGGGACAGCGGCTCCACGTAGGTTGCGTCGGCGAAACCCGGATCGGTCATGATCGTCGCCGGATTCGAGTTCGCCAGGACCACCCGGTAGCCCTCCTCGCGCAGCACCCGGCAGGCCTGGGTACCGGAGTAGTCGAACTCGCAGGCCTGACCGATGACGATCGGCCCCGAGCCGATGATGAGGATCGACTCGATGTCGCTGCGGCGAGGCATCAGGCGTCGGTGGCGGGCGAATCGCCGGGATCGGAGCCGTCGTCGCCGGAGAATCCGGACCCGTCGGGTTCGGTGCCGTGGAGTTCGCCCAACCAGGAGTCGAACTCGCCGAAGAGGTAGCCGCTGTCGTGCGGGCCGGGACCGGCCTCGGGGTGGTGCTGCACGCCGTAGGCAGGGACCTCCAGGCTGCGGAGACCCTCGGTGGTGCCGTCGTTGAGGTTGAGGTGCGTGATCTCGGTGCCCGCCACCCCACTGTCGGCCACGCAGAAGTTGTGGTTCTGGCTGGTGATCTCGACGACGCCTGTGGCGAGGTGTCGCACCGGGTGGTTGCCGCCGTGATGCCCGAAGGGCAGCTTGAACGTTTCCCCACCGAGTGTGGCGCCGAGCAGTTGGTGGCCGAGACAGATGCCGAACACCGGAACCTCCCCCAGCAGTCCTTCGATGACCTCGGTGGCTCCGCGCACCGCCGCGGGATCACCGGGACCGTTGGAGAGGAGCACACCGTGGGGGCGGCGGGCCAGGATCGCCTCCGCGCCATAGCCGGCAGGCACCACCTCCACGTGGGCAATGCGGGCCAGCCGGCGCAGGATCGACGTCTTCACGCCGAAGTCCACAACCGAAACGCGCCACGGGGGCCGGCCGTCGCCACGGGTGGTGGCCCGCAGGTAGGGGCGCTCGCAGGTGACGGTTGCAACGAGGTCGACGCCGTCGGTGCCCACTTCGGCGGCGGCCGCGGCCCGGAGATCGGTCTCAGAAGCGGTACCGAAGGCGCCCACCATGGCGCCCGCCGAGCGGATGTGGCGGGTGAGCCGGCGGGTGTCGGTGCCGGTGAGGCACGACAGGCCGTGACGTACGAGGAACTCCTCCAGCCCGCCGCCGGCCCGCCAACTGCTGGGCGTCCGCACGAGGTCGCGCACCACGAGGCCGCGGCAGAACGGGCGGCGGCTCTCGAAGTCGGCGTCGCTGACGCCGTAGTTACCGATGTGCGGATAGGTGAAGGTGATGATCTGCCCCGCGTAGGAGGGGTCGGTAAGAACCTCCTGGTAGCCACACATGACCGTGTTGAACACCACCTCGCCGGCGGTCACGCCGCCCGGTGGCTCCGCCCCCGCCACCTCGCCCTCGAAGATCTCGCCATCAGCCAGGACCAGCGCACCGGGACGACTCGCCGCCGGCGTCATCGCTGCACCTCGCCGTCGACGACCACCGCCTCACCGGCGACGAGCGTGTGCCGCACCCTGCCGCGCAGCCGCCGCCCCACATACGGCGTGTTGCGGCTGCGGCTCGCTCCGCCACCGCTGTCAGGGGTCCAGACGGCGGACGGGTCGAACACGCAGAGGTTCGCCGGACGGCCGGCCTCGACGGGTCCGCCGTGGCTGTCGTCGATTCCGGCGATGCGCGCCGGCCGCCACGACAGCAACGCCAGTGCTTCGGCCGGCGACAGGTCCAACTCGGTCAGGGCAAGAGATAGCGCGGTCTCCAGGCCGAGCATTCCCGGTGGGGCCTCCTCGAATGGGAGGTCCTTGGCGTCGGCAGTGTGCGGTGCATGGTCGGTGGCGATGGCATCCAGGGTGCCGCGGGCCAAAGCGGCGCGCACCGCCGTCACGTCGTCAGCGGGGCGCAACGGCGGATTCACCTTGAAGCGGGTGTCGTAAGAGGCGCAGGACTCGTCGGTGAGCGTGAAGTGGTGCGGCGCCACCTCGGCGGTGACTCGCACGCCGCTGCGGCGCGCCGCCTCCACGATGGCCACCGAGCCGGCCGTCGAGAGGTGCTGGAAATGCACCGGCGCGCCGGTCAGGCGGCTGAGTGCCACGTCCCGCATCACCATGATCTCCTCGGCCTCAGCCGGAATGCCGGGAATGCCCAATCGGGAGGACCACTCGCCCTCGTGCATGTGACCCCCGACAGCGAGGGAGTCCACCTCGCAGTGCTGCGCCAACCGCACTCCGAGGTCCGAGGCGTATTGCAGGGCCTTCCGCATGATCCCGGCGTCCTGCACGCCCTTGCCGTCGTCGGTGAAGAGCCGCACGCCGAGTGCCGCCATCTCCCCCATGGGGGCCAGGCGCTCCCCGGCCCGTGCGACGGTGATGGCGCCCGCCACCTCCACCTGGCAGAGCGAAGCGCGTCCCAGTTCCTGCACCTCGCGCACCATCGCGGCCGAATCGATGGAGGGGCTGGTGTTGGGCATCGCCACCACCGCGCTGAACCCGCCGAGGGTGGCGGCCCGGCTGCCGGTCAACACGGTCTCGGCCTGCTCACCGCCCGGCTGGCGAAGATGCGCGTGCAGATCAACCAGACCCGGCGCCACGATGCAACCACCGGCCTCCAGCGTGCGGTCGGCGCCTGCGGCCTCGGCCGCCAGACCCTCGCCGACCGCCACGATCGTGCCCTCGGGCCCGACGATCACGTCGGCCCGCCGCTCACCGGTGGCGTCGACCACAGTGCCCCCGGCGATGAACAACCGGGACCGCTCAGCCACTGCTCACCTCGGCGGCGGAGGCCCGCTCGGGGGCCGGGGAAGCCTCGACATCGGCTGCCGCGGCGGCCGCCGGCTCGGCCCCCAGCAGCCAGAAGAGCACCGCCATCCGCACCGACACGCCGTTGGCAACCTGCTCGGCGACCGTGGTGCAGGCCATCTCGGGCACCTCGGGGCCGATCTCGACCCCGCGGTTCATGGGACCGGGATGCATCACGATGGCGTGGTCCGCCAGGCGGCGGACGCGTTCGGCGCTCAGCCCGAAGCGCTCGTGGAATTCGCGCAGGCTGGGCAGCAGCGCCCGCTCCTGCCGCTCGTGCTGCAGCCGCAGCAGGTAGACCACGTCGACTCGGGGCAGGACATCGTCGATGCGGCTGCTGACGCCCACGCCCCAAGCGTCCACCGCAGGGGGAAGGAGCGTGGCGGGTGCCACGAGCGTGACCCCGGCGTCCAGCAACTGCAGCGCCGCCACCAGCGATCGGGCCACGCGGGAGTGGGCGATGTCGCCCACGATCGCCACGCGCCGCCCCTCGATGTCACCGAGCCGTTGGCGGATCGTGTAGCAGTCCAGCAGCGCCTGGGTGGGGTGCTCGTGGCAGCCGTCGCCGGCGTTGATCACCGCGGCGTCCAGCCAGCGAGACAGCTGCACTGCCACGCCGGCGCTGCAATGTCGCACGACCGCGCAGTCGATGCCCATGGCCGCCACCGTCTGGGCGGTGTCGCGCAGCGACTCGCCCTTGCTCAATGAGGAGCTTCCGGCGCTGAAGGTCGCGGTGTCGGCGGAGAGGCGCTTGGCCGCGGTCTCGAAGGAGAGGCGAGTGCGGGTGGAGTCCTCGAAGAACAGCGAGGCCACCGTCCTGCCCCGCAGGGCGGGGACCTTCGGGATGGCCCGGGTGTTGACCTCGGCGAAGCTGTCGGCGAGCCGCAGGATCTCGCGGATCCCTTCGGAGCCGAGGTCGCCGACGGACAGGAGATGTCGCCGACCACCGGAACCGGTCAAGGGATCGGTGGCGGGCTTGCTCATACCGTCGCTCCCAGTACGACCCCCCGGTCGCTGACGTCCACCATCTCGTCCCGCCGGGTGGGCAGGTTCTTGCCCACGTAGTCGGCCCTGATCGGCAGCTCGCGGTGGCCGCGGTCGACCATGACCGCCAGTTGTACGGCGCGGGGGCGCCCGAAGTCGCAGACGGCGTCGAGCGCGGCGCGCACGGTGCGTCCCGTGTACAGCACGTCGTCCACCAGCACCAAGATGCGGCCCGTGAGGTCGCCCGAGATGGTGGTGGGGGCCTGCACCAGCACCGGCCGCAGCCCGATGTCGTCGCGGTGCATGGCCACGTCGAGCGACCCGCAGGGAACGTCGGTGCCGTCGATCTCGGCCAGTAACGCGGCCAGCCGCTCGGCCAGGAACACTCCCCCGGTCTGCAGCCCCACCAGCACCAGGTCCGCGGTGCCGTCGTTGCGTTCGATGATCTCATGCGCCATGCGCCGCAGCGCCCGGCCGAGCGCCTCGGCGTCCATGATCTCGACGCGCGGCACGAAATCGCCCGGCGTTCCCGCATGGCGAGCCGCAGCGGCGCCGCCACTCGAGGATCCGGAGTCGGGGGAACGGGACATCGCCGCCCGGGCTCTGCGCTCGCGGTCAGACAGCGTTCTACCTCCGGTCCGTACGGGCCTCACGGGACCCGCTTAACGGTCGGGTGACGGTACCACGACAGTCGCCGGGAGCGACGCACCCCTGACGCCCGGTTGATTCCTCCCAACGACAGCGCCTGATTCGCCGACGTCTCGTCGCTACCGTGGCACTCCATGAGCGAACCTGCCCGCGATCCGCGCTTCGACGTCCTATTCGAGCCGGTGCAGATCGGCCCGCTCGTGGCCAAGAACCGCTTCTTCCAGGTGCCGCACTGCAACGGCATGGGCTACCGCGATGCCAGCGCCCATGCAGAGATGCGCGCCGTCAAGGCACAGGGGGGCTGGGCGGTGGTCTGCACCGAACAGGCCGAGATCCATCACTCCTCGGAGGTCACGCCCTACATCGAGGCCCGGATCTGGGACGACCAGCACATCCCGGCACTCGCCCTTGTGGCCGATCGGATCCACGAGCATGGCGCACTGGCGGGTATCGAGCTCTGCTACAACGGCCTCAGCGGCCTCAACCTCCATTCTCGGGTGGCGCCGCAGGCACCGAGTGCCCTTCCGGCGCTCTCGGGGCACGCGGACCCGGTGCAGGCCCGTGAGATGACCAAGCGCGACATCGCCAACCTGCGCCGCTGGCATCGCCAGGCCCTGGAACGGTCACTCAGCGCCGGCTTCGACCTGGTCTACGTCTACGCCGCCCACGGCCTCAGCTGCATCCACCACTTCCTCTCGCCCCGCTACAACCTGCGCAGCGACGAGTACGGGGCAGGCTGCAGAACCGCATGCGGCTGCTGCGAGAGATCCTGACCGACACCGTCGAGGAGACGGCCGGCCGGGCGGCGGTGGCCTGCCGTATCACCCTCGACGAGCTGCGCGGCGACGGCATCACCCGCGCTGAGATCGAGGCGGTGCTCGGCGAGTTGGGCGAGATCCCCGACCTGTGGGACTTTGCGATGGGCACCTGGCCCGACGACAGCGTGACCTCGCGCTTCGGCTCCGAGGGCGGCCAGGAGCAATACGTGACGGGCCTGAAGGCGCTGACCTCCAAGCCCGTTGTGGGCGTGGGACGCTTCACCGCCCCCGGCACCATCGCCGCGGCGGTCTGGGAGGGCCGCCGCTTCGCCGAGGAGATCGAGAACCCCAGCGACGACACCGATACGACCCCCTACCGCCGCGAGGTCACCCAACTGGCCCCGAGAGCCTGACCGCCCGGCGCTGCTAGCGGTCCCAGAATCCCCGGTGGGCCTCGGTGGCCTCGGCCACAAGGTGCGGGCCGCTGACCTCGATCTGACGCTGACCGCTGGCCAGCACGGCACGGCAGCCGAGCCCGGTCATGGTGGGGTTCTCGCCATCCTCGCCGCCGGCCAACGGCAACAGGTCGATCTCGCCCATGGCGTATACGAGGCGATTGACACCAGCCCAGTACAAGGCGCCCGAACACATGGCGCAGGGCTCGCAACTCGAGTAGAAGGTCCCGCCGGCTATCTGGGTTGCGCTCAACGTTCGTCCCATCCGGCGGGCCAGGTTCGTCTCGGCGTGGCCGATGAGGTCGCCGGTCGTGACCACCGAGTTCTCTGCCTCTAGGAGCACGTTGCCATCCCGGTCGACGAAGATCGCCCCGAACGGATGGTTGCCGTTGGCACGCGAGCGTCTCGACACGTTGATCGCCTGGCGCAGGAACGCCTCATCCCGGTCACTGAGTGCGGTCATGTCAGATCACCTCCGCCACACTAGGAACGCAGGCGGCCGGCGATCGTGGCCAGGACGCCGTTCACGAAGCGCCCCGAGGAGGCCGTGGAATAGAGGTTGGCGAGCTCCACGGCCTCGTTCAGCACCACCGCCACAGGCGTCTGGGGTCGGTGCGCCAATTCGTAGGCGGCGAGGCGCAGGATGGCGCGGTCCACCGGCGCCATGCGTGCCACCGACCAGTCCACCGCCACCTCCTCCAGCAGCTCATCGATGGCCGCGCCGTGCGTGGCGACGCCCTCGATCAGCTCCGTGGCCAGCTGGGGCGGCGGCAGGTCCTGGCGGCTCAGCAACTCCAGAACGCCGACCTCGCGGGACTCGGCCTCGTACAGCAGCCCCAGCGCCCGCTCGCGCGCCCCGCGGGCCTCACTCCGGGCGCCGGGCGTGGCGTCGGGATCGGCGCGCCCGGTCACCCGCGGGCGATGTACTGGCCCGAGCGGGTGTCCACCTTGATGCGCTCGCCGGGCTCGATGAACAACGGCACCGACACCACCAGCCCGGTCTCGGTGACCGCCGGCTTGGTGGCGCCGGAGACCCGGTCGCCCTGGATACCCGGCTCGGTCTCGGTGATCGCCAGGACCACCGCCGCCGGCAGGTCGGTACCGACGATCTCGCTGCCGTACATCTGCAGGATCACCGAGTCGCCCTCGACGATGTAGCTCCCGGCATCGCCCAGCGTGGCCTCCTCCACGTAGAGCTGCTCGTAGGTCTCGCCGTCCATGAACACCCGGGCCTCGCCGTCGCGATACAGGTACTGCATCGAACGCTTGTCGATGATGGCGCGCTCCACCCTCTCGCCGGCACGGAAGGTGCGCTCCAGGTTGGCACCGGTGCGGGCGTTCTTCAGCGTGGTGCGCACGAAGGCATGACCCTTGCCGGGCTTGACGTGTTGGAAGTCCACGACCGAGAACAGCCCCTCGCCCAGGTCGAGGGTCATACCCGTCTTCAGGTCGTTGGTGGTGATTGCAACCATTCCTGCCTCCGATCGCCAGCGATGCTCAGGCCACAACCAGCGTCTTGGGTGAGCACGTGAGGCGGCGGCACCCGTCGCCGGTCACCACCACGGTGTCCTCGATGCGCACGCCGCCGGAGCCGGCCAAATAGATGCCCGGCTCGACGGTGACGACCTCGCCGGCGGCGAGCACCTCGTCGCTGCGGCTGCTGAGGCTGGGCGCCTCGTGGATGTCGAGGCCCACGCCGTGGCCGGTGCTGTGCAGGAAGGCCTCGCCCCAGCCCGCGTCGCCGATGACCTCGCGGCAGACCGCGTCCACGTCCGCGCACGACACCCCGTCGGCCACGGCCTCGACGCCGGCCTGTTGCGACTCTCGCACCACCTCGTAGACCTTCCCACCGGGAGGTCTCGGTTCGCCCACGCACACCGTGCGGGTCATGTCGGAGCGGTAACCGTCCACGATCGCCCCGAAGTCGATGACCACCAGGTCACCGGGCTCTATGCGGCGCGGACCCGGCCGGGCGTGCGGCAGGGCGCTGTTCTCGCCGGCCGCCACGATGGTGTCGAACGCCGAGCCGGAGGCCCCACGGCGGCGCATGAGATGGTCCAATTCGGCGGCCACCTCACCCTCGGTGGGCCGCTCGGCCAAGCGCGGCAGCACCTCGGCGAGGGCACCGTCCGCGGCGGCGGCTGCCGCGGCCATCCGGGCCACCTCCTCGGGCGACTTGCGCCGGCGCAGCCGCTCGATCACGCCGGTCGACGGCACCAACTCGGCGCCGGCGAACCACTCGCCGGCGAACCGCCGGTAGCGGGACCAGCTGACATTGTCGGCCTCCAGCGCGAGACGACCCAGCCCGCTGACCGCGGTGGCGGCCGCCTCCTGCTGCTCGCTGCCGCGGTTGGCGATGACGACCCTGCCCTCGACCCCCGCGGCCTCCAATTCGGCCGGCGCCTGCGTGGCGTAGCGGCCGTCGGTGATGACCAGCAGGTCATCCGCCGTGAGCACCACGACCATGGCAGAGCCGCTGAAACCGGTGAGCCAGCGACCGTTCGCCAGGTTGGTGAGAACCAGAGCGTCGACCGGCTCGACCGTCGAGCCGTTGCCCTCGGCGCCCGGCGGCGGGGTGACCTCCACCCCCTCGGCAAGGACCTCCCGCACGCTCGCCGCCCGGCCACTGAGGCGCAGCGGCGGCAGATCCGCCGCCACCGACGGCGATCCCGTCGCGGCCCTCACCGCACTCGCCTCCATGTCAGCCGCCTGCCAACTCGGCGGCGGCCTCGACGGCCAAGCGGTAGCCCAACCCGCCGAAACCACAGATCAGGCCGTCGGCGACCGGGGCGACCACCGACGATTGCCGCCAAGTGTCGCGGGTGTACGGGTTCGAGAGGTGCAACTCCACGACCGGGCCGGCGAAGGCCGCCAGGGCGTCCTGCAGCGCCCGCGAGTAATGGGAGAGCGCGCCGGCGTTGATGACGATGGCGGCGGCCCTGCCGACGGCCCCGCCGACCGCGTCCACCAGGTCGCCCTCGTGGTTGGACTGCACGTGCTCCAGAGCGAACCCGGCCTCGGCGGCGGCCGCGGTGGCCGTGCAAACGTGGTCCTCCAGCGTGTCGGTGCCGTAGACCTCGGGCTCGCGCTGTCCCAGCAACTGCAGGTTGGGGCCCGACAGCAGGAGGATCACGGGGGCTGCGGTGGGAGTCTGGTTCATCTGATCGCCTCCAGGGCTTCGGCCAGCACGAGGCGGTCCACGCCGCGCACCGGCTCGGGCCCGCGCGGACCGTCGAGGACGAGGGTCAGTTCGCCGACGGCCTTCTTGTCCCGGCCGAACAGGTCGATGAGTTCGCCGGCCTCCACGCCCGCCGGCAGCGACGCGGACAGACCGTAGGCGCTCACCACCTGTCGGTGCTCGGCCACCCTATCGCCGCTGATGCGCCCCAGCCGCTGCGCCACCTCGGCGGCGTAGACCAGGCCCACTGCCACGGCCTCGCCGTGTCTCAGCCCGAAGCCGCCGGCGATCTCGAGGGCGTGGGCGAGCGTGTGCCCGTAGTTCAACAGCATGCGTCGCCCCGACTCCCGCTCGTCGGAGGCGACGATCTCGGCCTTGAGTTGCACGCAGCGGGCTATGCGCTGTTCGAGCGGCAGGGCGGCCATGACGGCAGCGTCGCTCGCCCCTGAGTCGCCCTCACCCAGGAAGTGGTATTTGGCCATCTCTCCGAGCCCGGAGCGGTACTCGGCGGGGTCCAGCGTGGCCAGCACCTCGGTGTCACAGAGCACCAGCGACGGCTGCCAGAAGGCGCCGACCAGGTTCTTGCCCTCGGGCAGGTTCACGCCGGTCTTGCCGCCGATTGCGGCGTCGATCTGACCCAGCAGCGTGGTGGGAACGAAGGCCACCGGCACACCCCGGTGGTACACGGCGGCGGCGAACCCCGCCACGTCGGTGACCAGACCTCCCCCGACGGCCACCACCGCGTCGCCGCGGGTGAGCCCGAAGCGGGCAAAGCGCCGGCAGAGATCCTCAACGGTTGCCAGCGACTTGGACCGCTCCCCCGCCGGGATCATGAACGTCTCGGTGGCGCCGACCGTCTCGCCGAGGTCGACCTCGACGCCGATGCCGTCGCTCGTCACAACCGCCACCCGGCGTGGGGCGGCCGCCAGCGCAGCTGCCAGGCTTCCCGCCAGCAGGTGCCGCACGCCCGGACCCACCAGCACGTCATAGGAGCGTTCGCCGAGCCCGACGGGAATGCGGACCGGGCCGGTCACGACGCCTCCTCGCACGGAGCGTCGTCGCTCCATCCCTCGACATCACTGAGGCGCGCCGCGACCGCCATCGCCGCCTGGCCGGCGGAGAGATCGTCGACGTCCACGACGATGTCGGCCACTTCGCGGTACCAGGATTCCCGGTCGGCGACCAGCCGGTCCAGCCGGTCCAGCGCGCCCTCGGCGCCGGCGGCGGAGGTGAGCATCGGTCGCCCTGAACCGTCGCCGACGCGGGCGGCCAGCACCTCGGGCCGGGCTCGCAGCCAACACACCGCAGTGGTGGCCAGCAGAGCACGGTTGCCCGCAACGGTCACGACCCCGCCCCCGGTGGCGATCACGGCGGCGTCGCCGGCGGCCAGCACGCCTGCCAGTGTCTCGCTCTCGCGGCGACGGAACCCGGTTTCGCCCTCCGCTTCGAAGATCTCCGGGATCGAGCAGCCCGCCTCGGCCGCCACCAACTCGTCGCAGTCCACGAATCGGCATCCCAGTACGCGCGCCAACCTCCGCCCCGTCTCGGATTTCCCCGAGCCCATCATCCCGACGAGCGCGATGTGACGCACGGATCCGAGGCTACCGGTCACATCAGGCCGCACTCGGGACACTCGCGGCGGCCGAGGATTACCGGAAGCAGGGTCCGGAAGCGGTACCGTCGGGTGCGTGCGCGCGTTGGGCGTCGACCTCGGGACACGGAGGGTGGGACTGGCTCTGAGCGACTCCGACGGCCGCATCGCCACACCGCTCGAGGTGCTGGAACGGTCCGGATCCGAGGCCCAAGACCACGCCGCCATCGCGGCCGTGGCGGCTGAACGGGAGGTCGAAATCGTGGTGGTGGGCCTGCCGATCTCCCTGGACGGCTCGATGGGGCCGGCTGCGCGCGCGGCCCGTGCCGAGGTCGGTCGCCTGGCGGCAGCCGTGGAAGTGCCGGTGGAGACCTGCGACGAGCGGCTCAGCACCGCTGCAGCCGACCGGCAACTGCGCCTCGGCGACGTGAAGGGATCCCGGCGTCGGCAGGTCGTCGACATGGCCGCCGCCGCGGTGATCCTCCAGTCGTGGCTCGACGCCCGCCGAAACGCCAACTCGACGTGAATGAGGACCGCTCCGGCGCCGGGTTCGACCCGCTGATCGGCGAGCCACCGGGCGGGATCGATTCGCCCGCTCGCCGGCCGGATGCCGACCTGCCGTCCGCCGGCGATTCACCCTCCGCGCGGCCCGCGCCGCAAGCGATCGCAGCAGCTACGACGGCGGCATCCCCCAACGAGCCGGTGGCGGCGGCCGCCGGACCCCGCGGCGCACCGGCTCCCGGCGACATGCTCCTGGATCCCGAGGCGATCGCCGAGGACGAGGCCCTGTTCTTCGGCGACGACGCCTGGATCCGATTCCGGCGCCCCTGGGGGTTCTGGCGGCGCCTGCTGGTGCTCGTGGGCGGGTTGGCGCTCGTGCTGGGAGGGGCCTACTGGTGGGGCAACTCGTGGCTGCAGCGACAGCTCGACCCCCCCGGCGAGGCGCATGGCAGCTTCCTGGTGGAGATCCCCAGCGGCGCCGGCGTCAACGACATCGCCCGGATCCTGGCGAGCGAGGGGGTGGTCGCCAACGCCACCATCGCTCGCCTCTGGTGGCGCGACGCCGCGGACCTTCAGGCCGGGTCGTACTACTTCGCCGAGAACATGTCGGTCGATGCGGCTCGTGCGGTGCTGGAGAGCGGGCCGATCCCGCCCGTCTTCGAGAGCATCACGATTCCCGAAGGCCTCTGGCTCAGCGAGATCGCCGACCGGCTGCTGGACTCGCTGCCGGAATTCGACCCCGTCGAACTGCAGGCGGCGCTCACCGACGGGCGGATCCGGTCGAGGTACGTGCCCGCGGGTATCACCAGCCTGGAAGGCGTACTGTTCCCCGACACCTATCAGGTGGACGAGACGGGCGTGAGCGACGAGCGCGACCTCGTGCGGCGGATGGTGGAGCAGTTCGACACGGTGGCAGCCCAGATCGGCTACGACGACGCCCCCGAACGCATCGGCCTCACGCCCTACCAGTTGCTGGTGGCCGCCTCGGTCGTGGAGGCCGAGGCGGCGCGCTCCGAGGACCGCCCGAAGGTGGCGCGGGTGATCTACAACCGGCTCAACGAGGGAATGCCACTGCAGATGGACGCCACGGTGCTCTACGCCATCGGCCAGCGCAAGAGTTCCCTGACCCTCACGGATCTCGACATCGACTCCCCCTACAACACCCGCAGGTTCCCCGGGTTACCGCCCACGCCGATCGCCGCGCCCGGCCGTGAGTCGTTGGCCGCGGCCATGAATCCCGAGCCGGGAGAGTGGCTGTTCTTCGTACTCGTCGAGAGGGACGGCACACTGTTCTTCACCGAGGACTACGACGAGTTCCTGGTGCGGGCGGCCGATGCCCGCGCCCGAGGGGTGTTCTGATGACGCAGCCGGCCGGACTGAGCGGGAAGACCCGCCTGGCGATCGTGATCGGCGACCCGGTTCGCCACTCGTTGTCGCCGGTCATCCACAACGCCGCGTTCGCCGCCTGCGGGCTGGATTGGGTGTTCCTGGCCTGCGAGGTTCCCGAAGGGCGGGTTCCCGAGGCGTTGGCGGGGGCGATGGCGCTGGGAATCGAGGGCCTCTCGGTCACGATGCCCCACAAGGCGGCGGTCGCGGCCGCGGTCGACGAACTCTCCCCACCAGCGCGCCTGCTGGGCGCCGTGAACTGCGTGGCGCGCCAGGGCGACCGGCTGGTGGGACATAACACCGACGGCAGCGGCTTCACCGACGCCCTGGCCGACGAGGCCGGCTGGTCGCCGGCGGGGGCGCGCTGCGTGGTGCTCGGCGCCGGCGGCGCCGCCCGGGCGGTGGCCCTGGCACTCGCAGACGCCGGAGCCATCGAGGTGGCGATCGTGAACCGCTCCCGGGACAACGCTGTGGCCGCCGCCGCGCTGGCGGGAGATCGGGGGCGCGTCGCCGAGGCGGGCGAGGTGGGAGGCTTCGATCTGGTCGTCAACGCCACCCCGCTGGGAATGCGCGGACACGGCGGCGCCCCGATGCCGCTGGACCCCGGGCTCCTGCGACCCGCTCAGCTACTGGTGGACCTCGTCTACGAGCCGGCCCAGACGGCTCTGCTGGCGGCGGCTCGGGAGCGGGGCGTGCGCGCCTTCAACGGGGTCCGCATGCTGGTCCACCAGGCTGCCCGGGCTTTCGAGCTGTGGACCGGCGAAGAGGCGCCGGTCGAAGCGATGGTGGCGGCCACGAAGAAAGCCCTGGCCTGCCGCTGACCGGCCGGGGAGACAACGCTCCGAAGTCACCCCGTCATTCCGGCGAAGAGCCTGCCCCGGACTCGATCCGGGGCCGGAATCCATGCTCCGGCGGTCCGACCCGTGTCGACATTCGGGGGGTCCAATCCTGGGTTCCGGCTTTCGCCGGAACGACGAACGAGGGCTCAGGCTCCGGCGCGCTGGGAGGCCGCTGCTCGGCGCACCAGGTCGAGTGCCTCGTCGAGGCGAGTGGCGTCCTTTCCGCCGGCCGTGGCGAAGTCGGGGTTGCGGCCCCCTCCCCCACCGACCAGATTGAGGGCATCACCGAGCAGGTCCGAGGCGTGCCAGCCGGCGCCGGGCACCACTGCGGCCACGAACGCCACGCCGCCGCTCGGCGGCGCGGTCGCCAGCACCACCCCGGTCACGCCGTCGCGGTCGCGCACGGTGACGGCCAGGTCGCGCAGCTCGTTGCGGTCGACGCCGTCGATGCGGGCCACCACGAAGCCGTCGTCGGCCGCCGCGGCCAGGTCGCCGGCCCGATCGCCGGCCGCCTGCCGGCGTAGTTCCTTCAGCTCGTCCCGCAGGGCCTTCATCTCACCGGCCCAGCGGCCCGCTCCCTCCACCACGTCCTCGGGCGGCACGCCGAGCACGCCGGCCGCCTCGGCCAGGCGGGACTCGGCGTGGCGCAGGCGCAGGATCGGGATGTCTCCGCACACGGCCTCGAGCCGGCGGATGTTCGATCCGATGGATCCCTCGGAGATGATCTTCAGCGGCCCGATGTCGCCGAGCGCCCGCACGTGGGTGCCCCCGCAGAGTTCGATGGAGTTCGCGCCGGCCTCCAACACGCGCACCGTGTCGCCGTACTTGTCGCCGAAGAATGCGATCGCTCCCGCCGCCTTGGCCTCCTCCATCGAGGTCTCGTAGTGGCGGCACGCCGGGTTGGACAGGATCTCGGCGTTGGCGAGGTCTTCGATGGCGGCGATCTCGTCGCCGCTGAGTCCGCTGTAGTGGCTGAAGTCGAAACGGAGTCGGTCCGGCGCCACAAGCGAGCCCTGCTGTTTGACGTGCGCGCCCAGCACCTCCCGCAGCGCCCAGTGCAGGATGTGGGTGCCGGTGTGGTGGCGGCGGATGGCGGCGCGCCGCACGCCGTCGATGACCGCCCGCACGCTCTGGCCCGGCCGCAGCCGGTCGGCCGCGCCCTCGACGTGGTGCAGGTGCAGGCCCGCCACCACGTAGGTGGTGTCGGTCACCTCCAGCGCCTCGCCGTCGCCGTCGGGGTAGAGGTGGCCGATGTCGCCGATCTGCCCCCCGGCCTCGGCGTAGAACGTCGAGCGGTCGAGCACCACACCTTCGGGGGTCACGGCCAGCACCCGGGCGGTTGACTCGTCGCGGTCGCGGCCCACGAACTCGGTCTCGCCGAACTCGTCCAGCACCTCCAGGTAGACGCTCAGGTCGCCGGCGTCGGTCGAGCGGGCGGCGAAATCCTCCCTGGCCCGGCGACGCTGCTGTTCCAGCTCTGCTTCGAATCCTTCGCGATCCAACTCCACGCCCCGCTCGCGGGCGATCTCCTCGGTCACCTCGAAGGGGAAGCCGTAGGTGTCGTGCAGCAGGAACGTGACGGCTCCCCCCAGGGGCTCGTCCGCATCGAGGCCCCCGAGCGCCTCGTCGAGCAGCACCGACCCCCTGCCGAGGGTCTCACGGAAGCGGACCTCCTCACGCTCGGTGACGTCACGGATGAAGGCGTGATTGCCGAGGAGTTCGGGGTAGTCGTGACCCATGATGTCGGTCACTTCGTCCACCAGGAGCGGCGTCACCACGCTGTTCACGCCGAGCAGGTAGGCATGGCGGATGGCCCTGCGCATGATCCGGCGCAGCACGTGACCCCGTTCGGAGTTGGACGGGAACACGCCGTCGCCGATGAGGAACGCCACGGAGCGGGCGTGCTCGGCAAGGATGCGCAGCGAGACGTCGGAGGCTTCCGAGGCGCCGAGGCGCACGCCGGACAGTTCCGACGCCTTGGCGACGAGTCGCGCCATCTCGTCGATCTCGAAGACCGAGTCCACTCCCTGCAGCAGGGTCAGGACTCGCTCCAAGCCGGCGCCGGTGTCGATGCTGGGCTTGGGCAGGGGCACCATCGAGCCGTCGGCCTGCTGCTCGAACTGCATGAACACCAGGTTCCAGAACTCCACGTAGCGCTCGTCGCCGCCGTGCGCCGGCCCGCCGCCGGGCCCGTATTCCTCACCCTTGTCGAAGAAGATCTCCGAGCACGGCCCGCAGGGGCCGGTGTCGCCCATGCGCCAGAAGTTGTCCTCGTCCAGCCGCTGGATCCGCTCGGCGGGCACGCCGGTGGCGTCGTGCCAGATCTCAGCGGCCTCGTCGTCGCTGAGGTGGACGGTGATCCAGAGACGGTCCGGGTCGAATCCGAGGCGCTCGGTGGAGAGCTCCCAGGCCCAGGCGATGGCGTCCTCCTTGAAGTAGTCGCCGAAGCTGAAGTTGCCGAGCATCTCGAAGAAGCTGAGGTGCCGGCGGGTGCGGCCGATCTCGTCGAGGTCGTTCTGCTTGCCCCCGGCCCGCACGCACTTCTGCACCGTCGTGGCCCGCTTGTAGGGCGATGGCTCGGTGCCTGTGAAGTAGGCCTTGAACGGCACCATCCCCGCGACGGTGAACAGCAGTGTGGGGTCGTAGGGAATGAGGCTCGCCGAGGGGACGATCGTGTGGTCGCGCTCGGCGAAGAAGCCGGTGAAGATGCTGCGCAACTCGCGTGCTGTGGTTCCGGACATGGCGTGGGGCTGGGGTCGGGTCCCGCTCAGACGATCAGGATCTCCGAACGAGGGTATTGCCGGATCGGGCCGGGGTGCTACTCGGGGCGTTCCTGCTCGCGCCGATCATCCCGAAGAGTCCGGCGACTCTCCTCGATGGCTTCGAAGATCTCGTCGGTGACCTCTCGCACCGCATCGGTCAGCTGGCGCGCCCACGAGGATCCCGCAGCCGCGGCGCCGGAACGGCCGGGCGGGGACCCACCGGACCTCTTGCCGGAGGCGGTCCCGGCGTCCCCGGACTGTCCCCGGGAACCGGTGGCTTCGGCCCGCGTGGTCGGCGCGGCGCTGCGCTGGGCCTGCACGGCGGCAAGACTTGCGGCGAGGCGCGCCGAGGCGGCCTGGTACCCCGAGCGCAGCAGGTACACACCGGCTCGGCGCGTCCAGGAAGGCCGCCGGGACGGCCGCCGCGCCGCGGCCGTCCAGCCGTTGACAGCCGGCTCGGATGCGGCGGTGGCGTCCGCTTGGGGCGGCTCGCCGCGGCGGAACAGCGAGGCGACCGCCGCGAACGGTTCGACGAGGGCTCGATAGGTCACCCGCGACAGCGACTCGGCTCGCTCGGACACGGCCTCGGCGACGTCCAGCAGGCCCCCGACCCGCTGCACCTCGCCCGTCACCCGCCCTGAGGCCTCCTCGATGCGCTCGACAGCGGGCAGCAGGTCACGGCGGATCTCACCCAGTAGGCGGCGCAACTCCCTCAACGACCGGCTGAGGCTCACGCCGACGGCGCCGAGGACCCCCACGGCCACGACCACGGCCACGCTGGCCAGCACCACGGCAAGCTCGCCACCACTCACGGTTACTCTCCCTGGCCGACTCCGCGCCTCGCCAGCAGGATACTCGCACCCCTCGCCGGCGCCCGCACGGCCGGCGCCCGGGCCGATCAGCGCATGCCCTCCGAGGCGAGCCTCCTCCTGGCCTCGCGCCAGGTCGGGAACTTCGTCGCCGGAACCTCCCAGCGCAGGAACGCCGAGGCGTCGCGGTCGGCGATCTCGTCGAAGGTGACCATCGACTGGAGATGGGCACCGGATCGCACGAAGTCGTCGATCGCCGCGGGCTCCCGCCAGATGGACTGCGTGTAGAACCGCAGCCGCAGGAAGTCGGCCCTCCGCCGGTAGCGGACGACCCCCGGGTCGTCTCTCAGCTGGGCCTTGATCTCACCATTAACCCCGAAGAAGCGCCGCAGGTGCCGCCAGCCCCTGAGCTGCAGCCTGGTCGCAACAACAATCATCTGCCGGAATCTTCGCGCACCCCCGGATCCGGCGCTTCGATGCGCGTGCGGCACAACTAGGGGTGTCGCGGCGCTCCGGCCGTCAGGTCATCACCCAGCCGCCGTTGACGTCGACGGAGGCGCCCGTCATGTAGCCGGCTGCATTCGAGGCGAGGAAGGCGACCACGTCGCCGATCTCGTGCGGTTGCGCTGATCTGCCGAGCGGAATCTGCGACATCCACGAGGCGCGGTCCTCATCGGTGACGTGCGAGGTCATGAAGCTGTCGGTGAACCCGGGCAGCACCGCGTTCACCGTCACCCCGGACGGGCCGTAGTTGCGGGCGAAGTTCTTCGTCAAGGAGACGATGGCGGCCTTCGTGGCGTTGTAGACCGCCGACTGCGACACGCCGCCGGTGCGAGCGCCCACGCTGGAGATGTTGAGTATGCGGCCCCACCCCCTCTCCGCCATCGGGCCCACGAGGTCCCTCGACAGGAGGAACATGGCGCGCAGGTTCACCGCGATCGTCGCGTCGAACTCCGCGACGGTGAAGTCCTCGATGGGCTTGTGCACGAAGATCGCAGCGCTGTTCACCAGGACGTCGACCGGGCCGGCCTCGGCGACGACGCGAGCGCACTCCTCCGGCCGGGCGAGGTCGGCCTGCATCGCCACGTCGACCTCGACCTCGTGATCGAGCACGTCCACGCCGATGACCCGGTGCCCGTCGGCTCGCAGCCGGGTGACGATGGCGCCGCCGATGCCGCGCGCCGACCCGGTGACAAGGGCGGTGCGGTGCCGCCCGCCGGCGCTCATATCCGGTACACCCGCTCGGTCACGTGGCACCTCCTATCCCGCACCAACCTAGCCAGCGATCTCGACTCGTTCCCGCGCCCGTCGTAGCGGCCTTCATCGCCGGGGTCTTCTCCATGGAATCTTGGACTCCCTAGTCCTCCAAGGTCGACACCAATCCCAGAAGCACTAGCCGGACTGCGCGACTTGCTCCTCGGAGCCCCCTATTGGAACGAGACGAACACCGGCGTCGGGGTGAGGTCCAGCACTTGCTCGGGCTCAGCCATCGGGGAGTCCTCGTCGTAGAAGTTCTTCCAACCCCAGTAGAACCCGTCTGCATCGGGCGCTCCGGTCAAGATGTCCCAAGTGTGCTGCTTGGTTCTCGGGCTGCCGTGGCCGTCCATGTGAATCAGCACCGCAAGCTCCGGAGGAGTCTCGATCCGATGACGGTTCGTGATCATGGAGACATGGAATTGGTGAACGATGAGCAGCTTCTGGGGAAGAGCCTCCTCACGCACGAGACCGGCCAGCCAGTCCGAAACCTGGTTGATCTCCGCCGCGTCCACCGTTCCGATCTGGACCATGTGGACCTGGTTCGGCTTGAGTCTCCACTCCGGATCCAGCGCGAGCCCGACATGGGGAAGGCGAAGGAACTCCTCATAGATCTTCGCCTGGGTCAGGAAGTCGGTTCGTCCCGGCTGCAGATCCAGGACCACGTACAGTCCGTTGGCGGCCGCGATCTCGATCCAGGGCTTGATCACATCTCGAGCCGTCACGGCCGAATAGTCCCCGTCGGGCCCCGGGGCCGCCGACGCCACGGTGGCAATGATCTCGAAAGTGGGGAGGACGCTGAAACCGTCCGCGTCGTAGCCGGCGACGACGGAATCAAGGCGCTCGACACCCTCGGTGGGACCCTGCTCCCCCAGGACTCCGAGGCCTACTGACGCCGGATGGCCGTACATGGCCACGAGGCGGCGATCAGGGTCGGATCCGAACATCAGCAGCCCGCCTCCGGGTATCTCATCGCCCCGGCGGATGACATCCAGTTGCCAAGCCGCATCCTCACCGAAGTCCGAGAGCAGTTCCACGTCTGAAGCGGCGGAGATCGTCTCCCTCGTCTCCACCGAGGCCGCCCGGAAATCACCGGCCAGAGCGACCACTCCGACACCGATCTGGTGCCCGAGGGCCGCGATGGGCGCGGCCAGCTCAGGATCATCCACGATCCACACGCGGTCGTAGGGCTCTCCTTCCGGCACGAACGTTGCCTGCTGATCGACGGCCACCGGTTCGAAGGCGAAGTCAGCGAGAGTGCTGGGAAGGATCCGCTGGTCGAATCCCGCGGCCACGATCCGTTCCGGGGCGAGGCGCCCGATCTCTTCAATCAGGTCGCTGTCGAACCAGGTACCGACCAGAAGCAGCGGACCTCGAATCCCGCGGGACAGCAGGGTGGAGATCGCATCGGGACTGGTGGCGAACGCCAGGCCAACCTCGTGGGCGCAGTCATACATCGCCTGCGACAACTCGACACCGGCCGCCGCAGGAGAGGTGTCGGTGATCCGAAGATCCTCCGGAATCCGTGGTGCGCAATCGCGCTCGGGTTCGGTGGACGCAGTGGTGCCGTGAGCCTCGGACTGCGCCACCGGGTCCCCGGTTCCGGACCGATCGACCCCTTGCGTCGATTCATCCTCTCCGGTGACGACGGTCGAGGTTGAGCCCGCATCGGAGGGCACCAGCGCCTCCGGCGCATCGGTGGTGCGCTCATCCCCCGGAGCCTCGATACCGGGTAGGTCCGACAACACGACAACCAGGAGAAGTGCCGCCAGGACAGCGAGCAGCACCAGTGAGCGTCGGGAGAACGGCCTCCGCATCGGGTATCGAGAGACCTGGCGCCACCAGGAGCCGAAGCGCATCGAATCGAGTCGAACTCTCAACAAGTGCTCCTGCGCTGCTCAATCGGATTCCGGCGCAGCTTGACAGTACGCCCGAGGAGGTGGCTGTTCGTGCATGGTGGCGACGCGGCCACCACGATCAGTGCACGGGGCCCTCAGACTCCTCGTCCGGCGGCGGCTGCCGGCGCGCCCGCAGCCAGCGGTCGTGGATCTCCTGCTCGACGCCGTGAGGCGACGGCTCGTAGTAGACGCTGCCGACCACCTCGTCGGGGCGATGCTGCTGCGGGCGCCAGCCGCGGGGGTCGTCGTGGGGGTACTCGTAGCCCTCGCCGTGGCCCAGCCCCTTGGCTCCCTGGTAGTGGGCGTCGCGGAGATGCGGGGGCACCTCGCCCCGGCGGGAGCGGACCTCCTCGCGGGCCCGGCTCAGGGCGACGGTGACCCGGTTGGATTTCGGAGCCGTGGCCAGGTACACGACTGCGTGCGCCAGGTTCAGGGCGGCCTCGGGCAGCCCCACGTACTCGACGGCCCGGGCGGCGGCATCGGCCACCAGCACACCCTGGGGATCGGCCATGCCCACGTCCTCCGACGCCAGGATCACCAGGCGCCGCGCCACGAAACGGGGATCCTCGCCGGCCTCCAACATCCGGGCCAGCCAGTACAGCCCGGCGTCGGGATCCGAGCCCCGGATGCTCTTGATGAAGGCGCTGGCCACGTCGTAGTGGTCGTCGATGCCGTACCCCAGGGCGGCGGCGTCGACCGCCGCCTCGGCGTCGGCAAGGCGCACCTCGGGCGGCTCACCGCGCTCGCCGGCAAGGGCGACGGCCACCTCCAGGGCACCCAGGGCGGCCCGCCCGTCGCCCCCCGCCCGCGTCACGAGGTGCTCCAGGGCGTCGGGGTCGGCGCCGGCACCAGTCGCCTCCAGACCCCGCTGCAGCAGCAACCCCAAAGCTTCATCGTCGAGGGGGTGCAACCGGAAGAGCGCCGAGCGTGACAGCAGCGGGGGGTTCACCTCGAAGTAGGGGTTCTCGGTGGTCGCCCCCACGAGCACGATCAGTCCGGACTCCACCGCCGGTAGCAGGGCGTCCTGCTGCGCCTTGTTGAAGCGGTGCACCTCGTCAAGGAACAGGATGGTGCCCTGTTCGTGCTCGCCCAGACGCTGCTCCGCCGCGGCGAGCTCGGCGCGCACGTCCTTGACGGTGGCCGACACGGCGCTGCGGGCGACGAACGCCTTGGCGGTGCTGGCGGCGATGACCTCGGCGATCGTCGTCTTGCCGGTGCCGGCCGGGCCCCAGAGCACCAGCGACGACACCCTGTCTGCCTCGATGAGCAGGCGCAGCGGGGCGCCCGGACCGAGCAGGTGCTCCTGGCCCACGATGCCGTCGAGCGTCCGGGGACGCAGGCGGGCAGCCAGGGGTTGGCGGCGAATCCCCTCGCGGCGGGCCCGGTCGGCGAACAGGCTGTCGGCCATCGGCTATGAGTCTGGTGAAGATTCGCCGGCCATGCAGGCCGAGTCGTCCCGGTCTGGATTCCGGCCTCCGCCGGAATGACGTGTAGGCGCCGGAATGACGTGTAAGGGCCGGAATGAGGTCGAGGCCGGAACTCAGGAGGGGCGGAGGCGGAGGCCGAGTTCGGCCAGGTGGGCCGGCTCGACGGGACCCGGTGCGCTCGTCAGCGGGTCGGCGCCCGACTGCGTCTTGGGAAAGGCGATGACCTCGCGGATGTTCTCCTCCCCCGCCAGCAGGGCGGCGAGCCGGTCGATTCCGAAGGCGAAGCCGGCGTGGGGAGGCGCCCCGTAGCCGAAGGCCTCCAGCAGGAAGCCGAAACGGCGCTCAGCCTCCGCCTCGTCGATTCCGAGCGCGGCGAAGACCTGCATCTGGATGGCGGCGTCGTGGATCCGCACGCTGCCGGAGCCCAACTCCCAGCCGTTGATCACCAGGTCGTAGGCCTGCGAGCGCACGCGCAGCAGGGACTCGCCGCCGCCCCGCACCAGGTAGTCCAGATCATCCGGGTGCGGCATCGTGAACGGGTGGTGGGCGGGCTGCGGGTTCCCCTCGTCATCGATGTCCTCGAACAGCGGGAAGTCCACGACCCACAGCGGTGCCAGCCCGCCCTCGCTGACCGGTGGCCGCCCCAGCTCGAGCCGCAGCAGTCCCAGGACCCGGTTGGCAAGTCGCGGCTCGTCGGCGATGAGCATGACCATGTCGCCGGCACCGGCCTCCAACCGCTGCGGGAGAGTCGCCTGCTCCTCGGCCGACATGAACTTGCAGAGCGCGCCGTCGAGGACCGGCGCGCCGTCCTCGCTCTCGCCGACCCTGAACCAGGCCAGACCCTTGGCCCCCCAGCGCTTGCACGCCGCTGTCAGTTCGTCGATCCGGTTGCGGCCCATCTCGGCCCCGCCGGTGACCGTGATTCCTTTGACGCAGGGAACCTGGAAGACGCGGGCCTGCGTGCCGGCGAAAAGGTCGGTGCAGTCGACCAGCTCCATGCCGAAACGGGTGTCGGGCTTGTCGCTGCCGTAGCGGTCCATGGCCTCGTTCCAGGTGATGATCGGCACCTCACCCAGGGGCGAGCCCGTCACCGCCTCCACGGTGTGGCTGACGGCCGTGGTGATGAAGTCGATGACCTCCTCCGCGCCGACGAAGGCGGCCTCGGCGTCGAGTTGCATGAATTCGAACTGCCGATCGGCTCGCAGGTCCTCGTCGCGCAGGCAGCGGGCGATCTGGTAGTAGCGGTCCAGCCCACCCACCATGCAGAGCTGCTTGAAGAGTTGCGGGCTCTGCGGCAGGGCGTAGAAGCTGCCCGGGTGCAGCCGTGAGGGCACCACGAAGTCCCGTGCCCCCTCCGGTGTGGAGGCCACCAGCATCGGGGTCTCGATCTCGACGAAACCCTGGGCGTCCATCGCCTGGCGGATGGCGGCATTGACCCTCGCCCGGATGCGCAGGTTGCGTTGCATCCGCGCCCGGCGCAGGTCCAGGTAGCGGTAGCGCAGCCGCAGGTTCTCGTCCACGTCGGTATGCAGCGGGATCGGCATCGGCTCGGCCCGCTTGAGAATCTCGACGCCGCAGTCGCCGATCTCGATCTCGCCGGTGGCCAGCGCCGGGTTGGCGGTGCCTTCGGGTCGTATCCGCACCACCCCGGCGATGCGCACGACGTACTCGTTGCGGGCGTCGATGCGCTCGTCCACGACACACTGCACCACACCGGTGTGGTCGCGCACGTCCAGGAAGGCCAGGTGCTCACCGTGGGTGCGCCGCCGGTCCACCCAACCACAGACCACGACGGGAACGCCTTCGTCGGCGGCGCCGAGCTCGCCGCAATAGTGGGTGCGCAGACCTCTCGCTTCGTTCACAGCGTGCTCCCCTCTGCGGCTTCGGTGGCCAGCAGGCAAGCCAGCTCTGCTGTGATGTCGCGGCGCGGGATCCGCCTCTGGACCGACTCTCCTGTCGCTGTGGCCCCGTGCGCCCGCATCCGGCGCAGGGACACCTGACCGCCGGCCAGTTCGTCGGAGCCGATCAGCAGCGCCCAGCGCGCCCCGGAGCGATCCGCCGCCTTCATCTGCGCCTTCATCGAGCGACCGTCGAAGGCCCTCTCGACCCTGATGCCCGCCCCGCGCAACTCCTCGGCGAGCAACGTCGCCTCACCTCCACCGGTGACGTCCACCACAAACACGTCCGCCGCCCCTGACGGCGCGGGAAAGCTGCCCTCGGCGTCGCAGGCCAGCAACAGCCGGTCGACGCCGAGCGCGAATCCCACCCCCGGTACCTCGGGACCACCCAGATCGGCGACCAGGCCGTCGTAGCGTCCGCCGCCGCCGACCGCGTCCTGGGCGCCGTCGAGCGCATCGGAGGCCAGCTCGAAGGCGGTGCGCCGGTAGTAGTCCAGGCCGCGGACCAACCGGGGGTTGCGTTGGAACGGGATGCCCAGCGACTCCAGCCCGGCCAGAACCGCCGCGAAATGGTCTGCCGCCGCCTCGCTCCAGCAGTCGTCGATGACCGGCGCGCCGGCCACGACGGCCAGGTCCTCGGGGCGCTTGGAGTCCAGGAGGCGCAGAGGGTTGCGACCCAACGTCTCGCGGCCCTGCGCCGACAGCTCGTCCGCCCGCCGTTCGAAGTAGGCCGCCAGCGCCGCCAGGTAGGCCTCCCGATCGGCGCGATCGCCGAGCGAGTTCACCACCAAGCGCAACTCCCGGAGGCCGAGTCCCGTGCAGAACCGCCACGCCAGGGCGATCACCTCCACGTCGGCCTGCGGATCGTCGCTGCCGAACAGCTCCGCGCCCACCTGGTTGAACTGCCGGAAGCGGCCTGCCTGCGGCTTCTCGTAGCGGAACTGCGGACCCTCATACCACGCCTTCCACGGCAGCGGCGGGCGATGCTGCACGAATGCCCGGGCCACCGAGGCCGTCAGCTCGGGGCGCAGAGCCAGATGCCGGTCGCCGGGGTCGCGGAACTCATACATCTCCTTGGAGACGATGTCGGTGGCTTCTCCGACGCGCCGGAACACCTCGATCTGCTCGAACATCGGCGAGACGACTTGCCCGTACCCCGCCAACTCGGCGGCGCCGGCGAAAGTCTCCACCAGGGCGCGGAGCCTCGCCGAGTCCGGCGCCAGGATGTCGCGCGTGCCCCGCGGCGCCTGCAGTGACACGATGCTCAGAGTTCCAGGTCGGGGAAGAACAGGGCGATCTCCCGAACCGCCGAGGCCTCGCTGTCGCTGCCGTGCACGAGGTTCTCGGTGACTTCCAGGCCGAAGTCTCCGCGGATCGTCCCCGGCGGCGCCCCCGCGGGGTTCGTCGGGCCCATCAGCGTGCGAACGATGGCGTAGGTGTCCTCAGGTCCCTCCAGCACGAGGGCCAGCGTGGGCGAGCGGCCGACGAAGTCCCGGAGTTCGGGGTAGAACGGCTTCTCGACGTGCTCGGCATAGTGTCGCGCCGCCAGGTCGGCGTCGATCCGCAGGAGTCGAGCCGCCACGATCCGCAGCCCCTTGCGCTCGAACCGGCTCAGGATCTCGCCCACCAGGCCTCGCTCGACGGCGTCCGGCTTGCACAGGACCAGCGTTGCACCCATCGTTACCGCTCCGATTCGTTCCGAGGTGTCCCGCCCGGGACCGGGAGTCAGGCTACCTGCGCCGGCGCGGCCCGGGCGGGAGGATGGCGTGACCTCGGGTGGTGACCGACTCGCCCGTCTCGGCCGGAGGAGAACGGGTCCGGGCCTACCCGGTGACCTCAAAAGCTCCAGGTAGTGGCCGGCTGGACTGTCTCGGCGTTGCGGGCTGCCCCGGCCACGTAGAGAGAGCCCGACACGAAGACCAGGTCGCCGTCGGTCGCCAGGGCCTGCGCGTGGCGGACCGCGGCTGCGGGGTCGTCGACCGCCTCGCATCGGATTCCGGCGTCGCCCGCGATCTCGGCCAGCTCAGCGGCAGGGATCCCGCGAGGCGACGGTGCAGTGGTGGTGACGAGCAGCTCGCAGCGATGGGCGCCGATCTCGGTGAACATGCGCAGCGGCTCACGCTCGCGCATCATGCCGATGACCATGAAGGTGCGGGTCGCGCCCGCGAAGTCCTCCTCCAACGCAAGTCGGGCGGCCGAGGCCCCGTCGGGATTGTGGGCGCCGTCGACGACCACCAGCGGCGCCCGTCCCACAACCTCCAAGCGCCCGGGAAGGCCGACCCCGGCGAACGCCTCGCTCACGAGTTCGGAGGGCAGGGGCGCGCCGAAGAACGCCTCGCAGGCGGCCAGCGCCAGCGCGGCGTTGTCACCCTGATGGCGACCGTGCAGCTCCAGGAACAGGTCCTCGTAGCGGCCGCCCGCGGCGATGTCCAGCACCCTGCCGCCGACGGCGAGGTCATTGCGTGCACAGTTGAAGTCCTCCCCGCGCAGGAGCGTGCGGGAAGGCCCGGCCTCGCAGAACACTTCGCGCAGATCCGGATCCGTTTCCCCCAGCACCAACACCGCGCCGGGCTTCACGATTCCGGCCTTCTCCCATGCCACCGCCGCGCGCCATCCGGGACCGCCGTCGGTGTGATCCTCCCCCACGTTGGTGACCACCGCCACCTCCCCGTCGACGACGTTGGTGGCGTCGTAGCGGCCCAGCTTGCCCACCTCGATGACGGCCACGTCGACCGCGGTGTCGGCGAAGCAGCGCAGAGCCGCACCGGTCATGATCTCGAACCAGGACGGCTCGATGCCGGAGGCCTCCACCACCCGCCGTACATCGCCCAGCAGTTCGGCGAGGGTGTCGTCGTCGACGGGAGCGCCGGCCAGCTGGATGCGCTCGTTGATGCTGCTGACGTGGGGGCTCGTGTAGGTCCCTGCGTGCAGACCCTGCGCCGCGAAGAGGCGGCTGATCAGGTGCGCTGTGGATCCCTTTCCGTTGGTGCCGGTGATGTGCACCGCCGGGAAGTCCCGCTGCGGATCCCCCAGTACCGCCGCCAGCGCTCGCATCCGGTCCAGGGACAGCCCCTGCACCTTGCCGGCGGTGGCCTCCAGGTTGACGTGGCGATCCAGCCACGCCATGGCATCACGTAGCGTCATCGGTGCCGGCGGACCGCACCACGGCGTCGTGGGGAGTACGGATGGCGCGGGACTGTAGTGAGCGCAGGCTCAGGAAGCAGCGCGCCTCGAGGCCTCAGCGGGACGCAGGCGCGGCACCAGAGTGGGGTTGGCGTTGGCCCGCACGGTGGCGGCGTCGATGACGCAGCGCTCGATGTCCGAACGCCCCGGCAGGTCGAACATGAGGTCCAGCAGCACCTCTTCCATGACGGCCCGCAGGCCGCGGGCACCGGTGCCGCGCGCCATTGCCACCTCGGCCACGGCCTCGAGGGCCTCCTGCGTGAATTCCAACTCGACGTTCTCGTACTCGAACTTCTTGTGGTATTGCTTCGTCAGGGAGTTCCGGGGCTCCACGAGGATGCGCACCAGGGCGTCCTGCTCGAGGTTCGACACGGCACCCACCACCGGCAACCGCCCGACCAACTCGGGGATCATGCCGAAGCGCAGCAAGTCCTCCGGCTGCACCTTGCTGTAGAGCTCTCCGAGGTCCTTCTCCGCCACCGGGCGCACGTCCGCGCCGAAACCCACGCCTTTGCGGCCGATGCGGTTCTCCACGATCGTGTCGAGACCCGCGAACGCCCCGCCGCAGATGAACAGGATGTTGGTGGTGTCGATCTGGATGAGTTCCTGATGCGGGTGCTTGCGTCCTCCCTGGGGCGGGACCGAGGCGGTGGTGCCCTCCAGGATCTTCAACAGTGCCTGCTGCACTCCCTCGCCGGACACGTCCCGGGTGATCGAGGGGTTCTCGTTCTTGCGGGCGATCTTGTCGATCTCGTCGATGTAGATGATGCCCGTCTCGGCCCGCTTCACCTCGTAGTCGGCGGCCTGGATGAGCTTCAGCAGGATGTTCTCGACGT
>JAPPDX010000014.1 GCA_028824415.1 bacterium | reverse complement strand
CGCCGGTCTCCAGACCGGCACGCGCGGCGCTTCGCGCCGCGCACGTCGTAACCCCCCAGCCACCCTCACGACACGTACGGCTTGGAACGCCGGCTTCAGCCGGCACGCGGGCCACGGGCCCGCAGCGAGACCATCCCTCTCGTCAACCGCTCTTTCGCAACGATCCCAGCAGCACTTTTGCAACGGCCCGAGCAGCGAATTCGCAAGTGACACCCAGCCGATTCGGCCGGGCGATGTCCGAGCTCGGGACCGCAACCCGGCGGCTGAGGGAGCTGGCAGCGGAGTAGCATTCCCGGTTCCACCAGACCCGGAGGGGTGCAAGAGTGGCTGAATTGGCCAGCCCGGAAAGCTGGTGTACCGGCAACGGTACCGTGGGTTCGAATCCCACCCCCTCCGCGGGCAGGGGGGTTCCCAGGGGTGCCGAATCACTCCCGGAAGATCACCGTAACCCCTGAATAAACCGTGATATACTGGCTCTCATAGCCGCTTGGCCGTTCCCGTCGAATTCGAGGGGTTCCGGCCGAATTCGTGGGACCAGTCGGGGGCTGAGTTCGAATTCGCGAGTTCGAATCCCGATTGCGATCCCATGAGATGAACGCGGCAGGTGAGACGCATGAAGACGATGACCGCAGCGAGGGCGAAGGCGCTCCGCGAGCCGGGGAAGTACCGCGCCGAACAGACCCTGTATCTCCGGGTGAGGCCGAGCGGGCGCAAGAGCTGGGTGCAGCGCCTCACGATCCACGGGAAGCGCCGCGACATCGGCCTCGGACCGTTCGACCTGGTAACCCTGGCCGAGGCCCGCATCATGGCGTGGGAGAACCGGCGCGCCGTGTTCGAAGGCCGCGACCCGCTGGCCGAGCGCCGGCGGGCGAAGGCGCCGACCTTTCGGGAGGCCGCCGCCTGGACGCTGGAGGGGCTGCGCTCGCAGTGGCGGAACGGGAAGCACGCGGCACAGTGGGTAACGACGTTGGAGACCTACGCATTCCCGACACTCGGGGACCAGCGGGTAGATTCGATCCGCGGAGAGGACGTGCTGCGCGTTCTGCTCCCGATCTGGACGTCGAAGGCGGAGACGGCGCGGAGGGTGCGCCAGCGCATCCGGACGGTCCTGTCCTGGGCGCAGGCTCACGGCTTCACGTCCGGGAACGTGGCGGCGGAGGGCATCGATGGCGCGCTCCCGAAGGGGAACGTCCACAAGACGCACTTCCGCGCGCTCCCCTACCAGGAGGTGGGAGAGGCCCTGGCGATGGTGGACGCGTCCCCGGCAAGCCCTGCGGCCCGGCTCTGTTTCCGGTTCCTGGTCCTGACGGCGGCGCGGTCGGGAGAAGCTCGCGGGGCACGTTGGAGCGAGATGGACAAGGAGGCCCGCGAGTGGCGTATTCCCGGTGAACGGACAAAGACTGGAGCGCCGCATCGGGTCCCCCTGTCCACCGAGGCGATGGCCGTGCTCGAGCGGGCGCGCGCCCTCGACGACCGCGGCGGGCTGGTGTTTCCGGGGCGCCAGCGCGGACGGGAACTCTCCAACATGACCCTGACGAAGATCCTCCGGGACAACGGGCTGGCGGCCCGGGCGACCGTCCACGGATTCCGCTCCGCCTTCCGCGACTGGTGCGCGGAGACGGGAGCGCCGCGAGAGGTTGCAGAGGCAGCGCTGGCGCACACTGTCGGAGGAGTCGAGGGCGCCTACTTCCGCTCCGACCTGTTCGAGCGCCGACGGGCGCTCATGGATGAATGGGGAGCGTTCCTGGCCGACTAGGCGTGGGCTTGGTCGCCGCCGACGCTGCGGTTGGGGAGACGCGCGGGGCGCCGCAGCCCCTTCTTTCAGGTACCGCTCGCACAACCTCGTTTAGCGGCCGGAGTCGGGTCCGGCTTGAGGTCCCGGCGGCACAAACGGCTTCTTTAGGAAGTTGTCGTCGAACTTGTCCAAGTTGGAACGCGCGGCCCTTGCCATCTCGCGAATGAGCGTGTTGAGGTTCGCGACATTCTTCTCCGCGGAGTAGCACTTCAGGGCTCGGACTACGTTCTCATCACGGTAGTAGGCAACCGCGATCTCGTTTAGCGCGACGTATGGCTCGCCGGGCCCTCGATGGGACGCCATCGCGTCCGTCAGCAGGTGCCTACTCCCCAACAAGCGCCGGAGCACGTCGCGCTTCGGGGCGAGGATGTGCGTACGCCTGGTCCACCAGAAGCTGGCTGCGGCGATGAGCACTGCCGCGCCCGAACCAATCAGACTCCAGTCTGTTACTCCGGCGTGGTGACAATCCACTTCTTGCGTCCTCCTGATTCTCATGCTTGAGAGGGCAACTGCGCTCGGAGGCGGCCGATCATCCGGGAAACCACCCGAGGAGAGAGCCGCCCGGGCGGCCGACGGGTAGCGGTCGGAGAAAAGGTAGCGCGCGACGACTACGAATGGCCCGAGCACGGAAACAGTGCTCGTCCCGAGGAACTTACACGGCCGGGGAGTCGAGGGGCGTACTTTCGGTCCGACCTGTTCGAGCGCCGCCGGGAGCTGATGGAGTGCTGGGAGCGTTCTTGGCGAAGTAGGTGGAGGCTCGGTGGTGGCCGGCGGTTGCGGCGCCAGCTCGTCCCGCGAAGCGGCTCAGGATCCTAGCCGAAGAGGCGGGTTTCGGGATGGCCGCGCGGTTCGGTTCTCGGCTCGAGGGAAGTGATCTCCAGATGATCTGTAACGAGAAATAGCGTGCGAAAAAGGACATTGTCAAGCACTAGAGGCGTGTGACCCAATGCTGGAAACGACTAAGTGTGTGCATTCAGCGATACTGATCGCGCCATAGGCGATTCGCAGATCACGATCACCAGACCGGCAACCGCCGTTGCGTCTCGCCCGCACGGGCCGCGCATTGCGACCTACAAGAAGGCGGCGCCGGCGTGATCCTCGAACGCCTCCGCCTCCCGGATATACCGCAGGACCATGCGCGGGCTCGCGTGTCTGGTGACTTCCATGATCTTCTCCATCCGCGCCCCGTGCGCCGCCGCACTCGTCACGAACCCCGTCCTCAGGGAATGCCCCGCGTAGTCCGACGGATCCAGACCGATCGCGCTCACGTACTGCTTCACCACACGACCGATGTCGGAGGGGTGCATCGCTCTTCCCAGCAGGACGCCGCCCCGCCGCATTGTCTGGAACACCGGCCCGCTGGCCGCGCCGGACAGCGCGAGCCACTCCCTCAGGCGCGCCACTGGCCGCAACGATTTCCCCTCCGGCACCGGGATCTTCTGACCCTCTCCGAACTGGTCGGTCTTGGACCGCCGAATGTGGAGGAACATCCCGACGGGAACCCCCGACTTCTGCAGGAACTGGAGGTCGCCGAACTCGAGTCCGCAGATTTCCGAGCGGCGCAGCGCGGCCGCGAAACCGATGGCAATCATGGCGGAATCGCGCGTCGCGATGTACCGGAACCTCTCCTGTTCGGCGAGCATCTCGCAGTGCGACAGCATCCGCGCAATCTCATACTCCCGTAGGGCCTTCACCTGCCGCGGCCGTCCGTCGGACAGGCGCCTCAGCCCCTGGAGAACACTGGCCACTCGCCCATCTTTCGTCGGCGGAACCCGTCCGGCCTCGTGATACCGGCGATTGATCCCGGCCAGGACGACCCTCAGTGTCCGTACACCGAGCGGCCGGGACGCTGATGCACTGGCGTCCTGGGGTTCGGGTCCTGAACCCATCCTCACCAGGAAGTTCCCCACGTCCTCCGGCGTCGCCGCCATGGGATCGATCTTGATCTCTTCGCAATAGGCGGCGAAGCGCCGCCAGCCTCGCTCGTAGGCGGCGCCGGTGCTGTCGGACACGGAGGTCCGCATGGCATCGGTCATCGAGAGGCCGGGGCCGGCCCTGCGCTCGCGCTCCTGGTCGCCCGAAGGCGGCTTCACTGGCTCGCGGTGCCCGGGTTGTCCCTCCGGAATAGCGGGCGGGCAGCGTTCCGTCACCGACAGAGTCCGTGGGAGAGGTGTATCCGGAAGGTGGCCCGAGCGCGTGGACTGTCACCCCGTTGGTACGCGGGCCGAGCGGAGGGTTGCCGCTCGCCGGCAGACTGACCTTTCCCCAAGTCATTGATTGTAGGTTCTTTGGCGTGTTCACGTTAGCACTCCGGAATGTCCTTTCTGGAGGGCTAACTTCACCCGGGAATGTTGTCCGGTCGTGTTGGTGTCACGGCTGCGAAGTCTCGGTTGAGAGGGAATCCCATGTCACGACTCATCGCGCACCCGAACTCCTTCCTGAGGCCGGCGCTGGCGGTCTTGGCGGCCCTTGCCCTGGCCGCCCCGGCGGCGGCGCAGACGACGCTGGTGAGCAATCTCGGTAAAACCACCAGTTCGGCCACGAGCCTAGCTTCCAATAGCGTTGCGGTGCAGTTCACAGCCGGCAACGGCGGCTCCCTCACGGCCATCGTGGTGGACTTCAGCACCGCCCCTTCGGGCGTGACCGTGAAGGTGGCGACGGGGGATACGAATGTGGACAACCTGGTGTCGCCCGTGACCCTGTCCAACCCGTCGAGTTTCGCCGTCGGAAACAACACGTTCACCGCGCCCGCAAACACGGTGCTCAGCGCCAGCACGTACTGGGTGGTGATTGAGGGAACAAGTGGCAATCTCCCCTTGGTGTTCTCCGACGCCGAGGACCTCGGTGCCGCCAAGGGCTGGAGCATCGCCGACGCCGCTAAGACTCGGACTTCGGGAGGAACAGGACCGTTCACTGGCAGCCTTACTAATGTCCCGAAAATCAGCGTCCGGGGCACAGCATTCACAGCACCCCCCGCCCCGCCCGCCCCGAGCGTGTCGACGGCATCGACGACGAGCCTGCGGGTGGCGTGGCGTGCGCCCTTGAGCGACGGTGGCCGCGCGATCACGGACTACGACGTGCGCTGGAAGGAACGGTTCCAGGCGGACACGGAGTGGACGGAGATCGCCGACACGACGGCGAGCACGGCGAGGCACACGACGGTCACGGGGCTGAGCGCTGGGAAGACCTACGACGTGCAGGTGCGGGCGCAGAACGCGGTGGGCAATGGCGCCTGGTCGGCGAGCGCGCGCGGCACGACCTGGGCGGTTCCGGCGGTGCGGGGGACGCGAGCGCTTTCCGCACCCACGACGACGTGCACTAGCCACTGTCCCGCTGCGCTGTCGTCGAGCACAGTGACCGGGGGTCCGGGCTCGAGACAGGTCACGGTGGACTGGACGTGGGCGCAGGGAACCGAGAAGGCTGTGGTGACTTGGGAGCTGAGCATCATTCCACTGGGAGACACCAACCCTGCCACCACTGTTAGCCCGGCGAGTTTTGACCCGAACGCTCGGAGCCTCACCGCGACCCTTCCAGCAAGTTACATCTCATCGCAACATGGGCGAACGCAGCTGTCGGCTGGCGACAGGTACCGGGTCGAACTCAGGGCGATTGTCAACACGGTTGGCAGTATTCGCGCGCGGCGCGAGATGGGCTGGATTGAGACGTACGTGGGCAAGCTCCCCGACCCGGCCCACGCATACGCGCCGGAGATCGAGCGGGTGCGGATTGTCTCGAGCCCGACGCACGACTCGGGCGGCGGCAGGTTCGACACCTACGCCCGCGGCGACACGATCCTGGTGGACGTGGAGCTGAACGCGCCGGTGACGGTGACGGGCGCGAACAGCGACGTGAACCTGAAGCTGGCGGTGGGCGCGAACACGAGGTCGGCGCCGCTGGACCAGGTGTTGTACGGGGACCAGACGCTGCGCTTCGCCTACGAGGTGGTGGCGGGCGACACGGACACGGACCAGCTCGGGCTGCACGAAGAGGCGTCGAAGAACATCGTGTTCCTGAGCGGCACGCCGGCGGCGACGATCGTGGGCACGGACAACGGCGTGGCCGCGGACCTGCGCTTCTCGGGCGGCTTCTTCTCGGGCGCCACGCGCTCCAAGGTGGACGGGACGGTGACCAGCGTCGCCGGCCCGGTCCCGGAGAGCGCGACGATGAACGGCAGGACGCTGACGGTCACCTTCAACAAGGCGCTGGGGAGCGTCTACTCCCCCGACCTGGTGCAGAACTTCCTGGTGCAGGGCGCCGGTCCGTGGAGCTACGGCGACCGCAACGCCTACTTCCATCCGGAGCGGGCGCGCCGGAACACCAACAACACCCGGCAGCTGATTCTGGAGATGGATCCGAACAACCGCGAGGTCTGGGCGCGCGCCGGCGACGAGGTGACGCTGACCCACTCGTTCGTGACGGGCAAGCAGTTGACGGACACGAACGGCAACGCGGCGCCGGCGTTCCGGGACTTCGCGGTGACCAACACCACGCCGGGCACGGGCGGCCCGCTGCCGGTGCGCGCGGACGTGGCGGGGACCTCGCTGCGGATCGAGTTCGACAGGGCCCTGAAGACGACGTCGGTGCCGGCGGCGAGCGCCTTCACGGTGCAGTCGCGCGACGCGGACAACGACCATTGGAGCATGACGGGCACGGGCACGGTGGTCATCAGCGGCGCGGAGGTGCTGGTGACGCTGGACTCGGCCGTCGGCCGGGGCGAGCAGGTCGTCCGCGCGAGCTACGCCAAGCCAAGCACCAATCCCCTGCAGGACACCAACGGCAACGACGCGCCGGCGTTCACCGGGTACAAGGTCAAGTACAACGTCGACGTGCGGGGCCCGGCGATCGCGGACGCGGCGATGAACGCGACGGGGTCCACGAGCGCCAAGACGGTCCTGTACTTCGACGAGCCGCTGGACATGACCTCGGTGCCGGCCCCCGGCGACTTCGAGTTTGAAGGGGTCGGTAACACCGCCACGACGGAATTTGAGGCCGCGACGTCCATTGTCGAGGGCAACTCCGTGGTCCTCACCCACACCCTGCGGCCCAAGATGAACGAGTGGTACGACGTGACCTACACGGCCGGGACGAACCCGATCCTGGACCGGTCCGGCAACCCCACGACGTTCACCGAGCAGCGGGTGCGGGCGTACACGACGGGCCAGGGGGTGTTCCGGGGGGCGCAAGTGGACGGGGCGACGGTGAAGGTGAGCATGGTCCAGGCGCTCGACCCGGCTTACGTGCCGGCGCCGTCGGCGTTCGGGCTGTGGGCGCTGGACATCGCGGAGGGCCAGACGGAGCGGCGGAGGCTCCCTCACCTGCACGTCGTCTCGGTGGCGTTGGAGCGGCATCTGGTGGTGCTGGAGCTGAGCCGGCCGGTGAACCCCTGCTCGGGCACTCAGGTGTTCCGGCTGAGCTACGACAACACGGTGGACAACCACCTGCGGTCGTACGACGGGACGGTGGCGAACAAGTTCGGCGCCGACCACACCCACAACCCGGTGACGAACGACCGGGCGAGCTGGTGCGGCCGGAACTGGCTGGTCGGCTCGCGGACGGGCAGCGTGATCCTGCGGTCGCGGCGGCCGTTCGCGAGGGACCGGGGGGAGCCGCAGCCCGGGTGGTTCACGGTGAGTGCGTCGGGCGGTCCGGTGCGGGTGACGGGGGCGGCGTTCTCGGCGGACGACCCGCACGAGCTGGAGCTGGAGGTGGACCGCAGCTTCGCGCGGAGCGAGAGGGTGACGGTGAGCTACCGGCGTCCGGCGGCCGCGGACGGGCTGTGGGACGTGGACGGCAAGCAGCTGGCGGACGTGGTGGACGCGGCGGTGACGAACGAGAGTCCGGCGGCGACGGCGCCGGCGTTCGACGACGGGGCGGCGGTGACGCTGACGGTCGCGGAGAACCACGCGGACGGGGCGGTCATCGGGACCGTCGCGGCGACGGACGAGGACGGCGACCGGGTGAGCTACTGGCTGTCGGGGGATGACGCGGAGAGTTTCGAGATCGGCGCGAAGGGCGCGATCTCGGTGAGGCGCGGGATCGCGCTGAACCACGAGGCGCAGGCGAGCTACGTGTTCACGGCGAAGGTCACGGACGGCGAGGACGCGACGGGCCACGCGGAGGGCGACCCGGTCGCGGACGACACGATCGAGGTGACGGTGGAAGTTACGGACGTAAGGGAGCCGCCGGGGGCGGTGACGGACGTGACGGTGGCGCGGGCGTCGCGGACGAGCCTGTCGGTGAGCTGGACGGCGCCGGCGGACCCGGGCGCCGTGCCGGTGTCGACGTACGACCTGCGCTGGTTCGCGGGCGGGCGGGATCCCCGCGACGCGGCGGACTGGACGGAGGTCCTGGACGTGGGCGCGGGCACCTCGGCGACGCTCGAGGGGCTCCAGCGGAACACGGCCTACCGGGTGCAGGTGCGCGCGGTGGGCCAGGGCGCGGGGCCCTGGTCGGCGAGCGCGAACGGGCACACCGGGACGGCGGCGCCGCTGACGGCGGAGCTGCGGAGGGTGCCGTCCGGGCACGACGGCGCGCGGCCGTTCGCGTTCGAGATCGTGTTCAGCGAGGAGTTCCACGGGCTCCGGCTGTCGGCGTTCGGGAGCGGGGCGCTGGAGGTGGCGAACGGGCGGTTCCTGGACGCGGAACGCGTGGTGTCGGGCGAGAACCGCCGGGTGCGGGTGCGGGTGCGCCCGGCCGGTGAGGAGGACGTGACGGTGACGCTGGTGGCGACGGCGGACTGCGGGGCGGCGGGCGCGGTCTGCACGACCGACGGGCGGCGGCTGTCGAACACGGTCTCGGCGACCGTGTCGGGGCCGGAGCCGGCGGTGGTGAACACGCCGGCGACGGGCGCGCCCGGGATCTCGGGCGAAGCGCGCGTCGGGGAGACGCTGACGGCGACGACGGACGGGATCGCGGACGCGGACGGCCTGGGCGGCGCGAGCTTCGCGTTCCAGTGGGTGTCGGGCGGCAACCGCGGGGACGCGGACATCACCGGGGCGACGGGATCGAGCTACACGCTGGCGAAGTCCGACGAGGGGCGCCGGATCAAGGTGCGGGCGAGCTTCACGGACGACGCGGGGCACGCGGAGGTGCTGACGAGCGCGGCGACGGCGGCGGTGGAGCCGCTGCGGCCGCTGACGGCGGAGTTCCGGGGGGTGCCGGGCGAGCACGACGGGGCGCGGCCGTTCGGGTTCGAGGTGGTGTTCAGCGAGGACTTCGCGGGGCTGCGGCTGGCGGCGTTCACGTCGGGGGCGCTCGCGGTCACGGGCGGGCGCGTGGTGGACGCGCAGCGCGCGACCCGGGGCTCGAACCGGGTGGTGTCGGTGCGGGTGCGCCCGGCCTCGCACGAGGACGTGGCGGTGACGCTCCAGGCGGCGGGCTCCTGCCCGGCGTCGGACGCGGTCTGCGCGGCGGACGGGCGGGGCCTGTCCAACTCGGTGTCGGCGAGGGTGACGGGCCCGCCGGGTCTGTCGGTGGCGGACGCGCGGGTCGAGGAGGCCGCGGGCGCGGTGCTGGAGTTCGCGGTGCGGCTGGACCGGGCGGCGTCGGGGCCGGTGACGGTGGACTACCGGACGATGGACGGCAGCGCGAAGGCGGGCGAGGACTACGACGCGGCGTCGGGGACGCTGACGTTCGCGGCGGGAGAGACGAGCCGTTCGGTGCGGGTGACGGTGCGTGACGACGAGCACGACGAGGGTGAGGAGACGCTGGCGCTGCGGCTGTCGAACCCGTCGGGCGCGTGGATGAGCGACCGTGAGGGGACGGGGACGATCGTGAACCGTGACCTGATGCCGGCGGCGCTGCTGGCGCGCTTCGGGCGTTCGACGGCGGAGCAGGTGGTGGACCAGGTGGAGGAGCGGATGTCGGCGCCGCGGGAGGGCGGCTTCCGGGCGCAACTCCTGGGCCGGGAGTACCGGCCGGGCACGGAGGGGGACTTCGCGCTCGGCTTCCTGTCGTCGTTCTCGCCGATGGGCACGGGCGCGGGCGCGGCGGGCGGGGCCGGCCTGGGCGCGGCGGCTCCGGCGGGGAGTTCGGCCCTGGCGGGCGCGTTCGGCGCGGACACGAGCGGCCTGGGCGGCTTGACGGCCGCGGGCGGCATGACGGCCGGGGGCGGCGTGACGGACGTGACGGGCCGGCAGCAACCGGGCCGCGGCGGCGCGCGCGGCGGCGGGCTGTTCGGCTCGCTGGCGCCGGGCGGCGACCTGCTGTCGAACTCGGGGTTCGAGCTGAACCGCGCCAGCCACGGGGGGACGCTGTCGGTGTGGAGCCGGAGTTCGCGGTCGTACTTCAACGGCATGGAGGGGGCGCTGTCGCTGAACGGCGACGTGCGCACGACGATGTTCGGCGCCGACTGGGCGCGGGGCCCGCTGACGGTGGGCCTGTCGGTGGGGCACACCCGGGGGCTGGGCGGCTACGAGGGCCGGAGCGCCGGGGCGATGACGACGGCGATGACCGGGTTCTACCCGTGGCTGGGCTACCGGGTGAACGACCGGGTCTCGGTGTGGGCGGTGAGCGGCTACGGCAGGGGCTCGCTGGCCCTGACGCCGGAGGGCGCCGGGGAGCTGGAGACCGGGATGTCGATGGCGATGACGGCGGTGGGGACGCGGGGCGAGCTGTTCGGCTCCACCGGCGGGCTGGCGCTGGCGTTCAAGGCGGACGCGCTGTGGGTCGGCGCGACGACGGAGCTGCTGGAAGGTCCGGCGGGCCGGCTGAACGCGTCCGAGACGGGGGTGACGCGGGTGCGGACGGCGCTCGAGGGCTCCCGGGGCTTCGCCCTGGGCGGCGGCCGGGTGTCGCTGACGCCCACGGTCGAGGTCGGCCTGCGCCGTGACGGCGGGGACGCCGAGACGGGCGCGGGGCTGGACCTGGGCGGCGGCCTGGTGTTCATGGACGCGGTGATGGGGCTGTCGCTGGACGTGCGGGTGCGGACGCTGCTCGCGCACCAGGCGGAGGGGTTCGCGGAGCGGGGCCTGTCGGTGTCGTTCGGCTGGGACCCGGCGCCGGGGAGTCCGCTGGGCCTGAGCGCGCGGCTCATGCCGTCGTGGGGCGGTTCGGCGACCGGCGGCGCGGAGGCGCTGTGGGGCGGGCAGCTGGCCTCCGGGTCCGGTTCGCTCCCGGTGTCCGGCGCCGGCGGGGGCCAGCTCGACGCGGAGGTGGGCTACGGCCTGCCGGTGGGCGCCCGCTTCGTGGGCACCCCGCGGCTGGGGCTGCGGAGTTCGACGTACGGCCGGGAGTACCGGGCGGGCTGGGGCCTGGGGGTGCTGGACACCAGCACCCTGAACCTCGACCTGGGGCTGGAGGCGCAGCGCCGGGAGAGCCCGACGGCGGGCGGGGCCGGCAACGGGCTGCTGGCCCGGGCCACGCTGAGCTGGTAGGGGGGTTCGGGAGAGGTCCGGGAGGAGCGAATCCGGGATGCCGGCGTCCGGTGGCCGCGGGAAGCGGCGGGCGCCGGCTCCGGGCGCCCGCGGGCTCGACTTGTCCGGGATCTGCGGGGGGCCGGGGTTCATCGGGCCGGGGCTCGAGGCCCTGCGCCGCGTGCGTCGGGTCGCCGCCATCCTCAGGGGTGAGCTGCTGAAACGCGGGGAGACGTGCGGGCAGCCGGCGGAGGAACGCGAGCCCGCCCGGCGGGGTCCGAACCGGTGTGACGGCGGGAACGGCAGGAGCCGTTGAGCCGGAAAGATCGGCGGGCGGCGATGGACTGGCGGCGGGCGGAGTCCGGGTTGCGGTACCGGTTCCCGGGTTCCGGGAAGGTCGTCGTCCGGTTGGAGTCCGGGCGCGCGGTGCTGGCCGAGGGCAGCCGGCTGGTATATCGCCGCGGGGAGGTGGACTGGTCGCTCGCCGCGGGTGGCGGTGGGGCGGTCGGGAAGTGGCTGCACCGGGCGCAGCGCCGCGCGGCGGGGATGGAGGCGCGGATGAACCGGTATGCCGGAAGCGGCGAGGTGGGGTTCGCGGCGGCGGATCCGGGCGAGGTGGCGCCGGTGGAGTTGCGGCCGGGCGCGGCGGAGGTGGTGTGCCAGGCGGAGAGCCTGGTGGCGGTCGAGGCCGGGGTCCGGGCCGACGTGGCGCTGGTGCGGCGCATCCGGGAGGCGGGGTCGCGGACGACGCTGGCGATGGTCCGGCTGATGGGCGAGGGCGTTGCGTTCCTGTGCGCCCACGGTTCGGGGCTGACGGTCGAGCTGGAAGCGGGAGAGGCCGTGGAGGCCGCGTGGTGGGCGGTGGCCTGGTACGAGGCGACGGCGGACTACCGGCTGGCGGTGGCGGAGGGCGGCGGGCTGTTCCGGGAGCCGCGGGCGTGGATGGCCGGGATCACGGGACCGGGGCGGGTGGTGCTCCAGGGGCAGCGGGGAGGCATGCGGGGATGGTGAGGCGGCGTCTCGCTAGGATGGGATCGGCATGGTGAAGGCTGACCTCGTCACGCGGGCGATGGAGGCGGCGCGTGTCGAAGGCCCGGTGGCGCGGAAGGCCGTGGGAGCCCTGCTCGAGAGTCTCAGCGGCGCCCTCCAGCGAGGCGACCGGGTGGTGCTCCGGCGCTTCGGCGTGCTCCAGGCCGCCCCCCGCAGGACGGGAATGGCGCGGGATCCGCGCACCGGCGAGCCGGTGGCCGTTCCGCCGGGACGGGTGGTGCGCTTCCGCCCCGCGCCGGGTCTCCGCGGAATCACCGGCGAGCGCTGAGGGAGCCGCGTTTCGGGCGCGGCCTGGCAGCTCCCGGGGTCTTCTCACGTGGCGGGGGCGGAGGGTCTGTCCGGAGCCACCGCCGCGTAAGTGTGGGCGGCGCGGTCTTCGAGGGGCTCCACGAGGGCCGCGCTCCGGGTGCGCGGGGCGCAGCCGGCGGGTTTGGGCGTTTCCCGGTGCGCGCGCGGCGCTGTGGGCCTCCGAACGGGTGTTGGTGCGCGCCAGGGGGCGTTCGGAGGCTCCTGGAGCCACGGAATCGGGGGTTTCGGCCCGATTCAGGGGGTTGAGGGCGCGGGTTCGGGTGCAGCGGGGAGGTAGGCCGGATCGGTGAGCCAGGTGTTGTCGTCGCTGCGCCAGCCGGTGAGGTAGCGGGCTTCCTCGACGGCGCGCCGGCCCTCGATCCGGCTCATGTGGAGCACGAGGGAGATGCCGTTCACGATGTTGCGGCAGATGGCGTCCCACGGCAGGTCGCGGGCCTGCATCGCGCAACTGGCGAGCCGGTCGAGCGCGGAGGTGGCGTTGTTCGCGTGGATGGTGGTGAGGCTGCCGCCGTGGCCGGTGTTGAGGGCCTGCAGCAGGTCCGCGGCCTCGGCGCCGCGGATCTCGCCGACCACGATGTGGTCGGGGCGGTGGCGGAGCGAGTGCTTGACCAGGTCGCGGACGGTGGTGGAGGACTTCCCGAGTTCGCGGGCCTCGAAGCGGACGGTGTTGGGCTGGTCGATCCGGAGTTCCAGCGTGTCCTCGATGGAGACGATGCGCTCGGCCGGCGGCAGGAGCGAGATGAGGGCGTTCAGCATCGTCGTCTTGCCCGACCCGGTGCCGCCGGCCACCAGGATGTTCCGGCGTTCGGTGAGAGTCGTCCGGGCGGCCTCCAGGACGGTCCGGGGGAGCGAGCCGGCCTTCACGAGGTCCTCGGGGGTGAAGCTCCGTTTGCCGAAGCGCCGGATGGTGATGGCGACGGAGGGCGAGGCGGGCGGCACGCAGATCGCGACGCGGGAGCCGTCGTCCAGGCGGGCGTCGAGGGTGGGTTTCGATTCCGGGTCGAGGCCGAGGGGCCGCGCAATCTGGATGGCGGCGCGCTGGAGCACGCCGGCGGAGAGGTGCGGCGCGGGGAAGGGTTCGAGGCCGGCGCCGGCGCGCTCGACCCAGACGTTCTCCGGGCCGTTGACCATGAGTTCGGTCACGGCGGCGTCTTCGAGCAGGTCGTCGAGGCCGGGGAGGAACCGCTTGAGGTGGGTGATGCGGATGCTCACAGCTGGCCGGCTTCCCGCGCGCGCCAGTAGGGGCGGTCGCGGGGGAGGTAGTGGGGCTTGAGGTAGACGCGGGTGGCGGCCTGGGCGTTCGTTCCGTCGTAGGGGAGGACGATGGCCTGGCAGTTCTCGAGGAGGGAGAAGCTGCGGGGGTGAAAGAGCGGCTCCCGCTGCTCGCGGTAGGACTTCGAGGTCCCGAGGGTGCCTTTCGCGCCGCCGGCGCGGGCGGTGATGACCGAGAAGCCGGGCTTGGCGGACTCGGTAAAGCTGTAGGAGGGGGAGAGCCGGAGGACCTTGCCGCACATGTTGGAGGCGGTCTCGGCGCTGGCGTCGTCGCTCAGCGACAGGAAGACCTTGGTGCGGAGGGTCTGGAGGAGGGTGCGCCAGGCGTCCTGGCCGGACAGCACGCTCTTGAGCGAGCTGATGGACTGGGTGGCGACGATGGGGATGACGCGGGACTGGCGGGTGAGTGCGAAGGCCTTTTCGTCGCCGGCGGGGTCGTCCTCCCCGACGGACGCGAAGCTCTGGTATTCGTCGCAGAGGAACACGGCGGGGCGGAAGTAGCGGTTGGGGTTGGTCTTGATCGCCGCCGGGCGGGTGAGGAGCGTCTGGAGCCAGGCGTTCTTGAGCAGGACGCCGACCGTCCGGGCCAGCGCGGGGTTCGCGCCGGCCGGCATGTTGAGGGCGATCACCCTGCCCGACTCGATGAGCTGCTGGAGGGGCGGGAGGCGCTGCAGGAGGCCGGTGCCGGCGGTGCGCGTCGCGCCCGGCGGAGGCGGCGGGAGATCGGCGGGGACGGGCGCCGGAGGCTGCGGCGGAGGCGGGCAGAACACGCGGGCCACGTCCGGGAGGTCGAACATGGAGAGGAAGACGCTCACGCCTTCGACGATGGAGGTCCGGAGTTTGGGGTCGAGCTGGAGCCAGTCGTACTGGTACCAGCGCGCGACGGCGGCGACGCGCTGGGCGTGCTCGCTCGGCGGCCGGGAGTCCTCTTCGACGGTGGCCTGGATCCCGAGCGAGGCGAGGGTGTCGAGCAGTTCCTGGTCGTAGGAGGTGCGGACGCGTTCGCCGCCGGCCGGCTGCCACTGGTAGGCGGCGAGCCGGTCGTCGTGCGAGACGTACGCGGTGGTGGGGATGAGGATGGAGGACGCGGGCGGCGGGCCGGAGAGCGCGTGCGCCTGCTCGATCTTGTGGGCGATGAGCTTGGGGTCGATGGCGCAGTGGTAGAGGTCGCGGAAGGTCACCCACTGGTCGGGGAGCGCGCGGTGGAGTTCGATGAGCCAGCGGATGAGGTTGGTGTACGCCTGCTGCCAGAAGGGTTCCTTGCTCTTGCCGAAGAGCTGGTTGAGGAGCGACGCGACGGTGTAGGCGAGCGAGTAGCTGTCCAGGGCGGTCGCCAGGGGGTTCCACTGCCAGCGGCCCCCGAGAGCGAGTTCGGTGTAGTCGTCTCCCCGGCCGGCCTCTTCGAGGACGGCGCGGATGTCGTGGCAGAAGTCGCCCTTGACTTCGAGGACGAGGCCGGCGGCCCGCTTCTGCGGGTCCGCGGACTGCCACGAGAGGAGCTGCTGGGCGAAGGGGCGCATGCAGGCGGAGGTCTTGCCGGTCCCGACGGCGCCGAAGATGGCGACCCCGGTATAGAGGCCCCGCTCGGGGACCGTGAGCCAGGAGGGGCGGGTGATCTCGCGCGGCTCGGTGGGATGGTGGACTTCCCCGACCACGAGAGCCGGAGAGTCGTCGTCCGGGGACGTGGGCCAGCGCGGCAGCGCCCCGCGGCCGAAGCGGCGGTCGCGCGTGCGGGAGCCGAACCAGAGGCGGTGTGAGCTGGTGAGGACCATGACGCCCATGAAGGCCATGACGGACGGCATGACGAGATGCCAGGTGCGGATGACGGCGTAGAAGCCGGGGTCTTCGAAGGCGATGAGGTCGAGGATGGGAACGTCGCCGGGCGCGGGGAAGGGGCGCGCCCGGATGGACCACGCGAGCACGAGGAGCGCCAGGAAGATGGCGATGACCAGGCGCCAGCTGAGCAGGCGGTCGGCCGTTGTGGCGGCGCCGGCGAAGTGGTCTGCCGCGAAGGCGGCCGCCCGGCCGGCGGCGCGCCGGAGCGACGTGGCGTAGCGGACGATGACGCAGCCGAGGGAGAGCGTGGCGCAGGCCGGGGCCGCGTAGTACCAGACGCGGAGCACCGTGTGGGCGAGAGGGTCTTCGAGCGCGATGAGGTCGAGCACCGGAACGTCGCCGGGCGCGGGGAATGCGCCGTAGCGGAGCGTGAGGTAGAGCGCGCCCACGGCCGCGGCGACGGGGATGAGGAGGTCCGCGGGCCGGGTCCTCGAGGTGTGCCACGAGGGCGGGGGCGCGGGTGGCGCCGTCATGCCGGATCTGCCTTCCCGCAGGGATCAGTCGCGCCGCAGGCGCGGGCTGGGAGCGACCCCTGTCCCCGCAAGGAACCCCGCAAGAAAGTGGGGTTTTCGGGGACGTAGATCGTCCGATCGGAGGGGGGTCGCTCCCAGCCCCACTCTCCGCCCCGGGGCGGAGAGTGGGGTTCGGGAGTATGCGAGCGAACCGCAGCGGTGCCAACGGGTTTCTGGGACGGTCACGGACGGGACAGGGGCAAGAAACCCCGCAAGAAAGGGGGGTGCGTTTTTCTTGCGCCTGAGAGTGGCCCCGCGGGCGGCCCCGGCGGGCGCAGGTTACTCACGCGAGTCGGGGGTCAGTTCGTCCACCGCGTGGTGCGCCCGCTGGGCGAGCAGCGCCAGGTGCGGGAGGTCGTTCAGGCCGAAGCTGCCGGTGCTGCGCCAGCCTTCGTCGGTGCGGTAGAGGCGCGAGAAGGTGACGGAGAAGAAGGCCCGGCCATCGGACTCGTTCTCCCAGATGGCGGCCTTGCAGGAGCCCACGCGGAGTTCCTTCGTCGGGGTGTTCTTCTCGGGGGTGTCGGTCATGGGGGAACCCTCCCTTGGGGTCAGAGAGCGAGTGCGTCGGGAGCGAGGCGCTCGGCGACGTGGGTGCTGTAGGCGTCGATATGACCGGCGGCCGCGCGCTCCTGTTCACGGATGGCGCGCGCGGCGGTGGTGGCGTCGATCGGCCCGCCGTAGGCGGCGAGGGGAGCGAGGTCGCCCGTCTCCTTCGCACGATCCACTGCGGCGAGGAGTCGCTGGTCCCGCGCGGACAGGACAGCGGCCGGCGCGTGTTCCCCGCGCCAGGAGTCGAGGATCGCCGCGTTCGCGGCGGCGTCGTCGCCGGTGCGGGCGACGGCGACGACGTGGACGGCAGAGCCGCGCTCGCGGAGAGCCTGCCACAGGGAGGCGTGGGCGTCGGCCCAGGCGTGGATGCGTTCGCGCTGGACGCGGCGGTGCCCGCCGATGTCGGCAAAGACGAATGTGGTGGCCGTCCCGTTGCCGGCGACGGGGAGCTTGAAGGCGAAGTAGCGGCGGGTGGAGCGGGTTGAGGAAGGGCCGCGATACTCGCGGCGGGGGAGGGCGGCGGCAGGGACCCCGAGACGCCGGAAGTAGGCCACCTTGTCCGGCTCGGTGGGGAGCCAGGGGAGGTCCCGGTGTTCGAGGACATAGTCGAGGGAGAGGAGCCGGTGGATGGTGAGTTCACGGGAGGAGCGCCGGCGATGGCGGTTGTTCTCGATCCCGAGCGCCCGGTAGAGGGCGCGGCCGTGGACGTGGCAAACGCTGGTCGGGCGGCCGCCCTGCCGGTCCAGGAGGGCAGCGTCGCGCGCCACGCCGGCGTCCACGAGGGCGCGCACGAAACGGGTGGCGCGGCCGGCCGTCACGTCGTAGCGGGCCTGGTACTGGCTCCGGGTGAACACGCCGGAGTGGAGGCAGACGAGGGCGAGCCAGTCCGCCTGGCGCCTGGTCCAGCCGAGGCCGCGAAGGGCCGCGGCCCGCTCCGCGAGAGTGGGGGACGGGGCGGCGGCGGTCGCGGCGGTCACGGCAAGGGCAGCGCGGCGAGCAGCGGCCGGAGCCGGTCGGCGAAGATGACGGCCAGGACGACGGCCCACGCGGCGGCCGGGATGACGATGAGGACGAGCACGCCGGCCTGCGAGTCGCGGCGGCGGGAGGCCGGTGCTCTCACGGGGTGTACGTGTCGAGCGCGCTCGCGAAGGCCGCCCCGGCCTCGAAACCGGCCTGGTAGGCGATGAAGGTGACCACGGCGCTCGCCATGAAGCCAAGGAGGAAGACGGCGACCGCAATGAGCAGGAGGCGGTCGAGCCGGCAGCGGGGGCAGGTGCTCATTCGAAGCCGATGGCGCGGTCCGCCTGGAGGTAGGTGACGAGCAGGCCCATCGGGTTGAACGGCAGGAGGTCGCCGGGCACCTGGTCGAGGAAGAGGAACTGGAGGCTGACGCTCCAGCGTTCGCGGTCGAGCTCGTTCCCGCGCTGGAGCGTCACCAGGTCGAAGTCGGCGGTGGCGGCGTGCGGCGGCTCGGGGTTCGGGTTGATCCGGAGCACGACGTTCTCGACCTGCCGTTCGTCCGACGCGAGGCCCGCGGCCACTTCGGCGACGCCGGCGCTGTCGGTGCGGAAGGCGGCGTTCGCGAGGTCGGAGGTGAGGAAGCGGAGGGAGCGCCCCCACGACGCCTCCACGGTGGCGATGCGGCGGCTGTAGAAGTCGGAGAGGAACTGGTTGAGGAAGTACTTGGTGGTGGGGTCGAGCGGGTCGGCGTTGGCTTCGACCGCCTCGTAGGCGAGCGCCTCGGCGCGGCCCACCTCGTCGACGCGGATGACGATGGGCTTGGGGGCCTCCACGTCGGAGAGCCGGACGACGGCGACGAGCAGGAGCAGCGCGAGGCCCGCGAGGCCGAAGAGGAAGGTGCGGAGGAAGCGGTTGGAGGCGACCTGCTCGCCCCATATCTCGGCGAACTCCCTGCCGGGGTCCGGCTCCCTGCCGGGGTCCGGCTTCTTGCGGCGCGGCATGGCCGGCTAGGCCCCCTTCACCGGGGAGGCGGCGATGGTCGCGCTCCGGATCATCATGGTCCCGGCGCCGGCGAGGCCCATCGCGCCGGAACCGCCCGCGCCGCCGCCGGTCACGAGCGCGGTGGCGATGTCGCCGACCTTGAGCGTGCTGAGGACCGCGGCGATGCAGAGCGGGATGATCGCGATGGACCAGAGCAGGTGCGTGCCGAGGGTGGAGTAGTCGAAGCTGAAGTTGGTCATGCTGGTGATGTAGCCGACGGCGATGCCCGACCAGACGCGGAGCAGGCAGGCCGCGATGACGCTGTAGAGGCTGAACGTCAGCAGGCCCTTGAACCAGCCCCAGAAGAGGAACTGGAGGGGCTGGAAGACGTAGAAGGGGATCATCACGGGGCCGAGAAAGATGAAGATGGCGATGGCCACCTTGGCGAAGAGGACCTGGGCGACGCCGATCCCGAAGATGACGAGGAAGAGGAGGAAGAAGAGGGCGCTGAGGACCACGCCGGCGACGAGGGTGACGAGGAGGGAGTGGCCGGCGTTCACCAGCTCCCAGAGGCTCAGTTCGTTCCAGGCGGTGGTGATCTGGAGGGAGACCTGGTGTCCGAGGTTGGTGAGTTCCCCGGTCATGGTGGCGACGGTGTTGGAGGCGAAGTAGGCGGCGATCTCGTTGGCGCCGCGGGGCAGGATCATGGGGAAGGGCATCCCGACTCCGGGGATGTCGGTGTCGTAGGTGGAGAGGAGCAGCCAGGGGATCCAGAGGGTGAGGACGAGCTGCACGAGGTCCCAGGCGCGCCAGCCGGCGCCGCCGAAGGCGATGCGGAGTCCGGTCCAGACGACGAGGACGATGGCGAGGCCGCGCCACAGGTCCATGCCGGCGTCGAGCATGGGCGGGGTGCCGGGGGTGAGCAGGTCGACGAGGACGCGGTCGAGGATGCCGATGGTGTTGGTGAGTTCGTCTTCGGGGATGACGGTCGGGACGTTGGGGTCGATCTGCTGGGCGGGGGCGAGCGCTGCCGCCGCCGCCGAGAAGGCGGCGGCGAGCCAGGCGATGCGCGGGCGGAGTCCGGCAGGCCACAGCGGGCGCGCGCGGAGCGCGCGGCCGGGAGTGGTTGCGACGTCCGGTGTCGTGCGGTTCTCGATGGCTGTCATGTGGTGTCGATCACGCCTGTAACGGGTTCGTGTAATGCACCGTCGTCATGCGTGTAATGCGCCGTCGTAACGCACGTCACGCGTCCTGTAAGGCGTTCCTGTCACGCGGTCCCGCCGGGTGTGGCCGGTGGCTACTCGCCGTGGCGGCTCGGGAGCAGGAGGCCGGTTTCGAGGTCGGCGGCGTTCGCGGCGAGCGTGGCGGCGTGGGCCGCGAGGCGGGAGGCCACGTCGAGCTCCGCGTCGGTCCAGCGGCTGAGGTACCGGCGGCGCTCCACTTCGCGCCGCTGCCGGTGGAGCGTGTCGCGGACGGCGCCAAAGCCGACGACCTGGGCGACGGCGACCTGGATCTCGGCGTTCGTGAGCTGGCCGGCCATCTGCGCCTGCTGGAGCGCGGTGCCGGAGAGGTTCGTCTGGCCGCGGAGGTCCTCGAGACTGGTCTGGGCGCCCGCGATGAGTTCGGCGAGGGTCTCGGCGGCGTCGAAGGCGGCGTAGTCCGCGGCCATCTGCTGCTCGACCCGGTCCCGCTGGAGTTCGAGCGCGTCGGCGGCGGCCTGGCCGCTGTCGGGATGGTGGGGGAAGAGGCCGAGCACGTCGGCTTCGCCGATCTGGTCGGCGTTCGCGAGCGCGGTGCGCCAGTGCGTGGTGAGGGTGTTCGCGCCGGCGTCCTTGAGGTCGGTGATGACGCCCGCGAGCTGGATCGTCTCGGGGTTCAGGAAGTCGCCGGTCCACGGGAGGGTCCCGTCGATCAGCTTCGCCGGATCGCCCGAGAGTTGCTGGATGGACTGCGTGAGGGCGCCGATCTGGCCGAGCGCCTCTTCGCGGAGCTGCGTCAGCTGCTGCTGCAGGCGGCTGGACGTGCTGCGGAGCTGGGAGATCATCGTCACGGCTTGGCCGATCTGCGTGATCTGGTTGGCGATGATGGCGAAGTCGCCGAGCAGGGCGTGACTCGGCACCGTGCCGACGAACATCAGCGCGGGCACGAGCAGGACCACGAGGCCCCAGCGGATGGCGGTGTGGGTCATGGGAGGTCTCCTTGTCGGGTGGCGGGGAAGAGGGCGTCGCTGGTGAACCAGATCCGGAGCCGGTGGCCGGCCCGGACCGTCACTTCGGGGAGGCGGTTGAGGAAGCGGCGCATGATCTGCTGGCCGCTGGCGGCGGTGCCCTGGCTGAAGCCGGACTGGAAGCCGGGGAACCCGGCGGCGTAGGGACTGCCGCCGACGGCGGCGAGGCCGCTCATGACGCCGACGGCGCCGGCGGCGAGGAACGTGCTGAGGTAATGGCGGTTCACCCGGTCGGTGAGGGCGCCTTCGCCGATCTGGTTGAGGGCCTGGAAGCGGAGGGGGACGTGGCGGCCGTCGGGGAGGATGACGCGGTGGAAGCCGACCGCGAGGCTGTCCTGGTCCTGTCCGCGGACGGGCTGCGCGGTGCCGACGAAGCGGCTGCCGCGGGGGATGAGGACGCGCTGGCGGTCGGTCGAGTAGAAGGGGACGGCGACGAGGGCGAGGACGGGGGAGGGGAAGTCGCCGGAGAGCTGGTTCACGAGGACGGCTTCGACGAGGGAGCCTTCGTGGATCCGTTCCCAGCCGGGCGGGTCGGGCGGGAGCGTGAAGCGCGGCGGGTCGTCGTAGTCGGGGAGCTGCCGGGAGTCGGGGAGCGGTACGTCGAGTTCCCCGGGCGCGGGGGCGTACCCGGAGCCGTCGCCGGTGGGTCCGCCCTGGTTGAGGGCGTCGAGCAGCGCGTCCGCCGATCGGGCGGCGCTCGATACGAGGGGATCAAGTGACAGGTCGGGAAGGCTCTGGCCGGCTGCAGGAAGGTTCGGCGCGGGCTCTCGCGTCCGGCTTGGCGTCTGGTCCCGGTACGTGTGCGCCACGGGCTCTGCCCGGAGGGAGCGGAGGCGGCGTTCCACCTCCTCGAGCCGGAGCCTGTCGCGTAGTTCGGCCTCGGCCGGGGAGAGGGGTTCCCCGGTGTCCGGGTCGATGACGGGTTCCGGAGGCGGTGCGTCCGGATCGGCGGCGGGTCCGCGGATCGCGTCGCGGATGCGCTGGCGGGTCGCTTCCCGTTCGCCGGCGCGGCGCTGCGAGGCGTCGAGCCGCTGCTGCTGCTCGATCTCGGTCTGGAGGCGCCGGGTCATGCCGGCGTCGGCGACCGGCTGCTGGGCCGTCTCCGCGTCCGGGGCGGCTTCCTCGGGGTCGCCGCCGGTGAAAAGGGTGCTGAGGATCAGGGCCACGACCAGGAAGCCGAGCAGCACGACGGCGGCCTTGGTGGTCAGGTTCGCCGGCAGGGCGCCCGCGGGCCGGGTGGCGAGGGACTTCCAGTCAGGCATGGGCTCTCTCTCGCTGCGCGTGTGGGTGCGTCCGGCTCACGGCAGGGGGTCCGGGGGCGTGAAGCGCCAGCGGGCGCGTTCCTTGCCGAGCTGGAGCCAGCCTTCGCCGACGATGCGGCGCACGATGTAGAGGCCGTTTTCGGTGAGGTCGTAGGGGACGAGGGAGGGTTCGCCGTCCTTGCGCTCGTAGAGCGCGGGGGACTCCTGGGCGCGGCTGCGGAGGTAGGTGAACTGGCCGTCGTGCCACATCGCCTCCACGAGGAACGGCCACTCGCGGGCCTTCTTGTCGAGGGTGTAGGGGAACTCGATGCGGAGCGGGTAGCGGGCGCGGAAGGCGTCGATCTCCTCCGCGGCGGCTTCCCGGGCGGCGGTGACCTGTTCCTCGGCGGTTGCCCGGGTCGCCTGGACTTCGGCGCGGGCCTGGTTGGCCATCGTCTGGTAGGACTGGATGCGGGACCGGGCCACGAAGGCCGGCTGGTGCGCGCCGCGGCGGGCGCGCGCGGAGAGGCCGTCGGTCCCGTCGCCGGCAGCCGGGTCGTGGAAGCGCACCACGAGGTGCGGGTCGAGGTCCTCGGACTCGGCGACGAGGAAGGTGTAGATGCGCCCGGACTCGCAGACGAGGGCGATGTTGGTCTCCACGTCGGCCGAGACCGGCTTCAGGAAGGCGACGTTGGCGCTGCCGGTGAGGTGCCAGTACTCGGCGTCGCCGACGACGTAGTCGAGGATGGTTTCCCGGGCCGGGAGCGTGATGACGGTGGTGTGCCGGACGCGGGCCTGGAGCCGCCAGACGGTGTCCTCCGGGGTGTCGTCCAGCCGGAGGATGTGGGCGTCCTGGGCGGCGGCGGGCACGGGACACGCGAGCGCGAGCAGGAGCGCCGCGGCGAGGCGCGGACGGAGGGTCGGGATCATGGGCTAACTCCGTTGTTGGGCGAGGTGGGCGAGGCCGCGCCGGAGGCCGTGGGCCGCGATGGCCTCGGCCCGGCGCGCGGCGTCCACCGGGGAGGACGTGTAGAGCCAGTAGCTCTCGGGATCGACGTTCAGCCGGACCACGCCGGCGGACTGCGCGCGGCGCAGGTACAGCTCCTGCTTCGGGACGAGCTGGCGGATCGTCGCCATCTCCGTCGCGTTCAGCTGGAAGATGTCGGCGACCGCCGCGGGGAGGTCGGGGTTGGCGAGGAAGAGCTTGGTCGGGATGGACTCGAGCAGGCCCTGGGCGGCCGTGGAGGCCGTCACGTCCACCGCCGACTGCGTGGCGAGGATCAGCGCCGCGTTCCGCTTCCGCCAGGTCTTCGCCGCCTCCGCCAGGTAGGCGAGGACGGAGGGGTCGTTGAGGTAGCGCCAGGCTTCGTCGACCACCATGAGCTTGACGCGCGCGGCCTCGGCCGGGTTGTCGAGCGCGAGGCGCATCCGCTCCAGGAGGTAGAAGAGCGCCGCTTCACAGAGGTCCTCGTGCTCGGCGGCGCCGGCCAGGTCGATCACCTGCCAGTCGGCGAGCTGGATTTCCTCGGCGTGGGGGTTGTCGAAGTAGGCGGCCCAGGCGCCGTCGCCGTGCCAGCGGCTCATGGCGGGCCACATCCGCTTCGGGAGCGACCTGACGAAGGCGGAGAGCGAGCGGGCGTCCGGCTCGAACGCGTAGAGGTCCTCGATCCGGGCGCGGATTTCGGAGGGATCGGCGCCGGAGGGCTCGTGGCCCCCGATCCGGAGCAGCCGGGTGATCCAGCCGGTGAGGAACTGGTAGGTCCGCTCGCCGGGCGGCAGGGTGAACGGTTTGAGGGCGAGCGCGCCGTCCGCGCGGTCGGGCGCGAGCTGGAGGTAGCCGCCGCCGAGGAACTGGGTGAGCCAGCGGTAGGAGCCGCCGAGGTCGAGCACCAGCACGCGGGGGGCGTACTGGAGGCTCTGGACGAGCAGGTAGTTGAGCAGGAAGCTCTTGCCCGCTCCGGTGGCCCCGAGGATCAGCGTGTGGCCCACGTCGCCGGCGAAGAGGTCGTAGAAGAAGGGGGTGCGCCACCGGGTCTCGAAGGTGGCGAGGACGGGCCTGCCGAGGTGGCGGCTGACGGGTTCGCCCTTCGGCGGGCCGAAGAGGGGGGCGAGGCACGCAGCGACCCCGGCGCTCGCGAAGACGCTCCGGATCTGGCGGCGGCGCGGCATGGCGGGCATGCGGGCGAACCAGGTGGGGAGCTGTCCGTAGCCTTCGCGGATCACCTTGGCGTCGCAGCCGGCGAAGATGCGCCGGAGTTCCGCGTCGAGCCGCTCGGTCTGCGTCAGTTCGCCGTGGAGGGCGACGGTGAGCGCCAGGTCGCCGTAGGCGATGCCGTCCGCCTCGAGTTCCACGAGGGCGGAGCCCAGCCGTGAGGACTCGGCCTCCGCGGCCGTGTCCACCATCGCGTTGGCGGAGCCTTCCGCCTCCTGGACGTGCGCCATCATGGAGTAGCGCTTCTGGAAGTAGTGGCGCTGGGCGCTGCGGATGCGGCGCCGCGCGGCTTCGAGCGACTGCGGCCGCCACTCGAGGGTGATGGTGAGCCGCGCTTCGAGCCGGTTGAGCTCTTCGAGGAGGTTGGCCCGGGCGGTGACGGGAGGCGCGTTGAGCGAGTAGAGGATCACGGGCTCGCCGTCGAGCCGGAGGTGCTGGCGTTCGGCTTCGAGTTCGGAGAGGGCGAGCCGCCAGTTGAGGCCGCTGGCGGCGCCGTCCCCGTGCCAGGGGAGTCCGGGGCGGTTCACCAGCTCGGAGAGGAAAGCCGTGGCCTCGGACCGGGAGAGGACGGAGAGGGGCGTCACGTCGTCCGCGAGCGCGGCGCTCGCGTCCACGAGCTGCCGGAAGCGGATGGCGGCCTGCCGGAGTTCGGCCGCGAGGTAGGCGCTCTCGTGGGGGTTCCGGCGCGCCCGGAGCCAGTTGCGGGCGTAGTCGAGGGGCCAGGGGCCGCCGCTCGGGCCGTGGGCGGCTGCCTGCTCGAGGCCGGGGTTGGTGCACCAGACGACGTACGTCCGGAGGTCCTGGACGCGCGGCAGGAGGAACGCGCGGCGGTTCTCCTGGGAGAGCTGCGCGACGCCTTCGAGGCCCTCGGGCGCAAGCAGCGAGGCGGGACGCCGAAGGAGGTAGAAGTAGAGCCGGGTGCGGGGGTCGAGTCCGGACAGGACGCGCTGCCAGCGCCCGAGGATCTGGTCGAGCTGGTCGGGGGTGCGGCCGTCGATGACGGCCGGGGCCATCCGGGCGACGGCGAAGAGTTCGCCGGCGCGGGTGAGGCAGAAGGGCTGCGCCTTCAGCCAGCCCCAGTAGGGCAGCTCGTCGGCGAGCGCGCCGGCCGCCTGGAAGTCTTGCCGCTCGGCCCGAAGGTTCATTCGAGGATGTCGACGTGCCAGGCGCTCGGCTTGCCGGGGTCGTAGCGCACCTTGCCGGCGGCGCTCGCGGCGACGATGGAGAGCATCTGCGGGTCCTTCCGCCAGGCCCACCAGCCGGCCGCGTAGAGCGTCGAGAAGATGACGGCGCCGGTGACGAGGGAGTTGAGGGCGTTCCACATCGAGAGACCGAGGGTGAGCGAGAGCAGGAACCACCGGCGCTCGACCCCGAGGATGGTGAGCGGGCGGCTGAGGGCCGGGTGGCCGTGCCAGGGCTTCGATCCGGTCAAGGCGCTTCTCAGAAGAGCCAGTCGAGGAAGTTGGCGGCGCCCATCGCCATCCCGAGCCCGAAGATGATCCCGGCGAGCGCCTTCTTGGAGCCGCCTTCGCCGAAGGCGAACATGAGGCCGCCGATCACGATGGCGATGAGGGAGAGGCCGCGGGCGATGGGGCCGGTGAAGGCCGCCCGGAGGACTTCGATGGCGTCGAGCCAGGGGCTGACGCCCTGGGCGAGCGCGGTGGCCGGCAGCAAGAGGACGGCGGCCGCGGCGATGGCGAGTCGGCGCGTGGTGGGGGTCATGGGAGTGCTCCTTGCGGGGGTGTGGGCCGGCTATTCGGCGAAGTCGCCGTGTTCCTGGTCGTGGAGCCGGCGGGCGAGTTCGGGATCGCCGTCGCCGCGGCGGGCGGACCGCTCCACGAGGTCCACCTTCCGGCCCACGTCGTAGAGGCCGAGACTCCGAAGGACGCCGGCGAGGGCGACGACGATGGTGAGGACGAGGGAGCCGGCGCAGAGGCCGATGGGCCACCAGTACTCGGTGACGATGAACCGGCGGTGGGGGGAGAGGTAGTCGAAGCGGGCGGCCGCCACGAACACCAGGGAGGCGGTGACCGCGACGGTGAGGCCGAGGCTCACTTTCCAGGGGTGCATCAGCCGTTCGTCGGTGGCGGGGACGTGCCGGGTCGCTGGATGAGTTCGAGCACGAAGAGAACGGCGCGAAAGCAGGCCAGCCGCAGGCGCAGGAATGCCAAGCGCAAGCAGCAGACTGTGATGTCGAGCCAGAGACGGGCGATCTCGACTGAGGGCCTCGGCGCGCGGGGACGGCGCGGTTCGGAGTTCAGGGCTGCTTGCGGGGACGCGACGGGGTCGTTGGACATCGTCAGATTTCGAAGAGGTCGGACGGCGGCCGGCTCGATCCGCCCCGCGCGTTGGTGTCCGGACCCGTGGCCGCCTTGCCCGCCCGGACGAGATGCCGGACGATGTTCCGGGCGGCCTTGCCGTTGGAGCCGAACAGGGCGAAGCCGGCGGCGGCCTTGGCGGCGACCTTGCCAGCGCTGTAGTGCGGCGACGTGACTTCGATGTTCACGCGCCCGAAGGTGGCGCGGCCTTCCTCGTCGGTGAGGGTGTATTCCACCTGGGCGTCGGGGAAGGTGACCTTGCCGTCCGGCCCGATGGGGAGGTGGTATTCGGTGGCGGCGCGTCGGCGCTCGGCGTCGGCGGCCGCCTTGCCGGCGCGCGCCCGGGCCGTCTCGCTGCGGTGGGCGACGATCCCGCGGAGTTCGCCGTCGAGGCGGATGCGCCGGGCCGTGGCTCCCTGGGCCGCGAGTTCTTCGCGGGCCGCACGCACGGCGCGGTAGATCGCCACGTCGTGCGCGGTGTCCTCGGGCTTGCCCCAGCCGGCGCGGAAGCGCTGGCCGGCGTCGAAGCCGTGACGCTCGCCGGCCTCCTGCGCCTTGTGCGCGCCCTTCCGGGTGGCGGCGAGGGTCTGGAACGAACCCCCGCCGGGCGCCGTCGCCGTGCGCTCTTCGAGGAGGCCCTGGGCGATCAGCTTGTCGATCCCGCGGCGGGCGGCGTAGGGATGCCCGTCGTAGTGGGCGGCCGCCATGTCCCGGTAGGCGACGGTGCGGTGGATGCTCACGTCGAGGAGCGCCGCTTCCATCCGCGTGCGGGCGGAGCGGGGTTCGCCTCGCTCCCGGGTCCTCCCGATGGCCGGTGCGCCGGCGGGGAACGACCCGGAGTTCGATCTCCCGGCCCGGGCGGCGGGGGTCGGGCGTCCGGATGCTCATGGCTCGGCCGTCACCGTCCAGGGGTCATGCTCGGCGCCGCGCGTTCCGGGGCCGGCGGGGGAGGCGCGGCGGCAGGGCGCTCGGGCGCGGCGCGCTCGGGACCGGCCGGCGCGCGCTCCGGAGCGGTCCGGCTGCGGGAAGTGCGGGCCTCCCGCGCCAGGTCGCGGAGCTGCTCGCGCGCGGGCCGGAGCAGGGTCTTCGAGATGCGGTCGGCCTCCGCCGCCGCCCGGTGGATCTCGCGGGGATCCGCCTTCAGCGCCTTCACCCACAGGTCCTTGTAGGCTTCGGAGTCGGCGGGCTGGTAGCCCACCCCGAGGCGCTGCGCGGTGGCCATGGTGGCCATCTCGACGCGGAGGTTCTCGCGTCCGTGGGCCTCGCCGTCGAGCCCTTCCGAGTGCGCCTCCCGGAAGGTTGCCCGATTCATCCGGTCCTCATGGCCCGACGCGTGCGCCATGTGCCGGAACGCCGTGTTGTAGTAGGTGTCCGCGCTCGAGAAGCGGCCCCTCTCGGGCATGACGATCCGGTCCTCGTCCTTGACGTAGTAGCCGAGGTCGCCGGGGGACTCCTTGATGGGGACCGCGGAGCTGGCGATCACGGCGTCCGCCGCGCGGTGCGCGTGCCACTCCGCCCGCGGCGGCCGGCGCTCGAGCTTCAGGCCGCGGGTCTGCTCCACGTTGTAGACGGTGGTCGTGCGCCAGACGGGCCGCTTGCCGGAGTCGTCCCGGTAGAGGATCCGTTCGCCGACGGCCCCCCGGGCCAGCTTCCCGCCGTTCTCGCGGACCTGCTTCGCGGACACCCAGCGGTTGTCGGCGAAGCCGCGGTCCTGGCCGCGGGAGGCGAGGTAGGCGCCGTTGCCGCCGGTGTACCGCCGGCCGGTGACGCCGTTCCGGGGGATGGCGGGCTCGCCGGCCTTCGACTCGCGCTGCCACGGTGCGGTGCCCTCCTCGATCTGCTTGATGACGGTGGTCCCGAACTTCTCGTGGTAGCGGGACGGGGCGGCGATGCCGGTGGCCACGGCGGCGCCGCGCCGCGGCGTTTCGTCGGCGCCGCGTTGCGGCGTGTCGGTCTGGGCTTCGGGCATGGTGGTTCCTCCCGGGTCAGCGGCCCGGCGAGAGAGGCGGCGCGTCGCGCGTTGGCGCCGCCGGGGACCGTGAAGGGAGCGGGCGCTCGGGCGGCGCCATCGCGGCGACCGCCCGGGGTTCGTTGGCGATCGCGTCCAGGCGCTCGCGCGCCGGGCTGATGAGGTAGCGGGAGATGCGGTCCGCTTCGCCGGCGGCGCGGTGGATCTCGCGCGGGTCCTTTTCGAGCGCCTCGATCCAGCTCTTCACGTACGCCGCGCTGTTGCCGCACTGGCCGTCCCGCGGGTGGTGGCCGATCCCGATGCGCTCGCCGGTCATCATTGCGGCGATCTCCGCCCGGAGTTCCTCGCGGGCGTAGGGGGCGCTGCCGAAGCCTCCCGTGGGGTACTTGACGGCGTTGTGGAACGTCTCGCGGTCGAGCCGGCTCTCGTGGCCGGTCGCGTGCGACAGCTCGTGCAGCGCGGTGCCGTAGTAGTGCTCCGCGCTCGGGAACTGGCCCCGCTCCGGAAGCACGATCTCGTCGCGCTTCGGGGAGTAGTAGGCCCGGTCGCCGGGCGCGTGCTTGATCGTGACGCTCGCGGCCTCGATCACCGCCTCGGCGGACTTGTGGGCCTGCCAGTCGGCGACCGGGGCCCCGCGCGCCGGGAGGTCGAGGCCGCGCGCCTGCTCCACGTTGAACACGGTGTAGGTGCGGACGAACGCCCGCCCCTTGTCGTGGCGCTCATAGACCGGACGCCCGTCGCCGTCGACGACCGCCCGGCCGTTGTCGTCCTTCTTCGGCGACAGCTTCTTCGTGTCGAAGTAGAGGATCTTCTCGCCGTGCTCGCCCTTCTTGACGTGGCCGCCGGCCTGGGCGATCTGCCGGTAGGTGGCCCAGCGGTTGTCGGTGAACCCGCGCTCCTGGCCGGCCTGCGCGAGATACAGCGCGTTGCCGCCCGTGTACGGCTTGTTGCTGAAGGCGTTCTCCGGCATGAACCGCTCCCCGGGCTTCCAGGGCTTCTGCCACGGGGCGGTGCCGTCCGCGATCTGCCGGATGATCGCGTCGGCAAAGTGGCGGTGGTAGTCGCCGACGTGGTCCCTGTGGGGCGTGTCGGTGCTGGCTCGGGCCATGGTGGTGTCTCCGCTCAGGCCGCGGCGTAGGCAGAGTGGTCGTCGACCTCCGCGCCGAAGGCGTCGTCGGTCTCCTGCCCGTCCTGGTGGATGGGGAAGCCGAACGCCGTCGCGATCTCCTCGGGGGCGACGATGGGGAGGCCGCGGTCCAGGGCGCGCGCGAACTCCTCCTCGGTGTCGACGGAGACGGCGCGCTCGCCGCCTTCGATGGTGATTTCGGTGATGGCCATGGGTGGTCCTCCGGTCAGCGCGCCGGGACGGCGCGGCTCTGGGTGAGGCCGAGGGCCGCGCGCGCCTTGCGGACGGTGCGCTCGGCGTAGTCGCGGGGGTTGTGCTTGTCCTGGCGCGTCTGCTCGAGGTGGGCGACCAGACGCTGGGGCGCGGTGCCGCGGCGGAGCTGGTCCTTCACGTAGGCCCAGTCCCGGTCGGACTGGGAGAGTTCACGCCGCTCCGTGTCCTTCTTCTCGCCGCGGGCCGGCGGCGCCTTGTCCGGCGGCGGCAGGTGGGCGAACAGCTCCGGGAGCACGGGGCCACCGTCGTGCGGCGTCCA
>JAPPDX010000071.1 GCA_028824415.1 bacterium | reverse complement strand
CCGTCGGTGTTGGTGGGATGCCGGCCGTCGAGCCCGATGCCGGCCTCGGCCAGGTAGTCGACACCCTCTCCCTCGTCACAGAATCCGAGCGTCTCGAACTGCCGGACCACCTCGAAGGTGTTGATGTCGTAGAGCTCGAAGACGTCCACATCGCCCGGCACGAGTCCGGCCATGCCGAAGCTGCGCCGGTAGGCGCCGGCGCCTATCCGGGCCACGTCGTCGTAGCGCGGCGGGTCCACGTACTGCTGGCGGTACCACTCCGAACCCCCGCCGAGGATCACCGCCGGCGCCGACGGGCAGTCGCGGGCGCGTTCGACGCCGGTGAGAACCATGGCGGCCGCACCCTCGGTGGCCAGGCACAGATCCAGCAGCCGGAACGGCTCGGCCACCGGTGGCGAGACCAGGATGTCGGCGGGTTCGTAGGGGCCGCGCCCGTACATCACCGCCGCGGGGTTGGTGGATCCGGCGTTGCGGATCACCGCCGGCACCAGCGCCATGCGCTCGGGATCCGGGGCGAAGCGGTGCAGGTACACCTGCGCCACGAGCGCAAACTGCGCAGCGGTCAGCGACCCCCAGCACGACACGAACTCGTTGTCGGGTCGTGTGTACGCGGCGACGCTCCTGGCGTCGCCGCCCGAAGACATCCCGACGCCCCTAGCGTCGCCGCCGGAAGCAGTCGCAGCACCGGAGGAAGCCGCGCCGGACTCCCCGGCGCGGCCCCCGAAGACAAGCACCGTCGAGCACTGGCCCGCCAGGATGGCACCGGCGGCGTCGAGCAGGCCGGGCGCGCCCTGCGGGTACGTGTCGCCCACCCAGTCGAACGGCTTGCCGAACAGCGCCGTCCAGTCCACCGAGCCCGGATGGAAGACGGTGCCGCCGGGACCCGGCCAGCGCGCCGAGACGCCGTCCACGTCGTCGATCGTCATCCCGGCATCGTCGAGGGCCGCCCGCACCGCCTCGAGGCAGATCTGAACCGAATTGCCGTCAAGGCTCTTGGCCTGGCGCGTCGCCGACACCCCCGCCACGGCGATGCCCGCCAACCGGTGACGCCCGTCGGGACCGCTCACACCTGGCGCCCCTCGCCCGAGATGTCCACCAACCGGTGACGCTCAGTGGAGCCGTTCACACCTGGCGCCCTTCGCCCCAGTAGCGCCGGCGGATCTCGTCCTTGGCGATCTTGCCGACGGCGTTCTTCGGAAGCGCATCCAGCAGCTCGACCCGCTCGGGCACCTTGATCGACGTCAGCTCCGAGCGCCAGCAGTGCTCGCGCAACTCGGTCGGACTCGCCGTGGCGCCCTCCTTGAGGACCGCCACCGCCACGACCGCCTCGCCCCAGTCGGGGTCCGGCACGCCCACCACCGAGCACTCCAGCACCGCGGCATGCCGGTACAGCACGTTCTCGATCTCGGTGGGCGCGATATTCAGACCGCCGCGGATGATGAGGTTCTTGAGGCGGTCCACGATGTAGATGAACCCCTCGTCATCGACGGTGGCCACGTCCCCGGAATGCATCCAGCCGTCCCGCAGCGAGTCGGCGGTGCGCTCGGGGTCCCGGTAATAGCCCTTCATGACATAGGGACCGCCGAAGATGACCTCACCCCGCTCCCCCGCCGCGACGTCGTTGCCGTCGGGGTCGACGACCCGGACGTCCACGGCGTAGGACGGCTGACCGCACGATCCCAGCAACTCGGGGCGCTCGGTCAGGCCCCGGTGGTGGTCCTCCTTGCGCAGCATGGTGCCGATGGAGGCGATCTCGGCCATGCCGTAGAGCTGGTTGAAGATGTTGCCGAAACGCCCCACCAGCTCGCCGAGGCGCTCCGGGGAGATCGGCGAGGCGCCGTAGCCGAGCGTCACCAGGCCGCCCATCAGCCCATCGCACCCCGGCGGCAGGCGGTCCAGCAGGCGCACCAGCTGGGTGGGCACGAGGAAGGAGTGGGTGACCCCCTGGCGGTCGATGGTCTCGGCGAATCCCGCCGGCTCGAAGCTGCGGCTGTCCCGGAACCCCAGGGCGGCCCCGATGACGAGCGCCGGCACGATGGTGATGTTGACGCTGGAGTTGTGCGGTATCTGCAGCAGGTAGCGGCTGTGCCGCGTGATCTCGTATTCCAGCGCCGTGACCGTTGCGTGCTGGAGCACGCGGGCATGGTCGAACAGGACGCCCTTGGGCCGGCCGGTCGTGCCGCTGGTGTAGACGATGCAGAAGTCGTCGTCGGGCCGCACCTCGTGCAACCCGGGCGGCGACGCCGGCGAACCCGCGGCCACCAGCGAGCGATAGGTCTCCGCATCGATGTCGAGCACCTCGATGCCGTACTTGCCGGCAACCTCGGTGGTTTGCGGGAGGTGCTCGGCATCGCACAGCAGCAGGCGTGGCCGGGCGTTGTCAACGATCTGGTCCAGCTCGACGGGGCCGAGGCGGAAGTTGAGCCCCACGTAGACGGCGCCGGCCTTGGTGATCCCGCCGAGCACCTCGACGACCTCGGGGCGGTTCGCCACCAGCAGCGCCACGCGGTCGCCGGGCTCGATGCCGAGCGCTCCCGAGAGGGTGTTGGCGATGCGGTTCGTCCGCTCCTCCAGTTCAGCCCAGGTCACGTCGCGGCGCTGCGGCCCCACATCGAACAGGGCGGTGCCGTTCGGGTAGCGCGTCGCGTTGCGCGGGAACGCCAGGCCGACGTTCATCTGATCACTCTCATGACGTTGCCTCGCTGGGCCGACCGCCGGGGCAGCCCGGCAGCTCGGTCCGACGCCCGACCCACGCGCCGCTCACGCGCCAACCTCGGTGGCGTCGCGATCCGCGCTGCGCGGGGTGAACGCCGGCAGCAGCGCTCCGTCGGGGCCCGCGGTGAACCGCACCTCCACGTCCATGCCAATGTGCACATCGGGCGCCGGGCAGTCCACGATCCACGTGAGCAGCGACCAGCCCTCGGCCACGTCCACGATGGCCAGCACGTACGGCGCCTCGAATGACGGCTCGGGAGGGCGGTGCACCACCGTGTAGCTGTACACCGTGCCGCGCCCGCTGCTCGGCTGGTAGCTCCACTGCTCGCTGCGGCAGGTCGGGCAAACCACCTGCGGGGTGAAGAAGCTCCGCCCGCAGCGCCCGCAGACGGGGCGCAGCAACTCGCCGCGATCAATCCCCGCCCAGAACTCGCCGGTCAGCGCCCGGTCAGCGCGGTCCGGCGGCTGCATCGGCGCTCAGTCCTCGTGCAGCAGGAGCGCCATGGCGGCCTCGGAGACAGCCATGCCGACCGCGACGCCGCGGGCCTCCGCCATGCGGTTGCAGGCACCGACCTTGCCGATCTCATACGCCTTGAAGGCGTCGCCGATCGGCGCCGTCCAGGCGTCGAAGGAGCCGCCCGCCAGGCCGTGCTCCTCGACGATGGCCAGACCCGCGATGCCGGAGTCGTTCTTGGCCCGGCCGCCGTCGGCGCAGATGAAGCCGTGGGGGGACACCTCCAGCAGGAAGCCGGCACCGCTGCGGCCGGTGTGGCCCGCGGTGACCAGCACGTTGCGAGAGTCCTCGGGCTGGGCGAAGACGATCGAGTCGGTCACCACCAGCTCGCGCCCCGTCGGCGAGGTGGCCATCACCTCGCGGCGGATCTTCGTGCCCTCGTCGATCTCTCCGACCGGCTCGTTGCAGGCCAGGAGCCGGGCGGCCTCGGCCACCGGCATTCCCTCGGTCACCCCGCACCGCTCGGCATAGATGTTCAGCCGGCTGATCACCCCTGAGGTGTACTGGTCCATCCCGTTGCCCAACTCCGACGACTCGGCCGATGCGGTGGCGGCAGGGATGCCGAGGGCCTCCAGGTACCAGAGCCCGGCGATCCCGGCGCCGTCCATGCCCACGGCGCCGTCGTGACCGATGACCGCCCGCGGCCTGTGCGGCACCATCAGCCGGGCGGGCAGCACCCCCAGGTATGACGCCGGCACCACGACGTCGGTGCCGCGGTTGCGGGCGTCCACGTAGCGAGCCGAGTCCATGACCACGATCCGCCTGTCGCCGTGGGCGGCCACGATCTCCTGGGGGTGATCGGCCTCGTTGGCCAGCAGTGGCGCTTCGGTAACCATGGTCGGCTCCTCAGTCCGGTGATGTCTCGGCGCGGCCGCTAGCTCAGCAGGTGTGGCGCCCGGGCGTCGAGTCGCAGCAGCCGGGCGGCGTTCGCGTTCAGGATCGGCACCAGGTCTGTCACGTCCGGACCGCTGCCCTTGTCCCAGCCTCCGAAGTTCGTGCCGTAGACGAGCCGGTCGGTGCCCACGGTGGCGGCCACGAAGGCGAACTCCCGCTCCCCGGTCACGTGGCAGTCGAACCACAGGCGGGAGAGTTGGCGGTCGAAGACGCCGGCGGGCCTCAGCCACTCCGGGGAGGCGGGCCGCCGCTCGGCCAGCTTGCGCAGCTTCGACAGCACCAGGGCCAGCGATCCCCCGCCGTGGCTCAGGCAGATGTCGAGGCCGGGATGACGGCGCAGCACCCCGCCGAAGATCAGCGTCGCCGCCGCCAGCGCCTCCTCGAAGGAGTACTCCAGCACGAGGTCCAGATCCCAGCGCCGCAGCCGCTCGTCCAGCAGGGGGCCGTCGATGCCCGACTGGGTGGGGTGCAGGAACAGCGGCACGTCCAGCTCGGTGCAGGTCTCGTAGAGGACGTCGGTGGCGGGCGCGTCCAGCGGCGTCCCGAAGTCGGTGCCGACGTACCCGGCGAGCAACCCCAGATCGCCGACGATGCGACGCAACTCCGCGCAGGCCGCCTCGATGTCCTGCATGGGCAGGGCGCCGAGGCCCACGAACCGGTCGGGATGGGCGGCAACCACCTCGGCCAGGCTGTCGTTGTGGGCGCGGCAGAAGTCCACCGCGGCCGGGGCGTCGATGAAGTGCAGGTACGTCAGCGGGTTCGGCGAGAGCGCCTGCACCCTGATGTTCGCGGCGTCCATGGCGGCGAGGCGCTTGGCCACCTCGATGAACAGCGATCCCCGGTAGGTGACGCCGTCGAGCTGGTAGTTGCCGACCCGGAACCAGGGGCTGCCGTCGGGGTGCCGGCCGATCTCGGGACCGCAGGCACCCGCCCGCCCCATCGAGCCCTCCAGCACGATGTGGCCGTGCACGTCGATGAGGCCCTCGGCCGGACCGCCGGCCGGACCATCGGCCGCATCACCGGCGCGTTTCACGAACGGCCCTCCATGATGCCGTCGGCGCCCGGCAACCAGGAGGCCACGCCCGCCACTGGGATGGCGCAAACCACCGCCTCGATGATCTGCGCTTCGGTGCATCCGGCCCGGCGGGCACCGTTGGCGTGCACGTTCACGAAGCGGGCGGAGAACTCCGCCGCGTTGATGGTCAGCAGCAGCAGCTCTGCGTGGGTCGCGTCCAGGACGTTCTCGGCGAGCGACCACTCCCGCATGAGGACGTAGCCCTCCAGGGCCCGCGGGGCGTCGTCGGCCATGAGCTTGACGTAGTGCGGGACGAACCCGAAGTAGTCCTCGAAGTAGTCCAGGCAGGCCTGCCGATCGATCGGGTAGTCCGGCGAGTCGCCGGGGGGCGGTGCCACCGTGTCGCCGAACACCTCGTCGACGGCGGCGTTGAAGGCTGAGTAGACGGCCTCGCCGCGGGAGATGAGCACGGTCAGTGCGGCGCCGCGGGCGTCAGTGAGTTGGAGACCCAGGTCCCGCGACCGCTCCAGCTGCGCCATCAGCATCTCCCGGTGGCCCTTGACGGCCGCGGCAGCCGCCATGTACAGGGCCTTCGCCCAGGCGGGGCAGGCGCCGTCGGTGTCGGTGACCTCGCGCACGCGCGCGAGGCCCTCGGCGAACTTCGGCGAGACGGCGTCGATCTGGCCGCTCGCCAGGGCGGCGCTGCCCAGGACCGAGCGATCGGCCCCCCCGACGAGGGTTGGCTGGACTGTCATGGATCCTCCTGGAGTCACTGGATTGAGAGAACCGGATCGCGGCGGCGCCGGAACGCCCGGAGCATGGCGCCGCTCAGAGCTTGGACACCTCACCCCCGTCGATCACGAAACACGACCCGGTGACGAAAGCGGCCACGGGCGACGCCAGGTAGCACACCAGCGGCCCCAGTTCGGCCGGTTCGCCCATGCGGCGCATCGGGATCTTGCGCAAGCGGGCGGCGAGCATCTTCTCGTCCGCCAGCACCTGCGCCTGGGCCTCGGTGGCGAAGGCACCGGGGGCGATCATGTTGACCCGGATGCCGTGGCGGGCCCACTCGGCGGCCAGCGCCTCGGTGAGGCGGGCGAGAGCGCCCTTCGAGGCGCTGTAGGCGGCCAGCAGGGCCTTGCCCTTGAGGCTCGACGTGGATCCGACGTTGATGATCGAACCTCCCTGACCCGTGGCCACGAAATGGCGGGCGGCTGCCTGCGACAGGACCGCGGGAGCGGTCACGTTCACCGCCACGACGGTGGCCAGCACCTCGATGTCCTGGTCGAGGAAGGCGCCGGCGGGCGCGATCCCGGCGTTGTTGACCACGCAGTCCAGGCGGCCGAAGCGATCCAGAGCGGCTTCGGTGAGGCCGGCGACCTCGGCGACATCGCGCATGTCGCAGCGCACAGCGTGGATCCGCCCACCCGAGGCGCCGGCCAGGTCGTCGAGCGCCTCGGCCGAGCGAGCGGCCGCCACCACCCGGGCGCCCTCGGCGGCGAGGGCTTCCGCCGCGGCCCGGCCGAGGCCACGGCTGGCCCCGGTGACGATGGCGACGGTGTCGGTCAACTGAAGGTCCATGTCGGCGCCTCGCGATCAGTTCCGGGCAGTCACTTCGCCCAGTCCGCCCCGCCGCCCTCGACGACGTCGTGGCACAGGCGGTTGGCGATGCCCAGACGCAGCACCTCACTTGCCCCCTCGTAGATGCGCATGGGCCGGGCCTGGCGGTAGTACTGCTCGATCCGGGATCCCTTGATGAGCCCCCAACGCCCCATGACCTGCACGCAGCGGTCGACCACCCTGCCCGCCGCCTCGGTCGCCGCCACCTTGGCCAGAGATGAGTAGTCCAGGGTCGCTGCAGGATCCCGGCGAGCCATGTCCGCCGCCCGGTAGGCGAGCAACCGGGAGGACTCCAGGTCACCCCAGGAGTCGGCGAGCAGGTTCGACACGGCGCCCAGGCGCGCCAGTGGGCGACCGAACTGGTGCCGCTCGACGGCATGGCGGGTTGCGATCTCCAGAGCCCCCTCCATCAACCCCACGGCCGCGCCGGCCACCGAGGCGCGGAAGACCGAGAGCGTGGCAAGCACCTGGGCGAACCCCCTCCCCGGGGCGCCGAGCCGGTGATCCGCGGCGACGGTGACGTCGACGAATTCGACCTCGCCGAGGACGTGCGGGGCGATGATCTCCGGCGAGGGCGACAGCTGCACGCCCGGGCTGTCCGCCGGAACGAGGACCACCGAGTACCGATCCTCCGCACCGTGCTCCGACGCCGGCTCGCGCACCAGCGTCGTGAAGAAGTCCGCCACCGGCCCATTCGAGATGAACGACTTGCGTCCCGAGAGCACGAACCCGTCGCCGCCTCCCCGCGGCCGCAGCGTCGTCGTGATCGCCTTGAGATCCGAACCCGCTTCGGGCTCGGTCAGGGCCAGGGCGGCAATCGACTCTCCCGACGCAACCCGGGGCAGCCAGGAGCGTCGCAATGTCTCGCTCCCGCCGAGGGCGATGGCGTAGCTGCCGATCCCCTGCAGGGCCAGCAGAGCGTCCAGGTGGGCCGAGGCTTTCATGCAGGCCTCCCGCGCCACGCACACGGCGAGGGGGTCCACTCGCTCGAAGCGACCGCCGTAGGCGGACGGCACCATGAACTCGCACAGCCGGCTGGATCGCAGGATCGCCAGGGTCGGGGCGTGGATCTCGGAGCACTCGTCCGCCTCGGCGGCGAACGGCGCCACCTCCTGCGCCACTGCCTGTGCCTCGGCCTTCACCTCGCGATACAACTGGGGTAGCTCGAAGATCGCCATGGCCCGGCCCCTCCTTGCTTGACCTGGTCGTTCCCGCCGCTGAGACTTGGCGACCGGCAGCGGCCGTAGCGTAGCGGGCGGGTCCGTTCGCTCCGGCGCCGGAAAGTAGAATAAACGGTTGGTAGAAGAGAGTCACGCGCCGCTCTGAGGTGCGCCGCGGGAGGAGCGACAACCATGGCCGACGTGATCACCGAGCGACGGGACCAGGTGCTGTGGCTGCGACTGAACCGACCCGAACGACTCAACGCGTACGACCGGACGACCGTCGACGAGATCATCGCGGCACTCCGGGAGCACGCCGACGCCCGGGTCGCGGTCATCACCGGGGAGGGTCGGGCGTTCTGCGCGGGCGGCTACCTGGCGAACCTGGCGGACCCCGACTTCTGGGAGTTGCGCTCGATGTTCACCGGCAGCCTGGAGCTCTTCGACGCCATCCGCTCGGCCCCCATGCCGGTGATCGCCGCGGTGAACGGACCCGCCTTCGGCGGTGGCAACGAGTTGGTGGTTGTCTGTGACCTGGCCATCGCCTCCGAGAACGCCCGCTTCGGCCAGACGGGCGTGAAAGTCGGCAGTGCCCCGGTTCTCGGCGGCACGAACCTGCTTGCGATGACGGTGGGCGAGAAGAAGGCCAAGGAGGTCGTCTATCTGTGCCGGCCCTACAGCGCCGCCGAGGCACTGGACCTGGGCTGGATCAACGCGGTCGTGCCCCACGACGAGCTGTACGCGGAGGTCGAGCGCTGGTGCGCCGAGATCTGCGCCATGTCGGCTCGCTACATGGAGATTGCCAAGATCAGCACCAACGTCTGGTGGCACCAGCTGCGCGACAACATGCAGTCGGGCCTGGGAATGCTGATGCAGGCCATCGGCTCGCCCGACATGCAGGAGGGGGCGAGCGCCTTCCTGGAGAAGCGCAAGCCGCAGTTCCCCCCGCGAGACGCCCGCTGAGCCGAGCCTCGACCATGGCGCCTCGAAGTTACGACCAGTACCGGCCCAGCTTCGCCGACCGTCGCCGCTGGAACACCCCCGACGTGCTGCGTCACCGGGCGGAGACCCATGGTGAGCGCATCTACCTCGACGTCCCGTGGACCGGTGAGGCCTACAGCTACGCCGAGACCCTGGAGTTGGCTGAGCGGGTGGCCGGCGGCCTGCTGGGGGCGGGAGCCGTCCCCGGGGACCGGTTGCTCATCATGCTGCCGAACTGCTCGGCGTACATCCTGGCGTGGCTGGGATCGTCGCTGGCGGGCATGGCCGAGGTCCCCATCAACACCGCCTACCGGGGAACGTTCCTGGAGCACCAGGCCTCGACGGTGACACCCAGGCTGGCGCTCATCCATCCGGACTACGCGGAGCGATTCGCCGAGAGCGCCGGAGCCGTCGGGACGGTGGAGCGCTTCTACCTGGCCGGCGGCGATGACGATGAGCGGGCCGCCGCCGCGGCCACGCTGCGTCACGCCGGGTTCAGCGTCTCGGACTGGGAGGAGTTGCTTCAGCCGGCCGCGTCCGGGCGCACCGCCGGGTTGCCGCAGGTGCGCCACTCGGACCTCGCGTCTGTCTTCTTCACCTCGGGCACGACGGGGCTGTCCAAGGGCGTCATGATGCCGCACGCCCACATGCACCTGTTCGCCGACGAGTGCGTTTCGCTCACCCGGCTCACCGATGCCGACGTGTACATGTCCGCGGGGCCCCTGTTCCACGGCAACAGCCACTTCCTCGCCGCCCATCCGGCGCTGATCGCCGGCGCCCGCTACGTGCTGCAGGAGCGATTCAGCGCCAGCGCCTGGGCCGGACAGGTACGGGAGAGCGGCGCCACGGTCACCAACTTCGTCGGTGTGATGATGGACTTCGTCTGGCAGCAGCCCGAGCGGTCCGACGACGCCGACAATGACCTGCGCTGCATCTTCGCCGCACCCACCGCGTCGAGCATTCTGGAGGGCTTCAAGGAGCGGTACGGCGTGGAGGCGTTCGTGGAGGTGTTCGGCCTCACCGAGACCTGCATGGCGATCCTCAGCCCCTACGGGGAGGACCGTCCCCCCGGCGCCGCCGGCCTGGCCAACAGCGACTGGTTCGACGTGCGGCTCGTCGACCCCGAGACCGACGAGGAGGTCCCGGTCGGCGAGCTGGGCGAGCTCGTCGTGCGGGCCCGCCATCCCTGGACCCAGTCGGTGGGCTACTACAACATGCCCGCTGAGACGCAGGAGGCGTGGCGCAACCTCTGGTGGCACACCGGCGACGGGCTGCGGCGTGACGCCGAGGGCTGGTACTACTTCGTGGACCGCCTGAAGGACGCCATCCGGCGCCGCGGCGAGAACATCAGCTCCTACGAGGTGGAGCAGGCCCTGCTGGCGCACCCAGCCGTCGGGGAGGTGGCGGTCGTGGCCGTGCCCGCCGACCAGGAGGCCGGCGAGGACGAGGTCCTGGCCGTGATCGTGTCCGAACCGGGTGCCGACATCTCCGCCGCGGAGATGTGGGAGTACGCCGACCGGCGGCTGCCCTACTTCGCCGTGCCCCGCTACCTGCGCTTCACCTCCGAGCTGCCCAAGACACCGTCGGAGAAGGTGCGCAAGGTGGAGTTGCGTGCCGCCGGCGTCGGAGCGGGAACGCACGACCGGGGCCCGGCACCGCGCCGGGGAGCGCGTGCTCAGAAGTGAGTGCGGCACTCGCGAGGCGGGCCTTCGCTGCTAATCGGGGCTCCATGAACACCCAACTGCTTGCGAAAGCAACGTGGAGACCACTGAGCAATGCCGCGGCTCCTCGACCCGTCATTCCGGCGAAGGCCGGAATCCATGATCCTGCAGTTCCGGCCGCGTCCGCCGTCGATGACCCGGCGCACCCGGGGGGAGTCACCAATGACCACTGACACAGCCAACGACACCGTCCCCGAGCAGCAGACCGTCGTCTTCACGTCAGCTACCGGGCGGGGGCGGGTCTGCGCGATGGACTCCGCCTATCACGTCGACCCGCTGAACCGGGGACGGGACATCTGTGTGAACTCCTCCTACTGCGGGGTGCTGCCGGCCCGATTCATCGCCGAGGCCGCACCGCGCGGTGCGATCGGCATGGACTGCGGCATCGGCCCCGAGGGCTCGGCAATCGCCGGACTGTGGTACCTGGAGGCGCTTGACATTCCCGCCGCCGTCGCCGACGTGATGAGTGCCCGGCTCGGCGACGGGGTGCACCTCTACCGCAACGGCGTCATCAGCTTCTTCAACCAGCCGGCGGCCGACTGCGGGGTGCGCGCCGGCATGACCGTCGCCGAGGCGGCTCAGCTGATGCTCGAGAACGACCCGGCGCCGGCGGCGGCCGATGAGATCACCAACAGGACGGTGATGCACACCCACGCCGACGGGCGGCAGGTGATCGCCACCGATTCCATCGCCTTCGCCATCGAGGCCGATCGGGGCCGCAACGTATTGGTGACCGCCGGGCACACCGGCCGCAGCGCGGTGCCCTACCTGCGCCGGGCTGGTGCCTGGGGGTTCATCTGCTCCGACGGCGGGCGCGGCATGGACGATTCCGGCATGGCCGGGCTGTTCATCGTGGAGGGCGACGGCCTCGCCGGCGCCACCGTGGATGCCCGCCGCGCCCGCATGGGCAGCGGCCTGTCGCACTATCACGACGGGATCATCTCCGCACGCAACTCCCTCGCAGCCACCCGCGGTGTGGAAGTCGGCATGGCCTGTCCCGATGCGGCGCGGCTGCTGCTCGCCCGCCCGGATGAGTCCTGAGATCGGCGCGGCGGGCGAAGTGGACACTCCGACGCCTGCCTCAGAGCACGACTACCCGCTGCTGTTCCGCCCGCTGCGGATCGGCCCCACGGAGATCCGCAACCGGGTGATCTTCGCCGGTCACGGTTCCCGCTTCGTGGACTGGCACTCCCACCACCTGACAGAACGCCAGGGCCACTACCTCGCCGAGCGGGCCGCCGGCGGCGTCGGGCTGGTCATCCAGGGATCCTCCATGGTCCACCCCACCGGCCTCGCCGCGGCCGGCGTCAACGAGGTCTACAGCGACGCCGGAATCCCGGCCTACGCCCGTGTGGCCGGGATGGTGCAGGCGGAGGGCGCCGCCATCTTCGGCCAACTCTCGCACCTGGGGCGCCAGGGTGACACGTTCGCGGCGCACCGCGAGCTGTGGGCCCCGTCCGCGGTGGCCGATCCGGCCAGCCGCGTCGTGCCTCACGCCATGACCGGCCGCGACATCGCCGAGTTGACGGACTGCTACCGCAGTGCCGCCCGGCGCCTCGTCGTCGCCGGCTTCGACGGGCTGGAGGTCTACCTCGCCCACGGCTACCTGCTGTGCGAGTTCCTGTCGCGCTACAGCAACCGGCGCAGCGACGGCTACGGCGGTTCGCTGGAGAATCGCTGCCGGCTGCCGCTGGAGATTCTGGAGGCGGTTCGGGCCGAGGTCGGCGACGACGTTCCCGTGGGCATCCGGGTGAGCGCCGCCGAGTTCGTGCCCGACGGGCTAACCCCGGGCGAGTGCAGCGAGGTGGTGTCCCATCTCATGGCCCGCACCCGCGTGGACTACGTCAGCGTGAGCCAGTCCAACTACGCCTCCATCGATCGCATGATCCCGGACATGAGCTACCCGCGGGCGCCGTTCGCCCACTTCGCCGGCGAGGTGCGCCAGGCCACCGCGGATGTGCCGGTCTTCGCGGTGGCGCGCCTCGTCACGCCCGAGCAGTGCGAGGAGTTGCTGGCGGCCGGGGTGGCCGATGCGGTGTGCCTCGTCCGTCCCCTGATCGCGGATCCCGAATGGGCCGCCAAGGCCGCCGGCGGGCGCCGCGAGGACATCCGCGAGTGCATCTCGTGCAACGTGGGCTGCCGCGGCGGACCCCACCGGGGCTCGCCCATCGCCTGCCTCGTGAACCCCGCCGTCGGCGAGGAGGCCCGCTGGGGCTTCCGCCGGCTCGGTCGGGCGGCGACGCCGCGGCGCGTGACCGTGGTGGGCGGCGGGCCGGGAGGCCTGAAGGCAGCCGAGACGGCAGCGCTGCGAGGCCACGAGGTGATCCTGCTCGAGGCCACCGGGCAACTCGGAGGCCAGGTATTGGTGGCCGCCGCGGCGATGCCGTACCGGGACGAGTTCGCCGAGTCGGTCCGCCACCTGGAGCGTCAGATCCGCAAGCTGGGCGTGGAGGTGCACACGGGGGTTCGGGCGGATCCGGCCACGGTCCTGGCTACCGAGCCATCGTGTGTTGTGGTCGCCACCGGCGCGTCGCCGGGAGGATTCGACGTGCCCGGCGGGGAGCTCGTGCACTCGGTGCAGGATGCGATCACGGCCGGAATCACAGGGTCCGGAGTCGTGCTGGTCGACGCCGGGGAGGCCGGCTGGAAGGTCTGCACCACGGCGGAGAACCTGGCCGCAGCAGGCCATGACGTGACCCTGGTGACGCCCGTCTCGGTCGGCGCCTCGATGGACGCCTTCAGCCGCCCGCCGATGCTGCGCCGCCTGCGCGCCGCAGGCGTCGAGTTCCTCGAGTACCACACGCTGAGCGCCGTCAGGCCCGGCGCCGTCGAGATCACCGAGACGCTTACCGGGACCACGCGCCCACTGGCGGCCGACTGCGTGGTGGGGGCCACCTACGGTGTCGCCGACGACGCCCTGTTCGGCGAGTTGCTGGCCCTCGGCGAGGCCGGAGCAACCCCCCGGATCGAGTTGCATGCCATCGGTGACTGTCTCGCTCCCCGCCAGGCCATCGACGCCATCTGGGACGCCTTCCGCGTCGCCCGAGCCCTGTGATCCGGCGCCCGATTCCCCCAAACGTACGGTTGTAAATTCCCCCAACCGACCGGTTGGAAAACCTCGCATGCTAACGCTAGTGTGATCCGGCCCGTCGACGGCCAAGTGTGACGGGCGTCGCATTTGATCGATCACTGGGAGGACACCGATGCGCAAGCTTCGGCTCACACTCGTACTTCTGGCTGCTTTCGGCCTCATCGCCGCGGCATGCGCCGCCGACACCGAGGCAGCCGATGAGGCACTCGCTGAGGCGCAAGCCGCTGCCTCCGCCGCTGCGTCGGCGATGAGCGAGGCGCAGGCCGCGTCGGCAGCCGCAGCCGATATCGGCGCCGCCATGGCTGAGGCGCAGGCCGCGTCGGCGTCCGCTGAGGCCGCGTCCGCGGCCGCGGCCGCAGCTGCGGCGGACGCTGCAGAGGCGCTGGCAGCCGCCGATCTGGCGCAGGCCACGGCCTCAGGAAACGAGGCCGCTGTCGCCGAGGCCGAAACGGCCCTGGCAGAGGCCTCCGCCGCGGCCTCCGCCGCCGGCGAAGCAGCCGCTGCTGCCGAAGCCGAGGCCGCCGCCGCACAGGAGGAGGCCGCCGCCGCACAGGCCGAGGCCGCCGCCGCACAGGCCGAGGCCGCCGCCGCACAGGCCGAGGCCGCCGCCGCGCAGGAGGAGGCCCAGGCCGCCGAGGAGGCCGCCGCCGAGGCCGCAGCAGCCGCTGCTGGCCCCATCTGCGGTGGCAACACCACCGGCGACCTGCCGCAGGGTGTTGACAGCGAGAACGGCGTGTTGAAGATCGGCACCGTGCAGCCGGTCGGCGGCGCCGCCGTCGTGGCCGGCATCGAGCTGCTGGGCGGTATCAAGATCGCCGTCGAGGAGATCAACGCCAACGGCGGCATCGACGGCTGCACGATCGAACTCGTCGACTACAACTCCCAGTACGAGGTGGAGGAGCTCATCAACCAGACCCGTCGCATGATCGACCGCGACGGGGTGTGGGCCATCCTCTCACCCGCCGACAGCCGGGCCCTCCCCGGGACGTTCGACTTCCTCGCCGAGAGCGGCGTGATCATGTGGGCGCCCATCTCGCCCCCGTTCGAGATCGAACGCCAGGAGGTCTACTGGCTGGCCAGCAGCCGCACCGAGCAGGCCCGCATCTGCGTTGACCACTTCGACGATCTCGGCTTCACCAAGGTCGCCACCATCGGCGCCACCAACCCCCTGGGTGAGGAGGTCGTCGCCGGCGTGGAGATCCAGGCACCGATCAACGGCATGGAGATCGTTGCGCAGGAGACCGTGGAGTCGGCCTCCGAAATCGTCGGACCGGCGGTTCTGAACGTCATCGCCAGCGGCGCCGAGGGCATCGTCGCCGGCGTCGACAACATCCAGAACGCGCTGATCCTGCAAATCCTCGCCGAGAACAACAGCGATGCTCTGCTCTGCTCGGACCAGGGTGCCGCCGGCTCGGGCGGCCAGAACGCCGTCGGCCCCGCCGAAGAGGCCGCCGACGGGTTCCTTGGCGCACTGCAGGTGGCCCTGCCCGATACGGACTCTCCGCTTATGAGCCAGTGGCGCGCCCTGCGCAACGCCTACTGCGACTCCATCAGTGACGAGTGCCGGGCCCCCAACTTCAGCGAGCAGACCTATCTGCACTCCATCACATTCTTCGAGGTGATCGACCGCCTCGACGGCGATCTGAGTTGGGACAACTTCCACGCCGTTGCCGAGAGCCTCTGGGCCAACCCCATCGAGACAGGCGCCATGCCCCCGATCGCCTGCGGACCGCGGGCCGACGGCGGCCACGCCTGCGCCTCCGGTGCCGGCCTCTCGGTGTACGACTACGAGACACAGTCCTGGACGCAGATCCGCGAATTCCAGGCCCCCAACTCCTAGAGACCCGAAGAACTGAGCCCGGGATTCCCCCCAACCCGGGCTCGACAACCCAAGGAGCCGCCGTGCACGATCGGGAGCACCCCCCCGCTCCCGGCACGGCGGTTCCTTGCCTACAATCCGCCGGCTAGCGATCGCCGGCCCAACCGGCGGGCTGGCGGAAAGCTCAGGAATCCAGCGTGCAGGTACTTCAGCAGATCATCGCGGGGCTTGAGGACGGCAGCGTCTTCAGCCTGATCGGCCTCGCCATCGTGGTCATCATGAAGTCCACCGACGTGCCCAACTTCGCCATCGCGCAGATGGGCATCATGTGCGCCTACCTGGGCTGGTTCCTCTCGGCCGATCCTGGTGACGGGGGCGTCGGCTGGCCGTTCTGGCTGGCCATCATCATCGCCCTGCTGTTCGCCGGCGTCTTCGGTGCGGCAACGCAGTTCCTGCTCATCCGCCCGCTCGTGGGGCTCTCGAACCGGCCGCTGGCCTACGCCGCTGCGGCGGTCATGACCTACCTGTCGATCGACTTCATGCACCGCGAGGGGCTGCCGAGCTTCCTGGACTGGTTCCCCACCCCCGACGGCGGCTGGTCGTGGGGCGCGGCGGTACCGCTGGGAATCCTCGCCGGAGTGTTGACGCTGCTGGCCGCCCGGGCCTGGGTCAAGCCGCTGGCCAAGGTCGACCACTTCCCGCTGCTGCTGCTCACGATCGGCATGACGTGGGCGCTGCTGTCGGGCAACCAACTCATCTGGGGGGTTCAGGCGCGCGCCTTCGACGCCCCCTGGGACGACAAGACGCCGCTGAAGCTCACAAACCCCGACGGCTCGGTCCGTCTCATCATCGGCGCGGATGAGGTAGTCGCCATCGGCACGGGCCTGGCAATCGCCATCGCCGTCGGCATCTTCTTCAAATCCAAGTGGGGCGTCCGCATGCGAGCCATCGCCGAGGACGGCACCACCGCCCGCCTGCTGGGCATCAACAGCGGGCGCATCTCGCTGCTGGCCTGGGCGATGGGCGTCGCCATCGGTGCCATCGCCCTGATCCTGCGAACCACCTCGGCGGTGCTGGACGTCTCCACCGCCAACGTCATCATCCTGAAGGGCTTCATCGCGGCGGTGTTGGGCGGCTTCACATCGCTGCTGGGCACATTTGCCGGCGGCATGGTCATCGGTGTCGGGGAGAGCCTCGTCGGCGGGCAGATCTCCACCAGCGTGCAAGCGGCTGTCGCCCTCATGGTCGTCGTCGTGGTGCTGCTGGTGGTGCCGGGCGGCCTGACGCGAGAGAAATCGGCGCGGGAGGTCTGAGGCGATGAGCGACGCCACCGCCACCCCGAGCCGCTCGCTCTACAAGCCCCGCGCCAAGGGGATCCTCGGCTACAGCGAGCCGGCCTCGGTGGCGCTGCTGTTCGGCGTGGCCGCGCTGCTGCCGCACCTCCCCTACGGAGGCCTCAACGGCCCCTACTGGCACGGCGTACTCACCGGGATCCTCATCCACACCATCTCGGCCATGGGGTTCAACCTGCTCGTGGGTTGGGCCGGGCAACTCGGTCTGGCGCATGCCGGCTTCTTCGCGCTCGGCGCCTACGGGACGACCCTCCTCTACGAGGACGGGGTGCCGTACCTGGCGGCGATGGTCATCCTGGGAGCGATCTGTGCCGTCGTGGGCATCGTGATCGCCTTCCCGGCGGCTCGCCTGAAGGGCTTCTTCCTGGCGATCGCCACCCTGGCCTTCGGAGAGCTCCTCGTGAAGCTCATCGAGCTGGGACCCGAGATGTGGGACTGGCTGGACACGGGTGCCAGCGGCGGGCGCAGCGTGAAGAAGGTGTTCTCCATCGGCGAGAGCAACGGGCCCCTCACGCTCTACTTCACGGCGCTGATCATCCTGCTGATCACCTACCTCGTGATGCTGGTTCTGACGCGGGGCCGCATGGGGCGCACACTCAAGGCCATCAAGGACATCGACATCGCCACCGGTCCCATCGGCATTCCCTCCACCCGCTACAAGTTGGTGGCGTTCGGCATCTCCGGGTTTGTCGCAGCCATTGCCGGCGGTCTGTACGCCCAGGACATCCGCTTCCTGAGCCCGGCCTCATTCAAGGACAACATGCTGGTGTTCATGCTGGTGATCCTTGTGCTGGGCGGCGTGGGACGCATCTGGGGACCGCTGCTGGGCGCCATGTTCTACATCCTCATCCGCGAGCAGCTCGCCAGCTTCCAGATCCTGCGCCTCATCATCATCGGCATCGCTTTGATGATTGCCATCCTGGCCCTGCCCTACGGCTTCGCTTCGCTCCCCAAGCGCATCCAGGACAGCCGCTTCGGGAACCAACTCCGCAAGATGCCACTCGCCAGGCTGTTCACGCTATGAGCGCCGCCCCCGCCCTGGAGTTGCGCGACCTGCACGTCGCCTTCGGCGGCAACCGCGTGCTCGAAGGTGTGGACCTCAGCTTCGGCAGCGGGTTCAACGGCCTGATCGGCCCCAACGGCGCCGGCAAGACCACGATCTTCAACGTGATCTCGGGCTACGTGGCGCCGTCACAGGGCGAGGTCTTCCTGGCCGGGGAGAACCTGGTGAACCGCAGCCAGAGCGCACGCGTCGCCGCCGGCATCGGGCGGACCTTCCAGGCCCCCCGGCTCGTGCTCGACGCCAGCGTCATGGAGAACACCCTGCTGGGGCTGCAGCAGCACTACCGGTGGGGGCATCTGGCAGAGTTGCTGCGCCTGCCCTGGGCCCGCACGGAGGAGCGGCAGGCCCGGCAGAAGTGCATGGACATGCTGGAGCGATTCGGCCTGGCGGACGCCGCCCACACCGAGTCCGACTCGCTGCCGCTCGGCAGCCAGAAGCTCGTGGAAGTGGCACGGGCGCTCGTCGCCGAACCGCAGGTGGTGCTGCTGGACGAGCCCGCGGCGGGTCTCGGGGCAGACGACGTCACCGTGCTGCTGCGCGGGTTGCGGGGCATCGCCGCGGAGTCTGATCTCTGCATCGTCATCATCGAGCACGACCTGCAACTGGTGACCAGCCTCTGCCCGTATATCACCGTGCTGGACTTCGGGCGCATCATCTCCGAGGGCGGCCCCGACGAGGTGACGCACGACCCGGCCGTGATCGAGGCCTACCTGGGCCACGGCTTCGCAGCCCGCCTGGAGGCGGAGAGCCTGGGCGTCACCATGGCCGAGGGCGACGCCGGAACGGGAGCGGACTGATGGCTCTACTGGAAGTCAACGACCTCGTCAGCGGCTACGGGAGTCTCGAGGTGCTGCACGGCATCTCCCTGAACGTGGCCGAGGGAGAGATCGTGTCGGTGCTGGGGGCCAACGGGGCCGGCAAGACCACGTTCCTGCGGGCGGTCTCCGGCGTGCTGGACACCTGGTCCGGCAGCGTGCGCCTCGCCGGCGACGACCTGGCCGGCATGTCCGTCGAGCGCCGTGCCGGCGCCGGCCTTGGCCACCTGCCCGAGGGCCGCGGCGTCTTCCAGAACCTGACCGTGCGCGAGAACCTGGACCTGGGCACCGTGCTGCGCCGCGACGGCGCTGCCGCGGTCAACGCCGACCGGGAGCGGTTGCTGGGGATCTTCCCCGACTTGGGCGAAAAGATCCGTGACGGGGCTTCGTCGCTGTCGGGCGGCCAGCAGCAGATGCTGGCACTGGCGCGGGCGATGCTGACGCGCCCCAAGCTGCTGATGATCGACGAGCTGTCCTTCGGGCTGGCGCCGTTCCTGGTGGACGAGTTGTTCACCCTCGTCACCGAGTTGCGCGACGAGGGCAACACGTTCCTGCTCATCGAGCAGAACGCCCAGGTTCTGGACATCTCCGACCGCACCTACGTGTTCAAGACGGGGAACAACGACATTTCGGGGCCGTCAGCGGAGTTGCGCCAGTCCCACGACCTGGTCCGTTCCTACCTCGGCACCTGACGGCCGGGGCCTGACGCCCTAGCATCCAACCCGATACCCATGGGCACCGACCACCAGAGCCTCCCGGCAGGACTTCTGCCGACCGACGGCTTCTACCACTGGGGCATCGTTGCAGCAGACTTCGATGCCACCTGTGAAGAGCTTGGGGCCGTCTGCGGCCTGACGTGGGCCAAGCCCATGCGGCGAGAGTTCGACCTGCGCCAGCCCGGCGGTGTGGTCACGGTGAACTTCCGCCTGACCTACTCCGTCGAGGGGCCGCCGCACTACGAGATCCTCGAGTCATCGCCCGGCACTCTCTGGGACCCGGCGACGGCCCAGGGAGGCGTCCACCATCTGGGGTTCTGGTCCGAAGACGTCACCGGCGACGCCGCTCGTCTGGAGGCGGCCGGCTACCCCTGCGGAGCCACGGCGGCAACTCCCGACGGCCGGCCTGCGGGATTCAGCTATCACCGCCTGCACAGCGGCCTCTGGGTGGAGCTCGTGGACCTCTCACGCAAGCCGGCCTACGACAGCTGGATCGCGGGCGGCGACTTCCCCACCTTCACGCCACCGGGGGTTGCGGACGTCGAAACGGCTACGTGAGCGACCGCGGGGAGCGAACCCCAGCGGGCACGGCGCGATGACCCCCGGGAGAGACCGGGCCGACGTTGTCGTCGTCGGTGGCGGCCCCGGCGGGTGTGCTGCCGCCCTCGAAGCGGCCCGAGCCGGTGCCTCGGTCATCCTGCTGGAGGCACTCGAGGGCGTCGGAGGCAACGCTGCGCGCTCCACCGGCTACATGGCCTTCGCCGACTTCGAGGCCCAGCGCGCCGCCGGCATCTCGGACTCCCCTGAGGCCTACCTCGCCGACATGGTCGCTGAAGCGGCACTCCAGCAGGAGCGCTACGGGGTGATCTTCGATGAGGCGTTGGCTCACCGTTATGCCGAGGAGTCCGCCGACACCTACCGCTTCCTGATCGAACTGGGATTCAGGTTCGGCCGATTCGTGCCGCGCCCTCGCCAACACACCATCGACCGCATGATGGACGTCGTCGACGTGGCCTCCTTCGGCACCCTGTTCGCGGTGGCGCTGACCGAGGCCGGCGTGGAGGTGCGCTCCGGGGTGCGGGCTCGCCGCCTGCACCGAGACGCCGGGCGAGTGGCGGGAGTGGTCTGGGAGCCTTCGAGCGTCGGGAACGGCCGTCCCCGGCCGGGACTGCTCGAGGCCGGCGGCGTGATCCTGGCAGCCGGCGGGTACCAGGCCAACCACGCGCTGCGGTCGCGTTACCAGCCCGGCTACCTGGCCGGCACCCCCTATCTGGGTGTCGACACCGACCGGGGCGACGGCCACCTCATGGGCCAGGCCGTCGGCGGAGACCTCATCAACATGACGATGATCCCGCCGCTGGTCATGGTGGCCTCGGCACTGGTGGAGGACTCCATCGCCGTGGACTCAGGGGGACGGCGGTTCCATGACGAGGCCGGCCCCTACGACGAGCGTGTCGCCGCCCTCGAGGAGGTCCCGGACCGCAGAGCGTTCTACGTCTTCGACGACCGTGTCCACCGGCAGCGCCGTGACCTCATCGAGCAGATGCCCCGGCCGGCAACCTCGGCGGGCACCGTCGCGGACCTGGCCGCACAGATCGGCTGCCCGCCCGACGCCCTCGCCGCCAGCGTGGCCGAGTGGAACGCCACGGTCACCTCCGGCGCTGTGAAGGATCCGGCCTTCGGCCGGGTGGTGTTCGGCAAGTCCCGGAGTCCGATTGCACAGCCTCCGTTCTGGGCATCACCGATGGTCGTCGGCGTCAACTTCCCCGCCGGCGGTTTCCGGGTCTCGCTGGACTGCGAGGTGTTCGACGTGTTCGGCGAGGTGATCCCGGCCCTGTACGCCGTCGGCGATTGCGTCGGCGGCATCGCGCCGGCGATCGGTCTCGGCGGCGTCAAGATCAGCAGCGCCGTGACGCTCGGACGGATCGCCGGGCGGGTGGCCGCGGCGGGCGGCGGTCACCGCGCGGCCGCCGAACCGACGGTGCAGGCTCCCGTCGAGCCGGCAGCCTCGGGGGATCCGATGGGCACATCGGCCACCACCTCGGGCTCCGGTCAGCGCATCCCGATCGTCGGGTGACTCGCCCGCCCCTGGGGGCCCGATTGCCACCGGCCCGAACGCGGTCGGCAGGTAGCTTGGCCGACGTGGTGCGCCTGGCGTTGATTCTGCTCCTCGTTGCGGCGACGACGAGCTGCGCCTACTTCGAGACCGACGAGGCGCATCCGGCCCCCCAGACGCCGCTGCTGCCACCCACGAGCGAGTCGCTGAGCGCGCCGGTGGACCTGACGCCCGCCACCGCGCCGGAGCCTTCGGTGACCGGCGCCGCTCCGGCGGACAGCACCGGCACCGCACCCGAGGGGGGCTCCGCCGAGCCGGTGACCGGCGACAGCGAAGACGGAGACGAGGCGGCGACCGGTGACAGCGAGGCCGGGGACGGGGACGGGGAAAGCGCCGACGAGCCGCAACTCCTGCAGATCGTCGTCGTCGGCGAGTTGCTGCACAGCCCCACCGCGTTCACCCAGGGACTGGAGATCTCAGACGGCCGCCTCTACGAGAGCACTGGGGCCCGAGCCGATCGGGCCAGCACCCTGCGGGAGCTCCACCGCGACACCGGCGACGTGCTGCGACTCCACGAGATCACCGAGGACGTCTTCGCCGAGGGCATCACCTTCGTCGACGACCGGATCTACCAGCTCACCTGGAAGGACGAGGTGGCGTTCGTGTGGGACCCGGAGCCCGAGGAGTTCGCCGAGTTGGAGCGCTTCGAGTACGAGGGCCAGGGCTGGGGCCTGTGTTACAACGGGCACGTCCTGGTCATGAGTGACGGCAGCGCGGAGTTGCATTTCCGCGATCCGGTCACCTTCGAGCGCGCCGGGAATCCGGTGCTCGTGACCCTCGAGGGTGAGGAACTGCCCTCGCTCAACGAGTTGGAGTGCGTCGGCGAGTATGTCTGGGCCAACGTGTGGCAGACCGACCTGATCGTCCGGATCGACCCGGTGACCGGGCGAGTTCTGGCCATCGCGGACGCCTCGGACCTCGGGCAGCCGCGGCCCGATGACCCCAACGCCGTTCTCAACGGGATCGCCTGGGATCCCGACACCGAGACGTTCCTCGTCACGGGCAAGGACTGGCCTGCGATGTACGAGATCTACTTCGAGGCTGCCGGCGACCCCAACGAGGACCCCCGGCGCCTGGACCCCTAGCCGCCCAGCACCCCTAGCCGCCCTGCACCCCTAGCCACCCAGCGCCGCCCGGAGTGCCGCTGCCGCCTCCTGCTGCGCCTCCTCGGCGAGGTCCATCTGGGCGTCGAAGCCGAAGAACCCGTGAAACATGCCGTCATACCGCGAGCAGGTCACGTCACAACCGGCCGCAGCCAGCTTCTCCGCGTAGGCCTCCGCCTCGTCGCACAGCGGGTCGTACTCGGCGGTGATGATCAGACCGGGCGGCAGATCGGCGAGGCTGGCGGCATGCACGGGCGACATGTAGGGGTTGGTCCGGTCGGCGTCGCCGGTGTAGTGGTCGTAGAACCACTGCATGACCGCCCGCGTGAGGAGCGGCCCGTCGGCGTTGGCGGCCATGGACCACCAGGCGTCGGGATCCATGTCACAGCAGGGATAGACGAGCAGCTGGAAGGCGATCGAGGGACCGCCCCGGTCGCGGGCCTGCATGGCGGTCACCGCCGCCAGGTTCCCCCCGGCCGAGTCGCCCGCCACGGCCAGGCGCGCCGGATCCACCCCCAGTTCGGCGGCGTTGGCGGCCACCCAGCACGTGGCCTCGTAGCAGTCCTCGACGGACGCCGGGAATGGGTCCTCGGGGGCCAGCCGATACTCCACGGAGACGTAGACAAGCCCCGTGCGGTTCACCATCGAGCGCACCTGCGGCTCGTGGGTCTCGATGCTGCCCAGCACCCAGCCGCCGCCGTGGAAGAACACGACGACGCCGGGCAACCCGCCGCCTTCGCCGGCACCGTGGGGCCAGAAGATGCGGACGGGCAGATCGTTGCCGTCGGGCCCGCGGATGATCCGATCGTCCACCCGCCCCACCTCGGCGAGCGTGCCGTCCTGCTGGGACTGGATGGTTTGGCCGCGCATCTCGGTGGGCGTCATCTCCGGTGAGAGTCTGAACCCGTCTTCCTCCATCTTCTTCAGCACCGTGGTGGCCTGTGGGTGCAGCGGCATGTGTCGTCCTCCTCCGCAGTCTCCCGGCGCAGAGCCGGCTGATCCCTACCAACCCTCGCTGAACGTGAGCACCGAACGCAGCACCCGCCCGGCCTGAAGGTCCTCCAGCGCCTCGTTGACCTCCGACAGCGGGCGCCGGTGGATCAGGTGGTCCGTCGTCACCACGCCGCCGCGGTGCAGATCGAGCACATCGCGGATGTCGTCGGGCGTGAAACCCCGCGAGCCCCACACGCTCGACTCCCGCCAGATGAGGTCACTGGCTCGCAGGGTGAAGCCCTCGGGGGTCGTGCCGATCATGATGACCCGCGAGCCGATCCCGGAGGTGTCGATGGCCTGGCGATCCACGACGGCCGATCCCACGGTCTGGACCACCACCTCCGGTCCCCCGGGGCCGCACAGCGCCCGCACCTTCTCCGGGGCGTCATCGCCGCCGCGCACCACGTGATGCGCCCCGAGCCGCTCGGCGAGTTCCAGCTTGGCGTCCGAGCGGCTGACGGCGATCACCCGGCAGCCCAGGTGGGCCGCGATCTGCACCGCGTTGGAGCCGATGCCGCCCACGCCGAAGACCACGACCGTCTCGCCGGGCTGCACCTTCCCGATGCGCACCAGCCCGTGATACGGCGTGGCCACCGCGTCGGTCAGAACGGCCACCTCGGCAGGGTCATCGCTGGGCTGGACGGGAATCACGTTGCGCTCGGGCACCAGCACCTGGCTGGCGAACGCCCCGTCGTACTCCACGCCCATGCGGCGCACGCTGAGGCACATGTTGACGCGGCCGATGCTGCACATCCGGCAGGTGCCGCAGTGCTCGATGTAGTACAGCGCAACAGGTGTGCCCGGCGGCGCCACCGACGGGTCGACACCCTCGCCGAGTTCCCGCACCACACCGGAGGCCTCGTGGCCCGGCACGATGGGCAGGGTGGAGTTGAAGCCGCCCTTTCGCAGGAAGACGTCGCTGCCGCAGACACCGCAGCCGCGCACGTCAACCAGGATCCACCCCGGAGGGGGCTTCAGATCGGGGCGCTCGACGACCTCCAGCGGCGAGTTGTAGCGGCGCAGGACCGCTGCCTGCACAGCGCCTCCCTCAGCCGATGCCCGGCAGGCCCAGCGCGCCGGCGTCGGGCAGCTCGCCGGCGTCGAAGTGTGACGAGCCGAACACGTTCGGCTTCTTGCGCCCGACGCGCTCGTAGGCCTCCTCCGGCACGGTCGTGGGGTCCTTGTACATCGTCCACTGGCAGCGCTGGCGCACCTCGGGATCCCGGTTCGTGTCCGGGTAGACGGGCGGGTCGATCACCCGGGTGGGATAGCCGAAGCGGTCCATCGGCATCTCCTCGTTCAGCACGATGCAGTGGGCGCAGTAGAGGCAGATGCCCTTGGTGTAGTGGTTCCAGGAGGCGGGCTCCTCCGAGACGGCCCAGTTGTACGGGGGCTCGACGCGTGCCGGGGTGTCCTCTTCCCAGTCGCCTCTGATGATCCGCTGACCCGAGCCGCACGGATCGAAGCGGATGACCCAGCGATCCTCCTCCTCGATGAGTTCCATGTCGCCGGTGCGCTCGGGGCCGACCAGGTGGCCCCGCATGGCCTCGCACGACACCGTGAGCAGGGTCTCGAGCGCCTCGTCCCACGGGTGGGAGTCGATGTCGAACTTCTGGTAGCGCCAGGAGAACAGCGGCAGCAGGACCCGCTCGTACATGTCGGCGATGCCCTGGGCGCCGTGGTTGTCCTGGATGGCCGACATCAGCCCGTAGGTGTGGTCGACGTCGCGGTCATGCGTCTGGCGCCACACGTCCTTCATGACGTCCAGCGTTTCGAGGGCCTCGTCGGTCTCGGCGCGGTAGATGTGCTTCAGCAGGTTGCGCTGGTGGGTGCGGAAGGAGTCCCAGTGACGGTGGGCGTTCCAGGGGTTGCCCTCCGGCGTTGTGAGCTTGGACTGCACATCGGCGTCCACCGCCGCGAGCTCCTCGGCGTCCATCCCGTTGTCAGCCAGAAAGCCGCGCAGATCGTTGACCCACTGCCGGTAGAGGGTGAAGCAGACATTGGCCTCGTCCACGAAGTAGTCGGCCAGGTCGGCGGCGTGGTCCCAGTCCCCTTCCCTGATGGCTTCGGCGATCTTCCGGTACGTGCCGATCGTCTGGTCCTGCCACGAGCCGATACGCACCCGCCGCCCGAGCATCTCGGAGAACTCGATCCTCGTCTTCTCGCCGGTAGCCATCGGTAGCCTCCTCGACTTTCCCCGTTCCCGCGCGCGACCCATCGGCCGGCGACGATGTGCCCGGCGACTATACCCAACCGTCACTCCACCGGACGAAACGGACCGGCCCCGTCGACCGTGCGATCGGAAGCGCCGTGCAACACCGGCTCACAGCTAGCCTCGCCACATGCTGAGTGGCGCCGCGGCCCACCGCGTCCGTCATTCCGGCGAAGGCCGGAATCTACGCTGCAGCGGTCCGATCTGGAGTTCCGATGGACGACTCGGCTCGCTCCTCGGCGGCCGATGAACCAGTCCGCCCTGGTGCGCGCCGCCGTCGTGTCCCCCTACTGGACGTTCTGGGAATCCAGCGCCGGTGGCCCGGCGCTGCGCGACGATCGACGCCGCCTGCTGAGCGAGGCGATCGAGGCACTGGGGCGGAGCAGTGGCGCCGGCCGGATCGAGGTGGCCTGCGAGGCACTGCTGGACTCGCCGGAGGCGGCCGACGCCGTTGCCGACGATGTGACCGGCGACCTCGACGTGATCGTCGTGATCATCTGCATGGCGGCGCCCTCCACACACGGGCTGGGGTTCCTCGACCGCTTCCCCGACGTCCCGGTCGTGGTGTGGGCGGTGCAACGATCCCGCAACATCCGGGCGGGCTTCGACGCCTCGGACATCACCTCCGCGGGGACCGCCGTGGGCACGCCGCAGCTCACCAACATGCTCGCCCGCTCGGGCCGGCCGCACCAGATCGTCGTGGGCGCGCTTGACGACGCACCCTCCCATGGGCGTGTCGCCCGAGCCGTACAGGTGGCCGCCACAGCCAGCGCGCTCCGGCGCGCGCGAATCGCCCGCGTGGGGCAGCCGCCACCGGGCTACGCCTGTGTCGACACCGACGCCGAGGCGCTACGCCGGGCCACCGGCATCGAGTTGTTTGACGTGGATCCGGCCGACCTGCGGCGCCGCTGGTGCGCGGTGGACGAGGCGAGCACCGATCGCCTGCAGCGAGAGGCCGAGGCGACCGCGGAGATCGCCGTCGCTTGGGACACCGCCGGGCGGCGCTCCCTGGCCGGGGCGGCGGCACTCGAGGCCCTGGACGACGAACTGGGCGTGACGGCCGGCGCCATGAACTGTCACCTCCCCGATCTCCGCTTCGGCAACGAGGTCGGCGTCACCCCCTGCTACGGGCTGGGTCGGGAGACGTCCCGGGGTATCCCCTGGACATGCGCCGGCGACGTGCTCACCGCCGTCGCCATGCTCGTCGGCAAGCGGCTCGGCGGGGCCGCGCTGTACCACGAACTGGAGGTCATCGATTTCGACACCGACGAGGTGGCCATCGCCAACTCCGGCGAGCACGACCTTTCCTGGTGCACCGCCGGACCCCGGCCACGCCTGCAACCCAACCCGTGGTACACCGACGACCCGCTGACCGGAGCCAGCATGTGGTTCGAGCTGCCGGCGGGACCCGCCTCACTGATCGGCTTCACACCGCACTCCGCCGAGCCCAGCGGCTACCGCTTCATCGTGGCCGAGGGCGAGATCACTCGGCGCTCGCTCCCCGAGAGCCCCACCGTGGGCGGCGTGTTCCGCTTCGCCGGCGAGGCGGGGGTGGCCGAGTCCTGGCGGGCCTGGGCAGCAGCAGGCGTCAACCACCACAGCTCCTGCAGCCCCGACCATCTCGGCGCCGACGTCGCCACGGTCGCCCGCTACCTCGGAGTCGGCTGCGTCCAGGTCTCTTAGCAGGCCGGCCAGCCAGACCGTCGAACCGCCTTCGCCGTCCGCCAAGGGAACCAACACGGCGTGCCGCAGGCATTCGTCCATCGACACGTCCGTGCCGCCGGGATACGCTCACCGATATTGACCGGTCGCCTGCCGGGCTCCGGGGGCGGCGCCCGACGAACGGGGACGTGGACTCATGACAACCGCCCGGAGATCTGTGCGCCGTCGGGAGTGGATCCCGGACGAACCGATTGAATTCGCGCCGATCTTCGTCTGGCCTCCCCAGCCCAGGAAACTAGCCAAGTACTTCTTCTCCTGGGGCGGGTTCCTGTGGCCATGGCGGGCGATCTGGCTGGGCCTGGCCATCGGCTCGTGGTACTGGCTGTCACCGAGCCTCACCGAGGCCCGCAACCTCGAGGTGGGCTGGATCGCCACGATCTTCATCCGGAACCTGGTGTTCATCTGGGTCATCGCCGGCGGGATCCACCTTGTCCTCTACACGCTGAAGCTGCAGGGCAAGGACCTCAAGCACGACCCGAGGTGGCCCTTCGTGGGCCGGCGCACGTTCCTCTTCAAGTCCCAGGTGCGCGACAACGTGTTCTGGAGTTGCGTCAGCGGCGTGACCATCTGGACCGCCTGGGAGGTGTTGTTCTTCTACGGCTATGCGCACGGGTGGGTGCCGTACCTGGCTTGGTCCGACAACCCGGTTCTCTTCGTGCTGATGTTCGGTGTGGTGGTGATCTTCCGCAAGATCCACTTCTACTTCACGCACCGGATGCTGCATTGGCCGCCGCTGTACCGCAGCGCCCACTACCTGCACCACAAGAACACCAACCCCGGGCCGTGGTCGGGCATGGCCATGCACCCCATCGAGCACCTCATCTACCTCTCCTCGGTGGTCATCCACTTCGTGGTGGCGTCGCATCCGATCCACATGATGTTCAACATCTTCGAGACCGCCCTGGCGCCGGCGCATGGCCACACCGGCTTCCAGGGCCGCACCGTCAAGGGGAGACTGCCGGTGGGCGACTACTTCCACTGGCTGCACCACCGCTACTTCGAGGGCAACTACGGCGAGTTGACGATCCCCCTCGACAAGTGGTTCGGCACGTACCGCGACAGCCCCGAGGCCTACGAGGCCGCAGCCAACCGCCCCACCGAACGCCACTACGCGTTGGCCGGCGAGGACCCGCAGCAAGTCAGCGACTAGGCGCCCCCGATGGGTTGAGCGGTTGCGGGGCCGCTCAGATGCGGTAGACGCGCTCAGCGTTCTTGGAGAACAGGGCCTCCTGCTCGTCGCGGCTGAAGTCGGCGATGATCTGACTGTAGGCGGCGATGAGATCCGCGTAGGAACGGTGATCCTGCGGCTGCTCAGCGCTCGCCGCCGCCGTTGTGCACGCTCTAGAGGCCGACCTTGGGTTCGCAACCCAAGCTCGGCCTGTGGGTCTGCTCGCCGCCGCCCTTGCGGAAGTACTCGAAGGCGATCGCCAGCGACCCGAATCCCCACAGCACCAAATCCCATTCCCCCCAATCCGTCAGAAGCATGCCGTCCCAGATGACCCGCACGATCACCAGGCACAGCACCGCGCGGAGAAGACTGCCCTGCCCGCCGGCGAGAGCCACCCCACCCAATAGGACAGCAGCAGTGACCACGTAGAGATAGTCGGACACATAGCCCGACTGGAACACACCTAACCAGTATGTGAACGCCGTGCCCGCGATTCCCGCCAGCAGCGCCGTGACCATAAAGGCGCCGGAACGGATTCGTTCCACCTTCACGCCGAGCTCCCGGCACACCTCGGCGCTTGCACCGACGGCGGACAGGAGATTGCCGGCAGCGGTGTAGCGCATGAACAGCAAAGCGCTCACAAGGACACCGGCGAAGATGAACAGCGGCAACGACAAGTCGCCCAAGAGCCACGGCGTCCACCATGTCGGCCGCTCGATGACGACAGGGCGATCAGTGGCGACGGTAATCCCTGCGGCCCCCAGGAGCAGCAGCAGCGAGCCCATCACAGCCCACCGTCGGCTTACGCGCAGCTCGTGCAGGCGCCGCTTGCAGAAGGCCGTGGCGCCGTCCATCCCCATGGCACAGGCGAAGGAGACCAGCAGGGCCGCAGCATGAGCCACGCCGACGTTGATCAGCGCAGTCGAGATCATGACCGTGGCAAGCATCACGATCGTGATCCACGACTCGACGAGTGCCACGATCAGCAGGATCGTCAGCAGCTTCGTCCACCAACGTTTTCTCCTGCGGATCACCCCGGAAGAGTCGATGCCACCACCGATCATCAGGACCGACAACCCGACGACAACCAAGCCTCCATTGGCACTCCATAGACCGATCTGGCGCCAGTTGTGGACTGTCATGAAGTACGCCGACTGGCTCCGGAGCAGAACAACCAGCCCTCCCAGGATGATGAGCAGCACAAGGATTGTCCGCTTGTCCTGGCGTCTCCGCCGCCCCGAGGCGTCGCCGAGAATGGCGTCGGCGGCTTCGCGCCGCGCTCGACGAGCGCTCTGCCCAACCGGCATCCTCAGGACCAAGCCCCCCTCCGTCTCCCGGTTCAGCATTGCACACCCGCCCGGCGACCCGCTGATCGAGCCCCCATCAATCGATGGACCGTGGCGAGCGCCCAGCAGACCCCGGTCCGAGCCGCAACGTAAGCCCGGGATCGGCGACGCGTTCGAGTTGCCGGCCCCGGCGCACCGGCCCCGACCAGTCGAGTGGCTGCTTCTCGGGTCCTCCGGAGAGCCCCGCAGTGCAGCGAGGGTGGGGGAAAGGACGGCAGAATGCGACACGTGACGGCCGGCGCGAACACCGACCGCCGCGACGGTTCCGACCACTGGATGAGGGCAGTTCGCTGTGAGCGTCGCCGGGCCTACCGGTGCCCTCGGGGGACGCGCCTGATCGGCTCGGAGGCGAGGGTATCTCCTCCCGGGCTCGCGAGCTGGCGCTCCAGCGCCGTGAACTCCTCGATCACTTCGAGGGCCTCGAACGCACGGTTTCGCCGCCCGAGGGTCACCTGCTCAAGAACACCGGCTCCCACCAGCCGCTCGATCGCCTGATTGGTCGCCTGGAACGACCGCCCGATCAACTCCGAGGCCGTCGTGACGGTCACCAGGGGCGCGCCGGGCAATGCGCGAACGAGCAGATCAGCCGCCGACCCGCGGCGCACCGACCCGAGCCGCTCGCGCCAGGAGTCCTGAAGCGCCCACACCTGCTCCTCGAAGTGCCCGGCGTCGGCGGCGGCGCGCCGGCATGCGCTCGCGAACAGCGCGATCCAGTGATTGAGACCGGCGTGGGCCTGCTCGGAATCGGGAATGCCCACGTAGCGCGTCCCCGTGAGTCCACCGACGTAGTCGCGAGGCCATGTGGCAAGGATCAGCGAGATCGGGGGAAGGATGCGCGGCACGAGTCCGCGCCGTCGCAGCACCAGATGGATCAGCGCGCGCCCGGTGCGCCCGTTCCCGTCGACGAACGGATGGATCGTCTCGAACTGTGCGTGGGC
>JAPPDX010000087.1 GCA_028824415.1 bacterium | reverse complement strand
CGTAGATCAGCAGCTTGAACTCGGAGAACTCCTGCAGCAGGCCGGGCTGCTTGGGCCCGCCCAGCACGCCGATGAGAAGCGCCGCGCCGGCGATGACGCCGATGATGCTGCCCATTCCCCCGAAGATCACCACCACGAGGATGACCATGGAGACCAGGATCAGGAAGCTGGACGGGAACACCGAGCCCACCTTGTTGGCGAAGATGGCGCCGCTGAACGACCCGAGGATGGCACCCACCACGAAGGCCAGCAGCTTGACGTTGACGGTGTTGACGCCCATGGCCTCGGCCACGGTCTCGTCCTCGCGCACCGCCATCCAGGCGCGCCCCAGGCGCGAGCGTTCCAGGCGCCACGAGACGTAGATGGCGATGACGCAGAAGACCAGCACCAGGTAGAAGACCTTGCGCGGGTTGGTGCCGTCGACGGTCGTGAGGCCGAAGATCTCCACCCCGCCGATGGCGGTGATGCCCTGGGAGCCGCCGAACCATCCCGAGAGCCAATCCGACAGGAACAGCAGACGGATGATCTCACCGAATCCCAGGGTGACGATGGCCAGGTAGTCACCGCGCATGCGGATGACCGGCGCCCCGATGAACAGCCCCACCAGCCCGGTGATGATGACCACGAAGATGAGCGCCACGAACCAGGGGAACTCGGGGTTGATCTTGGGCGAGGTGGCCGCCGTGAGCACCGCGGCGGTGTAGCTGCCGACGGCGAAGAAGGCCACGTAGCCGAGATCCAGGATGCCGGCGAGGCCGACGACGATGTTGAGCCCCAGCGCCAGCAGCACGAACAGACCGACGTTGGCCAACAGCTCGTTGGTGAGGCTGCCGACCAGCATCGGCACGACGATCAGGACCGCCCCGGTCAGCAGGATCATGCCGGCGTTGGCCCTGGTGCGCGCCGGGCCCTCGAGGGTCTTGATCCTCTCGCGGGTGGCCTTCAGGCGGCCGCGCCCGAAGAACGCCGCCACGCCGGCGATGGCGGCGGTCACCCCGGCACCGGGCTGGGTGAGGCCGCCCCGCCGGGCGTAGAACCAGTCGGCCACCGGCTCCAGGCGGACACCGCTCACCAAGTCGACGACGAGCTGCTCCAGGATCGAGGCGAGCACCACCGTCGTTGCCATCGTCACCAGCGTCCGGCGCCAGCGGGCCGGCAGCAATCGCAGACCGCCGCCGACGAAGCCCCCCACGGCTCCGATGCCCAGCCAGATCAGCACGCCGAAGGTGAGGCCCTGGTTGAAGGAGAGCAGGTCCCTCAGCTGCGGGCTCCAGTTGACGAGCGGTTCCCGGAGGTCGAAGTGGGTGAGCAGCACCACCAGCAGCGACAGGCCCGCGCCCGCCAGAGCCCCCACCAGGGCGCCGCCGAGCAGTTCGTACCGGCCGGCCTTGTGGATCGGAACGCCCTCCAGTTTGACCTGGCGGCCAATGCGATGACCCACGACGATGGGGATGGCCCCGATGAACACGTAGCCGAGGCTGAGAATCGACTCGATGACGAGGCGTTCGTCGAGCCGCACCGGCATGCCCGCCAGGGAGATGAACATCTGCACGAAGGCGGCGACGCCACCCAGGCGGAGCAGGCGGCCCCAATCCAGGTCCCGCGCCCGGCGCGGCGGAGCGAGCTCCTCGGGGGGCCCGGGTCGCATTTCGGTGGCGGTCATGTCCGGTCCTCGGCCCGCAGCCGCTCGCCGAAGATGCCGCTCGGCCGCAGTAGCAGCATCCCGATGAGCATCGCGAAGGCGACGGCGTCACGGAGTTGCGACACGCCCTTGACACCCAGCGGCTCCAGTACCAGCAGCGGCCCCACGGACTCGGCGATGCCGATGAACAGCCCGCCGACCATTGCGCCGCCCAAGTGACCGATGCCGCCCACCACGGCCGAGCTGAAGGCCTTGATGCCGGGCAGGAAGCCGGTATGGCCGATCACGCTGCCGAAGTCGAGCCCCCACATGATTCCGGCGACCCCGGCGAAGGCACCGCCGACGGCGAACACCATCACGATGGTGCGGTTCACGTCGATGCCCATGAGAGCGGCGATCTCGGCGTCCTCGGCGACCGCCCGCATCGCCTTTCCGACCTTGGTGCGCTCAACGAGGTACCAGAGCATGAGCATCGACAGGGCGGCTGCCACGATCACCATGATCTTGTCGCCCTCGATCTGCAGAGCGGTGTGCTTGTTCTTCAGCCAGTCGGGCCTCTCGGGGTAGTTCTTGGTGGCAGGGCCGAAGAGCACGATCGACATGTTCTGAATGAAGAACGACACACCGATCGACGTGATGAGCGGGATGAGCCGGGGCGCGCCCCGCAGCGGCCGGTAGGCGACCCGCTCCATGACGACCGCCAGGAACGTCGAAACGAGGATCGAACCGAAGATCACGATCACCAGCGAGCCGACGAAGTTGCTCTCCCAATAGCCGGCGTCAGCCAGCTTGTTGGAGGTGATCATGCCGGTCATGGCGCCCATCATGAACACCTCGCCGTGAGCGAAGTTGATGAAGCCCAGCACGCCGTAGACCATGGAGTAGCCGAGCGCGATCAGCCCGTACATGGCCCCCTGGGAGATGCCCGTGATGACCAGGCCCCGGAACGCGGCGCCGGTCAGGCCGGTGGCGTCGGGGTTGGCCCATTGGGCGAAGGCGTTGTCGAGATTGATCTCCTGGGCGATGAACGCCGCGATGCCCACGGCCGGGAGCCCGACCGCGACGACGCGCAGGACCGTCAGGAATCGATCGACACCGGTACGGGGCGCCCCGGTGCGGGACGCCCACTTACCGATCACCGGAGTGCCTCACGGGCTACAACAATAGGCGCGGGCTCTCAGCGGTTGTTGCTTGTTCGGATTTGGCCTACGGGGCGTAGGAGAAGACGACGTTCTCCATGCTGGCGTCGGCGTTCGCCTCGCCGCCGAGGTTCTGGACCACCGTGATGCGGGCGGCACCGCAGTCGCCGAAGTCGTCGCAGTTGATCGTGCCGATCAGGCCGCTGTAGCCCCGGAGCTGATCCAGGTAGGCGCGCACGCCCTGGCGGTCCACCACCAGGGTGTCGCCGTCCAGCCAGGAGGCGGCCACGATGGCGTCCAGCAGCATCGCCGTGGCGTCGTAGCCGTGCGCCCAGAACGGCGCCGCCGGCCGCTCGCCGTACTCGGCCTCGTAAGCGGCCAGGAAGTCGTTGGCGTTCTTCCCGGTGCTCTGGTTCACGTTGTCGCCGAAGCGCTGATCGGGCCCGGAGAAGTACATCCCGGCGGTCTGCGGCAGCGACAGGTAGTTGGTGTTCAGCAGGCCATCGGCGGCCAGCAGCACCGTGTTCTCCAACCCGGACACGCCCGGCGCCTGGTCGGCGATGAAGTCGCCGGCCGGCTGGAAGATCGGGAAGAACAGCGCCCCGGGGCTGCCGGCGGCGATCTCGGTCAACGCCGGCACCATGTCGGTGTCGTCCTTGTTGACCGCCGTGAACCCGGTCACGTCGCCGCCCAGCGCCGCGAAGGCGTCGGTGAACGCCTGCGCCAGACCCTGGGTGTACGGGTCGCCGTCGTGGATCGCCGCTGCGGACCCGATGCCCAACTCGTTGTAGACGAACTCGGCCATCGCCGCGCCCTGGAACAGGTCGTTGTGGGCCGTGCGGTAGTAGCCCTCGCTGTAGTTGGGCCCCGCGGTGCCGGCGAGGTCGGACGTGAGCGCCGGCGAGGTGTTGCCGCCGGAGATCATCGTCATGCCCGCCGCGCCGATCAGCGGCGCCGCCGCAACCGCCGCGCCCGAACACGACGTGCCGATCACGCCGATCACGTCCTCGTCGGCCACGATGGTCTGGGCGGCCGCCTGGCCACCGTCATTGGAGCACAGGTCGTCCAGCGTGGTGCCCAGATCCACGTCGAAGCCGCGCACCGGGCCGTAGTCCCTGATCGCCAGGACGACGCTGCGCTCGATGGGCAGGCCGAAGAAGGCCACGTCACCGGAAATGGCGTTCAGCGAGCGGATCTGCACCGCGTCGCCGGCCTCGATCCTGACCTCGCCCAGCGAACCGTCACCGAACGGCGTCTCCAACTCGATCGGCGGGATCGATCCGGCCTCGGCGGCCGAGCCCAGCGGCGAGAACGAGAAGACCACGTTCTCGATACTGGCCTCGGCGTTCTCCTCGCCGCCGATGTTCTGGATCACCGTGATGCGGGAGGAGCCGCAGTCGCCGAAGTTGTCGCAGTTGATCGTGCCGATGAGGCCGCTGTAGCCCTGCACGTCGTTCAGGAAGTCGCGCACGCCCTGGCGGTCGACCACAAGTGTGTCGCCGTCGAGGTACGAGGCGGCGTTGATGGCGTCGAGCAGCAGCGTCGTGGCGTCGTAGCCGTGGGCCCAGAACGGCGCCGCCGGCCGCTCGCCGTAGTCGGCCTCATATGCCGCCAGGAAGTCGACCGCCGATTTGCCGGTGCCCTGGTTCACGTTGTCGCCGAAGCGCTGATCCGGCCCCGAGAAGTACATACCGACCGTCTGCGGCAGCGACAGGTAGTTGGTGTTCAGCAGACCGTCGGCGGCCAGCAGCACGGTGTTCTCCAACCCGGACACGCCCGGCGCCTGGTCGGCGACGAAGTCACCGGCCGGCTGGAAGATCGGGAAGAACAGCGCCCCGGGGCTGCCGGCGGCAACCTCGGTCAACACCGGCACCATGTCGGTGTCGTCCTTGTTGACCGCCGAGAACCCGGTCACCTCGCCGCCCAACGCCGCGAAGGCGTCCGTGAAGGCCTTGGCGAGACCCTGGGTGTACGGGTCGCCGTCGTGAATGGCCGCCGCCGTGGAGATCCCCAACTCGGTGTACACGAACTCGGCCATGGCCGCACCCTGGAACAGGTCGTTGTGAGCGGTGCGGTAGTAGCCGACGCTGTAGTTGGGCCCGGCGTTGCCGGCCAAGTCCGAGGTCAGGGCCGGCGACGTGTTGCCGCCGGAGATCAGCACCATTCCGGCGGCGGTGATGAGCGGCGCCGCCGCCACCGCCGCACCGGAGCACGAGGTGCCGATCACGCCGACCACCTGGGTGTCGGCCACGACGGTCTGTGCCGCGGCCTGACCGCCGTCGTTGGAGCAGAGATCGTCGAGGGTGGTGCCCAAGTCCACGTCGAAGCCCTTGATCTGGCCGTAGTCCTCGATGGCCAGCACGACCGACCGCTCGATGGGCAGGCCGAAGAATGCCACGTCGCCCGAGATGGCGTTCAGCGAGCGGATCTGGATGGCGTCACCCGCCTCGACCCGCACGACGCCCAGCGACCCGTCGCCGAGATGGGTCATTTCGCCCGGCGGCGGAGGCGCCTCGGGGCCCTCGGTGGTGTCCGTGGTCTCCGCCTCGGTGGTAGCGGTGGGCTGAGCGCTGGGCTCGTCCTCGTCAGCGCAGGCGGCGGCCACGAGGACCACGCATAACAGGGCTGCGAACAGAGAAAACAGAAGACGTGAAGGCTTGGACTTGAACATGCCGATCCCCTCCTCTTTGAGTCGACGGTCCAGTGGTGACACTAGTTCCCGCACAAACCTAGTGGATCGGCACGGTGATTGGGATTGACTATCACTGAGAGATACTATATTATATTGGATATTTCTCTATTGAAGAAGGATTTTCGGCATATCTCAGGTCTCGGCGCGCCAGAGCGGTTCCCGGGGAGCGTCGAAAAGGACGGCGGTGGCCTCGCCGCGCACCGAGTTGAAGGCGTGCTCCACCCAGATGTCGGGGCCGGCGAGCGGGGACGGCAGATCGTCCTGTGAGTAGAACCCCACGCCGGTGCACTCCACCGGGTGGGCGCGCAACTCTCCGCCCACCGCCCGACAGTGGTACACCAGCGAGTAGGTGGGCACCGACGTGAAGCCGTGGCGCATGCTGTCGAGCACCGCGATGAGCCGGACCGGCTCGCAGTCGATGCCGGTCTCCTCGGCCACCTCCTTGACCGCGATCTCCGAGGAGGAGTAGCCCACGTCGGCCCAGCCGGTGGGGTACAGCCAGAACCCCGAGTCCGCCCGGCGGATCAACAGCACCCTGTTGTCGTCGTCGCTCACCACCGCCCCCACGGCCACCTTGGGGGTGACGTAGCCGGGGACACCCTTGCCCACAACTGCGAGCCACTCGGTGATCTGGGTGGCGGGATCGTGGCAGCGACCCGCCGCGGCCCGGATGTCGGCGGCCACGGCCAGCACCTCCTCGAAACGCTCGCGCTCGTAGTGGCTGTCGGTGAACCCCAGGCCGGTGCGGGCGATGCCGGCCAGCGCCTCACTCCAGCGCAGCAGCTCCAACTCGCCGATGGGCTCGTGGGTGGGGCCGTCGATCGGCTCGTCGATGGGAACGTCGGCGGGGCCGTGGGGCCGGGCGCCGGTGCCCTGGGGGGAGCGGCCCGCGGGGCTGCTCGGAGGCGGGCCGGTCATGGCGCTCGGGCAATGCCCGCCGCCTCGCGCACCGCCTCAGCGATCCGCTCGAGCCGCTCGGGGTCGGCGATCCGCCCGCCGCCACCATCGTGCACGTAGAACGAGTCGACCACATGGTCGCCGAGGGTCTGCACCCTCGCCTGCTCGATGTGCAGTCCCGAGCGCACCAACGCCTCGGTGATCCAGTGGAGCAGGCCGAGGCTGTCGGGCGCCGCCACCTCGATCACCGTCATCGAGGAGATCTCGTTGTCGAACTTCACGTAGGACTCGGTCACCGGCTCGGGAGCCAGCACATCGCCCGACCCTGAGGCGGCGTGCGCCCAACGCGCCAGCCGCTCGCCGGGCACCAGCTCGCCGGCGAGAGCGGCGCGGACATCGCTCAGCACCGGCTCCCAGTCGAGTCCCACACCCGGCGACGGTTCCACGAAGACCGAGAGCGCGGTCATGCCGCAGTCGGTGTGCACCGCGGCGGAGAGGACGTTCAGGCCGTTGAGGCTGATCGCGCCCGCCACCGCACCCAGCACGGTCGGCGCGCTGGGTACGACGACGGCGAGGCGCCGGTCGGAGACCTCCAGCAGCTCGACGCCGACCCGCATGGCCTCGCTGATCCCGGGAGTGGGGAACGATTCAGGCTCCCCGCCCAGCACGCCGCTGCGGAGGTAGTTCTCCGTGCGGCGCACCAGGCCCCGCACCAGGTCGGCCTTCCAGCGGGTCCACACCGAGGGTCCCGTGGAGATCGCATCGGCCTCGGTCAGGGCTGCCAGCAGTTCCAGCATCTCGACGCTCCGCACCTGCTCCGCCACGCGCTGCACCGTGCCGATCTCGTCGATGTCCCGCCGGATGGCCACGTCGGGAAGCAGCAGGTGGAGTTCCACCAGTCGCACGAGCGTGGCCACCTCGTCGTCGTCGAAGCCCATGCGGCGCCCGATGACCTCCATGAGCTCCATGCCGACTTCGGTGTGGTCGCCCGGGTAGCCCTTGCCGATGTCGTGCAGGAGGGAGGCCACCAGCAGCAGGTCGCGACGCCGCACGCTCACCTCGCCTCCGGCGATCATGTCGGCCGCCTGCGCCGCCGTCTCGCACAGGTGACGGTCCACGGTGAACCGGTGGTAGTCGTTGCGCTGCAGGCGGCTCCGGCAGGTCTCCCACTCGGGGAGGATCTTGACGACCACGCCGACCTGGTCGAGCGCCTCGATGACGGGGATGGCGTTGCGACCGCAGGCCAGCAGGTCCACGAACAGTTCCTGGGCGCCGGTCGGCCACGGATCGCCGAGCGGACCCATGCCGGCGCCGAGCCGCAGCAACGAGTCACGCTCGATGCGGGCGCCCCGGCTCGCCGCCGCGACCGCCACCCGCAGCGAGAGCAGCGGGTCGTCGCGCGACTCCAGCTCCGGCAGCAGGCGCACCTCGTTGCGGTCTTGGTGGAATTGCACACCCGGCTCGAGGGTCGTGACCGCCGAGCGGCGCCGCCGAACTCCCCGCGGCGACGCCCAGTGCTCGATGCGGGCCCAGGTCTCGTCGGCCACCCAGCCGACCGTGCGGCCCGCCGCGGCCACCGTGGTCATGAACTCCTCGACGGAGCTGTGACCGAGTGCTGCGGCCACGTCGGCCTGGACCTCGAGTGTGAGCAGGTTCCGGGCGTTGCCGGTGGCGCGGTGCAACTCGACGCGGGCGGCCAGCAGCGTCTCGTGGGCGCCGCGCACCAGGATGCTGTCGGGATCGGCCAGATCGGGGCGCGCCAGGGACACATAGCGCAGCGCCTGCAGGTCGCGCATGCCCCCGGTGGACTCCTTCAGGTCGGGCTGGAGCCTGAAGGCGACCTCTCCGTGTTCGAGTTCCCGCCAGCGGGCGTCCCGAGCCAGCTGCGGCAGCCACCTGCGGGCCCGGCGGGACCACTGGTCGCGGGAACTGGCGGCGAGGCGCTCAGCGAGGCTCGGGTCGCCGGCCACGTGGCGCGCCGACAGCAGCGACGTGGCCGTGTCGAGATCATCCGACGCCAGTTGCAGCGTCTCGGGCACGGTGCGAACGGCATGGCCGAGCTTCAGGCCCTCGTTCCAGACGGGGTACCACAACTCGCCCGCCAGCTTGTTGACGTCGTGGCCGCGCTCGTGCAGCAACAGCAGGTCGAGGTCACTCTCGGGACTGAGCTCGGAGCGGCCGTAGCCGCCGACGGCGACCAGCGACACGCCCCGGGTGGGACCGCCGGCGGCGCCGTATGTGCCGGCCAGCCATTCGTCCACCCGGCGGCTGTAGGCGCGGCAGAACACGGTCCCCACGAGGCGCCGGTTGGCGATGATCCGTCGCCGGTCGAGCGGGCGGGCGCCCTCGGCGGCGGCCAGGGGCGCGGTCATATCTGCTTCGGTGGGTCTGCAGCCCGCTCGAGCGGGGCCGCGGCGCGCCGGGTCGCGGCGGGGCCCGGGTCGGTCAACCCCTCCACGGTCTCAACCGGCGGTCTCGGCCGGGTGGCTGTTGGCGCTCGAGGCCCCCGACGCCTCATCTAGGGCGGCGTTGAGGTTGCCCGAACGCAGGCCCTCGAGGTCGAGGGTCACGTAGCTGTAGCCCGCGGCCCGCACGGCGGCCACGACGGCAGCCCGGGCGTCCACCACGTCGCCCAGGCGATCCGGCGGAACCTCGATGCGCGCCAGATCGCCGTAGTGGCGCACACGGAGCTCCCCGAACCCCAGGCGCGCCAGGGCGGCCTCGGCCTGCCCGACGGTGCGCAGCACCGGTGGCGACACCGGCGTGCCATAAGGAAGGCGCGACGCCAGGCACGGCGCCGCCGGCTTGTCCCAGACCTCCAGGCCGAGCAGCCGGGCGGCGGCCCGCACCGCCTCCTTGGTGAATCCCGCCTCCACAAGAGGGAAGCGGGCACCGCGACCCGCCGAGGCCTCCACGCCGGGACGGTGGTCGCCCAAGTCGTCCAGGTTGACGCCGAGGGTCACGGTGGCCCCCTCCGCGATGGCCAGCGGTTCCAGGGCGTCCATGAGGGCGTCCTTGCAGTGGGCGCAGCGCTGCGCGTCGTTGACCCGGTAGGCGGCGCTCTCCATCTCGAGGGTCTCGACCTCGCTGTGGCGCAACCCCCAGGACTCGGCCAGGCGCCGGGCTTCCGCATGCTCGGTCTCCGCCAGCGACGGCGACACCGCGGTGACGGCGTGCGCCCGCTGCGGCCCCACCACGTCATTGGCGACCCAGGCCAGCAGCGAGGAATCCACTCCGCCACTGAAGGCCACCACGACCGGGGCGGCCTCGGACAGCAGCGCCCGTAGGGAGGCGAGCCGTCCGGCGACGGCGGTGTCTGCGGTGCTGGCCGTCCGGATGTCGGTCACGGTGCTCCTCGCCCGTCGGGGCGCCGGCCGGTTGTCGGTGCGCCGGCCCGTCGCCTGCAGGCTACAGCGGACGTACCCGGCGGGCCTGCGCCGAGCCGCCGGCGCCGCTAGCGGGAACCCTTCCCGCCGGGCTCGGCCAGCAGCGCCACCAGGTCCTCCACCGGGGTGACCATCCCCGCATAGAACGGTCCGAACTCGGCGTAGATCGCCGATGCCCGGTCGTAGCGCAGCGTGTAGACCACATCCTTCAGGTCATCGGGGCGCACGGCGAACAACGTGACGCCCCACTCGAAGTCGTCGATGCCCGTCGAGCCGGTGACCACCTGCAGCACCCGGCCAGAGAAGTTCCTTCCCGAGCTTCCGTGCTCGTACATCAGATCCTTGCGCTCCTCGAAGGGCAGCGTGAACCAGTTGTGCTGGTCGCCCCGACGTTTCGACATGGGGTAGAAGCACCACGCCGGCTTGCCCGGCGGGGGAAGCTGCGGGTAGAGGCGGTGCTGCTTCAGTTCCTCAGGCACGCCGGCGGCGTACTCGGACACCTCAGTCAGCGACACATACGAGGCCACCGCCTCCAGCCCGGTCGCCGCCAAGTCCCGCTGCAGCAGGCGCAGGTTCCACAGGTCGGCATCCAGCGCCATGAAGCCCACGTCGGCCTTGTGGCCCAGGATCGCCACCGAGACCACCTGGGTGCCGCGCCCGGTCGCCGCACCGACGGCGCCGACCACGGCCTCACCGCTCCAGCCCTCACCAAGCCGGCAGAAGAGATGCAGGACGCCGAGCCCGTCGGAGGGGGTCATCGGCTCGGGCGCGCGCTCAAGATCGCTGGCACCAAGCATGAGCCGAGGCTACCGGCGGCCCCGACCGGACAGCCGCCAACACCCGAGGGCGGGGACGCCGGGGGGCGGCGCCGGATCGATTTCGCCAGACGATCCGCCGACGGCCACCGGCGGCCCCGACCGGACGCCCGCAGACCACCGAGGGCGGGGGACGTCGGGGGCGAAGTCCGGATCGATTACGAAGGCGAGAGCCGGACTCGGCATCGGCGGCCCCCGGCCCGGGCCGGACAGCTCAGTCGGCGTAGATGCGGACCGCGCCGTCCCGGGCGAAGCCGCCGAGCTGCAGGCCGGCGCGGCGGGCGACCTGCACGGCCAGAGCCGACGGCGCGCTCACGGCCACGAGGGCGCTGAACCCCGCCGCCCAGGCCTTCTGAGCCATCTCGAAGGAGGCCCGGCCGCTGACGTAGAGACACAGCGAGGTGGCGGGCAGCGCCCCGTCCAGGAGCAGCCGGCCGACGACCTTGTCGACGGCGTTGTGACGGCCGATGTCCTCCCGCACCAGCAGGGGCTCCCCGGCGCGGTCGGCCACACCGGCGGCGTGCACCGCGCCGGTGGCGCCGAACAGGTCCTCCAGGCCGCGCATGCGGTCGGGCACCACGGCCAGGGTGGCGGGCTCGAACGGTTCGGTCTCCGGCAGCGGTGTCAGCGTCCCGGCCAGCCGTTCCAGGGCCTCGGTGCCGCAGATGCCGCACGCCGAGGAGGTGATGCCCAGCCGGGGCACCGCCGGCGGCCCGTTCCCGTCGGTCTCCACCGACACCACGTTGAACTCCGACTCCGCCGGTGGACCCTCGCCGCAGTAGCGGATGCGGCGGATGGCCGCGCCGTCGAGCCACCCCTCGGCGTGGCAGAACCCCGCGGCCAGTTCGAAGTCGTGTCCCGGGGTGCGCATCGTGGTGGCGACGAGCACGTCGTCGAGACGGATCGAGAGGGGTTCCTCGACGATCAGGGTGTCGGGCTCGCGGCGGAGCGATCCGCCCTCGAGGCGGCCGGTTATGAACCGCTCCGTGCGGCCCCTGGCCACTACCCGCCTCTCGGGCCGTCCCCGGACGGGACGTCGGGGTGACCTTCGACGTTCTTGTACCAGACGGTCCGCAGCCCGTGCAGGGTGAGCCACGGCTGGACGTGCTGCACGCAGGCGGTGTGCGGCGAGATCAGCGGGGCCAGACCGCCGGTGCCGACGACCGTGGAGGGCCCGATCTCGGCCATGATGCGCCGGCACAGACCGTCCACCTGCGCGGCGTAGCCGTAGATGGCGCCGGACTGGAGCGACTCGGCGGTGCTCCGCCCGATGACGTTCCGGGGCGCGGTCAACTCCACCGAACGCAGCGCGGCCGCCCGCTCGAACAGCGCCTCCAGGCTGATCTCGATGCCCGGGGAGATGACGCCGCCGAGGTACTCGCAGGCCTCGCTGATCACATCGAAGGTCGTGCCGGTGCCGAAGTCCACGACGATCGTGGGGCCCCCGTAGAGGGCCACGGCGCCGACCGCGTTGGCGATCCGGTCGGCACCCACCTCCCGCGGGTCGTCGTAGCGGATAGGGATGCCCGAGCGCACACCGGGCTCGATGGTGACGGGGACGAAGTCGAAGTAGTGGGCGACCATCTCCCGCAGCGCGGCGGTGACCCGCGGCACTCCGGAGGCGACGGCCACCCCGGACACGTCGCCGAGCAGCTCCCAGCTCTCCACGGCGAGGAACCCGTCGATCAGCACCGCCAGTTCATCGGCGGTGGCGTCGCCGTTGGTGGCCGCCCGCCAGTGGCCGACCAGGCCGCCCTCGGCGGTCTCCAGATTCGCCGGGTCGCCGAGCTCGTACAGCCCCAGGACCGTCTGGGTGTTCCCCACGTCGATTGCCAACAGCATGGTCAGGGCTCTCCTCCGCCGGCGGTGGGACGCAGGGTGGGGAACAGCACCACGTCACGGATCGTCTCGGTGCCGCACAGCAGCATGACCAGGCGGTCGATGCCGAGGCCGAGCCCCCCGGTGGGCGGCAGCCCGTATGCCAGCGCCCGCAGGTAGTCCTCGTCGGTGGTCATGGCCTCGCTGTCGCCGCCCCGGCGGCGGTGCTCCTGGGCGGCGAAGCGGCTGCGCTGCTCGTCGGGGTCGGCCAGCTCGGTGAAGGCGTTGGCCAGCTCCCGCCCGGCGGCGACCGCCTCGAATCGCTCGGCCAGGCCGTCGCTGTGACGGTGGCGGCGCGCCAGCGGCGAGACCTCCACCGGGAAGTCGCACACGAAGGTGGGGTCCCAGATCTCGGACTCCACCCGGCGCTCGTAGATCTCCGCCAGGATGCGGCCGGCCGACCAGCCCGCCTCGGTGGCGACCTCCAGGCGGTCGGCCTCCCGGCGCAGGTCGGCTGCGGCGGGGCTGTCCGGCTCGCCGGTGACCGGCAGGTCCCGCCCGATGAACTCCGAAACCACTTCGGCCATCGTGGCGCGCCGCCACCGCGGCGCCAGGTCGAGGCCGCGCTCACCCACTTCCAGCTCGGTGCCGCCGGTCGCGGCGGTGGCCGCGGCGGCGCTGAGCTCCTCGATGAGGACCATCATGTCGGTGTAGTCGGCGTAGGCCTGGTAGAGCTCGAGCATCGTGAACTCGGGGCTATGGCGAGGCGACAGGCCCTCGTTGCGGAAGATCCGCCCGAGCTCGAAGACGTGGGTCAGACCGCCCACAATCAGGCGCTTCAGGTACAGCTCGGGGGCGACCCGTAGATAGAAGTCACAGTCCAGGGCGTTGTGATGGGTGACGAAGGGTCGTGCCGCCGCCCCGCCCGGGATGGGGTGCAGCATCGGGGTCTCCACCTCGGTGAATCCCCGCGCCGCCAGTTCGGCGCGGATCGCGGCGACCGCCGCGCTGCGGATCTCGAAGGCCTCGCGGGTGCCCGGAGAGACCCAAAGGTCCACGTAGCGTTGCCGGTACCGGGTGTCGGTGTCGGCCATGCCGTGCCACTTGTCGGGGAAGGGCCGGCGGGCCTCGGCGAGCAGGCGCCAGTCCCCCACCTGCACGGACAGCTCGCCCCGGCGGGTCTTCATGACCTCGCCGGAGGCACCCACCCAGTCGCCGATCGAGAGCCCGCAGAACTCCTCGTAGTCGGGTGTGGCGGCGGCCGGGGCGAAGAGCTGGATGCGCACGCCGCTGGCGTCGTCGATGGTGCCGAAGCAGAGCCTGCCCTGCACCCGGCGCAGCATGAGGCGGCCGGCCACCGTCGCCTGGACACCGGAGGACTCGCCCGCCGCCAGGTCGCCGTGGGCCGCGTGCAGTTGCGCCGCCGTGGCGGTCGGCTCGAAGCGGTAGGGGATGTCCCTGCGGTCGGTCACGGGCGTACCTCGGGCTCCTGGGGCCGGCTGGTGGGGCGGGCGGGCCTACCCGCAGGTTACGGCGGCGGGGCCGCGGCGCCGAGGTTGTCGATCAGGCGGGCGCCTCCGAGATGCGCGGCCACCAGCAGCCGCAACTCGCCGGCCAGCGGTTCTCGCCGCTGGAGCGTGGCGGCATCGACGACACAGGCGTAGTCCACCGGACCCAGCAGCGCCTCGGAGGCCAGAACCTCGGCCATCGCCGCCTCCACGGCCCCGGTGCGGCGCTCCCCCGCCTCGATCAGGCCCGCCCCGGCACGCAGCGACCGGTGCAGCACCCCGGCGGCGGCGCGCTCAGCAGAGCCCAGGTAGGCGTTGCGGCTCGACAGCGCCAAGCCGTCGGGTTCGCGAACGGTGGGGCAGCCCACGACCTCGACGGGCAGTGACAAGTCGGTCGCCAGGCGCCGCACCACCGCCAGCTGCTGCCAGTCCTTCTCGCCGAAGTAGGCCCGGCAGGCCCCGGCGATGGCGAACAGCTTCGCCACCACCACACCCACCCCCGCCAGATGTCCGGGCCGGCAGGCACCCTCCAGGACTGCCGACAGCCCGCCGAAGTCCAGGGAGGTGACCGGAGGCGCCGGGTACATCTCGGCTGTGCTCGGCGCGAACACCGCGGCGGCTCCCTCGGCGGCGCAGAGCCGTACGTCGTCGTCGAAGCCCCGGGGGTACGCCTCGAGGTCCTCGCCGGCGCCGAACTGCAGCGGGTTCACGAAGATCGTCGCGACGGTCACGTCGTTCTCGGCGACCGATCGCCGCAGCAGGCTGAGATGCCCGTCGTGTAGCGCACCCATGGTGGGGACCAGCCCGACCACCTCGCCGCGGGCACGGGCGGCCTCGCAATACGTCCGTGCGGCCGCAACCTCCTGGAGTAGGTGGACGTCGCGCAACGGCCGGCTCAGGCGCCGCCCAGTTCGCCGGCGCAGTACACACCGTCGGCGCTGTCGACGGTCCAGCCAGGCGCCAGTTCGGGGGCCAGATCGCCGAGGGGAACCATCACGAAACCTCGCTCGTGCATGCGCGGATGGGGAACGCTCAGGTCGGGCTCGTCGACGGTCTCCCCCTCCACCCACAGCACGTCGACGTCGAGGGTGCGCGGTCCCCAGCGGACCCGTCGCCGGCGCCCGGCCTCGGACTCCAACTCGAAAGCCACCTTCAGGAGCTCTCGGGCGGAGCGCTCGGTGCGGAGCTCCACCGCGATGTTGAGATAAGAGCCCTGACCGGGAGGGCCCACCGGGTCGGTCTCGTAGACCGGCGAGATCGCCACCACGTCGTCCAGGGAGGCGACCGCGGCCGCCAGCAGCGCCCGGCGGTCGCCCAGGTTGGAGCCGAGAGCCAGGAAGGCGCGTCTCACCGATCCTCCATCCGCCACGCCGGCGTTGCGGGCGGCTCGGTGATGCCGGTGGCCGAGGTGTCGGAGGTTCCGGACCCGCCGGTGGTCCCATCGGGGTCGTCGTCGGTCGGCCTCGCGCGGCGCCTGATGCCCGAGGCGGCGACGCCCAGCACCGTCTCGCGGCCTCGCTGGCCGACGGGGCGGCGCAGCAGCCGTTCGGTGGCGTGCAGGGCCGACGGCACATCGGTGTGGAGACCCATCCACAGCCAGTATCCGGCGAGGAACCCGGCGAGCGCGTCGTCGACTCGCTCGTGGTGCAGCAGCAGGCGCTCCCCCGCCTCGACGCGGCGCGTGATTTCCTCGTAGGCGGCCAGCAGCGGCGCCACACCCGGGACCTCGCCGAGGGGGAGGTGCAGGTGGGGCATCTCGAGTTCGTCGTAACTGTGGAGGTTGTGGGGCCCCGACAGCAACGACACGATGCAGTCGAAGTCGTGGCGGCGGATCCAGATGATCTCCTCGGTGCGACGCACCGCCCGATGGTTGGCGCCGTAGCCGCCGGGTCGTTCGCAGATGGCGAGCCGCTCCTTCACCACCCAGACGAGGTTCCGCGGTTGGATGCCGTCCGCCCAGCGCCCCCTCATGGCGCCCCCACCGGGTGCTTGGCACCGACGGTGCGAGCCGCCTCCACGGTCGCGGCAACGTGGTGCGTGCGGAGCACGGCCACTCCGGCCAGCATCGCCCAGACAGCCATCACCAGCGCCCCCTCCAGGCGGTCCGCATGGCAGTCGCCGGGATGCGGCGTGTGTCGGCGGCGGCGTGTGTCGGCGGCGGCGTGCAGCTCGTCGATCAGGCGCCCGTCACCGGTGCCCACCACGAGCGGCCAGCCGGGCGCGGCCAACTGCTCCAGCCCGCCCAGCAGGTCGAGATCCTCGGCGGGGGCGCGACCGGAGCCGATGCCGGGATCGAGATAGATCTCCCGCACGCCTGCTGCGCTCAGGCGGTCGGCCTGGGCTCGCAGCGCCGCGAGGGTCTCGGCCACGATCCGGCTGTCACCGGGATCAGCGCCGTTGGCGTCGCCGGCCGGCAACGGCGCGGGGGCCTGGAGCGCCACCCAGCCGGCCCCGGTTGCCGTCGCCATGGCGATCAGTGCCTCCCGGGCCCCTCGGGATGCCGGCACGGCCGTCGAGTGGTCACAGATGAGCGTGGCGCCCGCCGCGGTGGCAGCGGCCGCCAACTCCGGCGAGCCGGTGGCCACGGCGATCCGAACATCGCCGGCAAGGGCCCCGACCACCTCCACCAGCTGTTCGGGCGGCGGAAGCTCGCTGTGGGGTGCGCAGAGAATCTCGACGATGTCCGCCCCTTCGGAGATCATGCAACGGCCGCTGCTCACAGCCGCACGCGTCGGGGATCGGCCGCTGTCGGCGAACGCGTCGGGCGTCAGGCGGAGCACGCCCATGACTTTCGTCTCCATGCTCGGACCGGATCCGTCTCGGCTTGTCCTCGTCGCAGGCTACCGGCGGATGCCGGGCGGTCGGCCCGTGGCGCTAGTCGGGGGCGGCGGCGCTCTCGTCGTAGATGCAGATGTAGGGCAGGTTGCGGTAGCGCTCGGCGAAGTCCAGCCCGTAGCCGATCACGAACTCGGGGGGAACCTCGAAGCCCACGTAGCGCAGCTCGGCGGCGCTGGGGCGGCTGCCCTCGCGCACCAGCAGGGCGCACACCTGCAGCGACGCCGGTCCTCGCGCCAGCAGCAGATCGCGCAGGTAGGCCAGCGTCAGGCCGCTGTCCACGATGTCCTCCACCAACAGCACGTCACGATCGGCCAGGTCGACGTCCAGATCCTTCAGGATGCGGACGACCCCACTGGTCTTCGTGGAGGCGCCGTAGGACGACACGGCCATGAAGTCCAGTTCCACGGGCAGGTCGATCTGGCGGATCAGGTCGCTCATGAACATGAACGCCCCCTTCAGCACGCCCACCAGGAGCGGCCGGCGCCCGGTGTAATCGGCGGTGATCTCCTCGCCCAATTCGACGATCCGCTGCTGCAGGACGTCGGCGGCGATGAGTTCGGGCCCCGGCGGGGAGCTCAGCCCGTTGCCCGAGACGCCGTCGGTTTGCGGTGCGGTGCTCATGGCGGGTCAGTCTGGCAGACGGCGGGGGTGCTCGCAGTCGCTTCCAGGTGCAGGCGCCGTGCGCTGCGGCGGACCCGCCAGCCGCCACCCACGTCGGCGGCTCTGGCCTCGCCGAGAGCCACCGCCAGGGCCCGGTCCACCGCCGCCAGATCGGGGGGATGCTGCTCGCCGGGGAGGGTGGCGCCGCGGGCCTCGGTGATCCAGCGGCCTTCTGTGATCCGGCGGCCCTCTGTGATCCGGCGGCCCTCTGTGATCCGGCGGCCCTCTGTGATCCAGCGGCGCAGCGCCCAGCGGGCCAGAGCCCGGGGCGCCGCCGCCAGCGCCGCGCAGTCCCGGGGATCCAGGCCGGCGACCGCCGCGTCCAGCGCCTCGACGGTTTCGCCGGCCAGGTCGGCGTGGCGGCACAGCAGCGGCGTGACGTCCCGCTCGAAGATCTCCTCCAACAGCGGGATCAGCTCGTGGCGCACCCGGTTGCGGCGGATCGCCGGGTCGAGGTTCGACTCGTCGAGCACCGGCACCAGCCCCGCCAGCCGGCAGACCTCCAGCGTGTCGGCTCGCCGCAGGCCCAGCAGGGGGCGGCGCTGCTCGTGCGGCATGGCGGCGACGCCCGCCGGCCCGGCGCCCCGCAGCAGGTTCAGCAGGACCGTCTCGGCCCGGTCGTCGGCCGTGTGGCCCAGCAAGGCGTCGGCGGGCAGGACTCCGTAGCGGGCGCTGCGGGCCCGCGCCTCCAGATTGGGTCCCGGCGACACCGTCACCGGCTCGCAGCGGAAGCGCGCCCCGAGCGCCGCAGCGGCGGCGGCCACGACCTCGGCATCGTCGCCGGAAGTGGGACGCAGGCCGTGATCCACGTAGACCGCGGTGGCCGCCAGGCCCGCCGCACCGGCCAGAACCAGGAGGGCCGTGGAGTCGGCCCCGCCGGAGACGGCGCAGGTCACCGCGGCCGGCGGCGGAGGGAAGTTGCAGCGGCGCAGGTAGGGCTCGAAGGCGCCCGCGGCGATGGCGGCCTCCAGGGGTGTCTGCTCGGGCGCATGCCCGCGTGCCTGCTCGGGTGCTTGCTGGGATGCCCGGCCGGCCGGGTGCGGGCCGGTACCGGCGGGCTCCGCCGGTGCGCCGGGAGCCTCCGGGCGGCCACCGGTGCGCCCCGCCGGCGCGGTGCCGGAGGGCGTCGGGGCCGCGGTCAGGCCGCGGCGCGGGCGTTCATCCGCTCGATCCACAGCTTCGGGGATTTGATCTCGCCCATGTCCGGGAGGCAGTCGGGCGCCTCCCAGGCCCGATCCACGAAGGCCGTACCTTCGAGGCGCTCCACCGCGTCGATGAACGCCTCCCCCGCCTGGTACTGGTACAGCTTGGCCTCGATGCCCACGAGCCGCTGCAGCAGCTTGTTCAGCCCGCGGGCCGAGGAGCGCCGGGCCCGCAGCACCCGGCCGAAGCGGGCGGACTCCGAGAGGCGGTCCGCCCCGGCGCGGTCCATCGTCACGTCGCCGTGTCCCTCCAGCAGGCTCATCATCCCCGACAGCTTGTCGAGGGTGCCCTGCTGGGACTCCGGCGCCAGCAGCGCCGTCAGGCCGCCCTGGCGGAAGAGGTCCTCACCGTTGCGGCGGGCCTCCATGAGGCGGCGGGCGGCTTCCATCATGCGGCCGGGATCCGGGTCGACCACGTCGAGTGCCTCGTCCACGAGGCCCAGGAAGTGGCGCCTCAGCCATGGGATGCCCATGAACTGGGCCCGGTGGGTGGTCTCGTGCAGCGCCAGCCAGAGGCGGAACTCGCGGCTGGGGAAGCCGTGACGACGCTCAAGGACGGCGATGTTCGGCCCCACGTAGTACACCATGTCCTGGTCGTCGGGCTTGTCGTCCTCGATGATCAGCAGGTCGTACTGGCCGAGCACGCGGGTTGACATCCAGCCCAGCAGCGCCCCCACCTCGGCGCCACTCATCATGCGGGTGATCTCAGCCATGGGGCCCGATTCGTCGACGTTGGTGGCCATGCGGTCGGTGAGCGGGCGCAGCAGCCGCTGGAACGACGCCACGTTGGCCCGGATCCACGAACGCCGATCCACCACCATGGCCCGCGCCTGGCTGGCCACCTCCAGTCCGGTGGCCTCGGCGACGAGGCCCTCGGCCTGCTCGGTGGCCTCGGAGAAATCGCGGCCGATCGAGCGGACCGTCGGCGAGCGGAGGTCGGGTTGGGTACCGCGCTCGGCCACCCGGAAGGCGACCCTCTTGGCGAGTTCCCAGTCGACGGCCTGGCTCACGGCGTGTGCCGATCGGTGCGGCGACTGTTCGGGGTGCCCGGGCGGCGCAGCCGGGGGCGCTCCGGTGGAGCCCCGGCAGGGCGGCTCACTCGGGCGCCCGCTCCTTACCCCGCGGCGGGTAGCGCTGGCTGTGCACCACCTTGAAGTAGCCCGCGATGGTGGCGATGATCGCCAGGACCGTGAGCGCCACCAGCAGGGGGGCGATCCACCAGTGCCAGACAACCGCCATCAGAGCCACGGCCACATCCTAGAGGTCGGTGACGTCGATGTTGCTGAGGTCGATGCGGTCGAGGGTCTCGGAGATGCGGATGCGCAGGGATTCGGGGGCCTGCTCCCGGCAGTGCAGCGCCACGAGACTCTGCACGTTGAGTTGCATATCGAAGGTGGCGATGCAGGGGGCGCAGTTCTCCAAGTCCCGGCGCAGCGCGGCGATGCGCCCGGCGTCGGGGATCCCCTCGGTGGCCCGCATGATCCGCTGCGCGGCGTGCGGGCATGCGCCGGGTGTGCCGGAGCATTCGGCGAGCGGTCCGAACGGGTCGGGGGTCAGGAATTCGTTCATTAGTTCGCTCCGGGGGCTGCCGCCGTCACCGGGGAGTCGCTGTCGACGAGGCCGCGGGCCTCTCCGAAGGTCTGCAACGTCTCACGCAGCCGCTTTCTTCCCCGGTGCAGCCGGCTCATGACCGTGCCGATCGGCACGTCGAGGATCTCGGCGATCTCCTTGTAGGCGAAGCCCTCCACATCGGCCAGCAGCACGGCCACTCGGTAGGACTCCGGCAGCGACTCGATGGCGTCGCGCACTTCGCCGGAGGTGAGCCCGTCGAGCAACTCGTCCTCGGCGCTGCGGGACAGCCGGGCGCTGTCGGCGCCGCCGAGGCCCCGGTACAGGTAGAGGCTGTCGGTGTCGCCCAGGTCGACCTCTTCGGGACGGCGTTTGCGGCGGCGGTACTCGTTGATGAAGAGGTTCGTGAGGATGCGGAACAGCCAGGCCCGCAGGTTGGTGCCCTCGGTGAAGCGGTCGAAGCCCTTGTAGGCCCGCAGGTAGGTCTCCTGCACCAGGTCCTCGGCTGTGGCGTCGTTGCGCGTCATGCGCCGGGCGGCGCCGTAGAGCTGGTCCATGTACGGCATCGCCAACTCGGCGAATCGAGCCCGATCAGCCACACCACCAGCCTAGGAGCCACCCGCGGGGCCGAGTCACCGCCTCGGCCCGCTGGGACCGACCGCCGAAGCTAGCGAGTAGAGCCCGAGCGGGGAATCGAACCCCGGACCTATTCATTACGAGTGAATCGCTCTGCCGACTGAGCTACTCGGGCGCCGACCCCGCCGGGGACCCACCCCGGCAGGCATCCCGCCAAAGGCTAACGGCACGCAGCGATGTGTCGACCTGGAGCGGTGGCTGTCGACGGTCGTTCAGAACTCCACTCTGTAGCGAGGTTCGAACGTCGTGCGTTCGATGCTGACCCCGCGGATGCGATCGACACGGTACGCGCGTAGCTGACGACGGTCGTTGACCACGAACAGCAACAGATCCCCCCTCCGGGAGCGACGGAGCGAATACGGTTCGACTGTCCGAGGTCCCCTCCGGCCTTCCTTCGCCACGTAGTCGATGGTGATCCGGAGACGATTGGCACCGGCGAATCGAATGAGCTCCATCGGTGAGCCGGTGCGCCAGGTCGTCATGTGACGCGCGGGCCGCCAGTCGGTCACCGGCTCAGTGGGGGCAAGCTCCGGCAGTACCGCAACCGGCTGAACCCCAGTCAGCCACGCGAAGACGTTCTCGAGTTGCGACCAGAAGTCCTCGAAACGCGGGAGGAACGGCAACTGATGGCCGAGCATGTTGGACCACTCTGCCTCGATCTCGTTTCTGAACGGCGAGTCGAGGATCGTCTCCAGCGTAGGAGGCTTGATGTCGACGTGTGCGCACTTGGCGTCGAGGACTGCCGCGACGTGATCAGTTGCACCGCCTGCCCCAACATCGCTGAACGGATGGGCGACTGGCTGTCGCTCCAGCCGGCGGACGACTACTTCATCGGCAGTCAGGTCGAGCTTCACCTTCGGAGGTGTCGGCATCCCCAGTGGCCGATGTAAGCGATTCGCCCCTCGATCGTGGGATTCCCTCGCTTGTTCTGCTTCTCCCGAAAGGATTTCTCATCCAGGATGAGGCGTAGGCCACACTGGGCGAGTATCCACTCGGCGATCACCGCGAACGCATCGTGCAGCACGGACACGTCGAGGTGGTTCTCGGAAACTGTGAAGTCGAGATCCTCGGAGAATCGATACGTCTCGAACCAGCACTTGCGGAGGCACGTGCCGCCCTTGAACGCCTAAGATCTCGTCACCTCGTGCTGGGCGATTCCGGCGAGCAGCCAGCCGAGGACGTAGTCCTTCTCGACGACGTTGTGGGCGAGTTGCCACTGATTGGCTGTGTCTGCTACTTCGCGCTGCGGAATCACGCCGAAACATCTGCGTTCACCCGCAGGCCCCAGTGGCCCGATCTCGGACCTTGCGACGGCAGCGCGGGGTCGAGAAGCGATATGCCCGAGGTCATCGGTTGATTGATCACCTCGACGTCGCGCCCGAGAACCTCCAAGAGATAGCCGAGCCTTTTGAGTCCTGCGCCGTTGCCGAGCCGGTCCACCGCATCCACAAGGCTCTCAACGCTTGTGTCCGCCAGCAACGCCTCGAGAATCTCCATCGTGTGGCGGATCCCTCCACCCAGTGCGGGGTTGGAGAGCAGGTCGGCAACCGTGCGCACTGGATCAGAGACGAGCACGCGACGGTCATGGCGCCACTCGCCAACGAGACCCCACGCAAGGCGTTCGGGCCCCACGTGGTGAACGAGATAGGTCGCCCCGGCAAGTTCCTGCTCGACTCGCCGGACCCGCCGCGTCGTCGCTACGACGGTGGAACGGAAGACCTGGTCAGTGAGTGCCCAGTGATTCGCTGCCGACCATCCCGCGATGTAGCACGGCTTCCACACCAGGTCGGCGAGATACCACGGGTCATCCGTCCACGCTGCAGGATCCGGCACATCCACCGGCACCGCGAGGTACAGGCCCCGGCGCACGCGCCTTAGCCACCCGCGCGACGCCAAGCCCGACAACCGCCGCGCGGCCGCGTCCTGGCTCAGACCCAGCGCTGCGGCCGCAGCCTCAACGGTCACAGTCCGCCGACCCCCGCCGAATAGGTCCGCGAGTTCGCGCCGGCTTGCAGCCGACAATCCCCCGAGTTCACTACCTGGCGCCATGCTCAACATTATAGAGCCAGTAATTCCATTGGCAAATGAATTAGTGGCTTAAGGATATCGATCGGTGAGGGAGGTCGATCAGTCCGGGGCGAGGTGGGGCCAGGGGGCGGCGTCTTCGATCTGGGCGGCGACCTGTAGCAGCACGTCCTCGCGGGCGTAGGCGGCGGCGAGTTGGGCGCCGACGGGGAGGCCTTCGGCGGTTTGGCCCATGGGGAGTGAGATGGCGGGCTGGCCGCTGAGGTTGAACGGCAGGGTGAACGTGCCGTAGGGCAGGGAGTTGATGAAGCTCGCCAGGACGTTGTCGGGGGTGGACACCAGCTCGCCGATCTCGGGCGCGGGGCGGGCGGTGGCCGGCGTGATGAGCAGGTCCCAGCCGTCGGCCCACCAGCCGGCCATGGCCCGGCCGAAGAGCTGGGTGGCGGTTTGGGTCTTGAGCATGTCGGTGGCGGGGGTCTTGCGGCCGCGCTCGGCGGAGAACCAGGTGGCCGGCTCCACGTCGTCGGGAGTGAGGGGACGGCCGATCATCTCGCCCACCTCGTCGAGGGCGTATGCCGTGCTCACCCCCCAGGTCTTGGCGAAGTTGGCCAGGAGACGCTCGTCGCTGAGCGCCGCCGGGCCGGTGGGCTCCACGGTGTGGCCGAGCCCTTCCAGCAGCAGCGCCGCCCGCTCGGCAGCGGCCACACATTCCCGATCCACGTCCACCCTGCCGTCGCCGGGCGAGTCAACCCAGAGGCCGATCCGCAGCCGCCCGGGCTTGCGGAACACCTCCTCGGCGAACGGGCGCTGGGATGCGGGGGCGACGACGGTGTCGCCGGGGAAGGGCACGGCTTCGACGTCGAGCAGCGCGGCGGTGTCGCGCACGGTGCGGGCCATGACGTGCACGACCGACAGGCCCGACTCGTCCTCGCGCGGCCCGTTGGAGACCCGGCCCCGTGACGGCTTGAGTCCCACCAGGCCGCAAAGCGCGGCGGGGATGCGGATGGAGCCGCCGCCGTCGCCGGCGCCGGCCACCGGCACCATGCCCGAGAGAACCGCCGCCGCCGATCCGCCTGACGAGCCGCCGGGGCCGCGCTCGGTGTTCCACGGGTTGCGGGTGGGGCCGTAGGCCAGCGGCTCGGTGGTGGCGACCAGGCCCAACTCGGGCGTGTTGGTGCGCCCCACGAAGACGAAACCGGCCCGCCGCAGGCACGTGACCTGGTTGCCGTCGGTCGGGTGGGTGTAGCCGGCGTCCCGCAGCACCGCCATCCCCAGATGCACCGGATCGCCCGCCGAGGCCGGCCAGAGATCCTTCAGCAGCATCGGCACGCCCCGAAACGGCCCGTCGGGCAGATCCGGCGAATCGGCGGCGGTAAGCGCCTTGTCGTACAGCTCGTGGATGACGGCGTTCAGCTCACCGTTCCGAGCCTCGATCCGCCGGATGGCCGCCTCAACCAACTCCCGCGCCGAAACCTCACCAGCCCGCACCAGCGCCGCCAGCCCGACGGCGTCATGCACCACATAGTCCTGCTCGTCAATCATGACTCGGGGGCGAAGGTGTCGATCATGAGGCGCACATCATCGCCCAAGGGGTAGAGGATCGGGCACGTGCAGCCGTTGCGGCGGTAGTGCTCCACCTGCTCCAGGCACTCGTCGGGCGTGCCGGCGGCGCAGATCATCTGCACAACCTCGTCGGGCACCAGCTTGGAGGCCTCCTGCACCTGCTTGAGCGTGGCCGGCCAGGTGAGGACCCGCCCAACGTCGGTCAGCAGCGACTCGGGCACCCCGGACGCCTTCATGATGTGCGGCTGCTGGCCCAGGTACTGGGTGACCAGCAGGCGGGCGCCGTCGAGGGCGGCCTGGCGGTCCTCGTCCACCGAGCAGACCACGAGTTGGGGCCGGTCGAGGTCGTCCACCGTGCGGCCGGCCTTGGCGGCTCCCCGCTCGAGGGCCTCCATGGCCCGCTGGTTGTAGGTGGGCGACACCAGGTAGTTCAGGACCACGCCGTCGGCGATCTCGCCGGTCAGCTCCATCATCTTCATGCCGGTGGCGCCGATGTAGATGGGCACGTCCTTGGGGCGGCGCTCCTGGAACACGTAGTCCAGCTCCACACCGTCGAGCTGCACGAAGTCGCCGTCGTAGGTGACGTTCTGGTCGGCCAGCAGGGCCCGCACCGACTCCACCACCTCGCGCATCTGGCGCAGCGGGCGGGCCCGGTCGATGCCCACCTTGCGGGCGAGGGGATCCCACCAGGCGCCGACGCCCAGCAGCACCCGCCCCGGCGCCAGGTCGTCGAGGGTGGAGAAGGTGGCGGCCAGGAGGGCGGCGTTGCGGGTCCAGGACGCCACCACGCCCGAGCCCACCTTGATGGTGTCGGTGACCGCGGCGAAGGCTGCCATCGGCACGGTGGCCTCGCGCACGAGCCGGCTCTCGGCCTGCCAGACGGCCTCGAAGCCCTTCGCCTCGGCGTACTGCACGTACTCCATGGCCTCGCGCAGCGGGTGCGCATCCTGCAGGTACATGGCCACGCGGGTGCCGTCGTTGCTCATGGGGTCCTCCTGTGTCGAGTCGATTAGCTGTCGGGCCGGTCCCATCGCGGCGGTGCACGATCCGCCTGCCATTGGATTCCGGCCCCGGATCGAGTCCGGGGCAGGCTCTTCGCCGGAATGACGGAGCGGGCCGGTGCAACGGCGTCCGCCACGCTCGTTCCGAGAATCATCTCAGTCGAGTTCGTCGAGGCGGCGAAAGAGACGCTGGGCGGCCTCGGCGGCCTTGGCCCGGATCTCGGCGGCGTCGACGCGGGTGGGTTGGCCGTCGGCCCAGACGACCTCGCCGGCCACCTCCACCCTTTCGGGCCGCACGCCGGGGCTGAACGCAAGGTGCCAGGGCTCCATGGCGGCGTAGTTCCAGGTGACCGTGTCGTTGCGGGCGCCGGGCATGAGGTCCCAGCCGGCCGAAAGCCACTGCCAGGGCGTCTCGGGGCTGGCGGTGACGTCGCTCTCCCGCAGCCGGACGTAGGCGATCCGGAACTCGTCCAGCATGTCGCTGCCGATGCCGTCGGTGCCCAGCGCCACGGGGTTGCCGGTCGCCTCGAACCGGGCCGGCCGGGCGTAGCCCACGGCGTTGTTCATGTTGGAGCGGGGGTTGTGCACCAGGGTGCCCCGCAGTTGATGGTCGTCGGGCAGGTGCACGCCATGGATCAACAGCCAGTCGGGACGGCTCAGGGCGGCGAGGCGTTCGGCAGCCGCGGCGTCAGCCTCCCCCTCGGCCACGTGGGTGTGCACGCCGACGCCGAGGTCGGCGGCCAGACCGGCAGCAGCCTCCAACGTCTCGTCGGTGCACGTGAACGCCGCATGGATTCCCACATAGCCCTCACCGCCCGAACGCAGGAACCGCTCATTCTCAGCCAGCCCCCGCCGAGCCCCCTCCGCGCCATGACGATCGGTCACGCCATAGGCACAACTGGCCCGCACACCAACCTCGGCGCACGCATCGGCGATCACAGAGAGCGACCCCTCGGTCGCATTGGGCGACTCATGGTGATCGATCACCGCCGTACACCCCACCTCCAAGCACTCCAGGGCGCCGAGCATGGCCGACCAGCGAATCAGGTCCAGATCCAACGCCCGGTCGAGCCGCCACCAGATCAACTCCAGGATCTCCAGGAACCCATGCGGAGTCCGAGGAGGAGCCGGCATCCCCCGGGCCAGCGCCGAATACAGATGATGGTGGGAGCAGACAAGGCCGGGGGTGGTGTAAGGGGAGGCCATCAGGTCAGGAAGCTGGTCGGCAGATCATCGCCAACACGGGTAGGGCGGGGACGCCGGGGGTCGGCGGCGGATCGATTTCGCCAGACGATCCGCCGACGGCCACCGGCGGCCCCGACCGGTCATCCGCAAACTGGATTCCGGCCTGCGCCGGAATGACGGATTGGGGCACTGTCAGACGGTGGCGGGTTGGGCGGGGGTTCCGGCTTGGGCGGGGGTTGGGGCGGCGGCGCCGTTGCCGCTGCCGTTGCTGCCGTTGCCAAACGGGCCCCAGGGGCGCTCGCGGTTGGCGTCGTTGCGCATCGGCAGCTCGCTGCGCCAGGTGCCGTCGAAGTCCTGCAGGGCGGCGGCCACCGCCCCGGCCGTGGGCACCAGGCCGATCTCGCCGACACCCTTGATGCCGTAGGGCGAGTCGGGCTGGGGCACCTCCACCAGCTTGACGTCGACCGGCGGCATGTCCTTGGGCCGCACGATGGCGAGGCTCCGCAGTGTGGCGTTCAGCGGCCGGCCGTCGGCGTCGGAGGGGAACCCCTCGGTAAGCGCATAGCCGAGGCCCATGTGCACCGAGCCTTCGATCTGGCCCTCACAGAGCGTGGGGTTCACGGCCTTGCCGACGTCGTGGGCGGCCAGCACCCGCGACACCTCGCCGCTGTCGGGGTCGAGCTCCACCAGCTGGCAGGCGAACCCGAAGCACGAGTGGATCTTGGGGTTCTCCACGTCGTCGCGCAGCGAGTTGGTCCAGTCGACGACGTATTCGCCCTCGTAGTCCACGCCCTCCCGGCAACCGTCGGCCAGCGCGGCCCGGCAGGCTTCGGCCACCGAGCCGGCGCCCATGAGGGTGCCCCGGCTGCCGGTGGTCTGCCCGGCGCCCAGTTCCCGGGTGGTGTCGACGATGACCTTCACCTTCTCGGCCGCCACGCCCAGCTCGGTGACCGCCACCTGCTGGGCCACGGTGTGCACGCCCTGGCCCATCTCGGTCCAGCAGTGGCGCACCTCCACGGTGCCGTCGGGCTCGAAGCGCACGACCGCCTTGGCCACTTCCCGCAGACCATTGCCGAGGCCGGAATTCTTGAGGCCGAGGCCGATGCCCACCGGGCGCCCGGCGGCCCGGGCGGCGTCGTAGGTGGGCTTCACGGCGTCGAGGCACACCCTGGCGCCGACGCAGCCGTCGTCCATGATCTGACCCGGTCCCCACACCGATCCCGGCGTGACGACGTTGCGCGAGCGCATCTCCCAGCCGTCGATGCCCACCTCGGCGGCGAGGCGGTCCATGACCCCCTCCATGGCGAACTGGGCCTGGTTGGCGCCGAAGCCCCGGAACGCCCCGCAGACGGGGTTGTTGGTGCGGGCAGCCACCGATTCCACGTCGATGTTGGGCACCGAATAGGGGCCGCTGGCGTGGCCGGCCGCCCGTTCCAGCACCTTCATGCCGACCGAGGCGTAGGGCCCGGAGTCGCCGATCATGCGGATCAGCAGCGCGGCGAGGTGCCCGTCGGCGTCGCACCCGGCGGTGTAGTCCATGCGGATGGGGTGGCGCTTGGGGTGCAGCAGCAGCGACTCCTCCCGCGACAGCGTGCACTTCACGGGCTTGCCGAGCAGGTGGGCGGCCAGCGCCGTCTGGGCCTGGTTGGACATGTCCTCCTTGCCGCCGAAGGCCCCGCCGTTGCTGACCAGCTCGACGGTCACCATGGAGGGGTCGATGCCCAGCACCGAGGCGATCTGGTTGCGGTCGTCCCAGACGCCCTGGCCACCGGAGTAGACGTAGAGGGCGCCGTCGGGTCGGGGCACCGCCAGGGTTGACTCTGGCTCGAGGAAGGCGTGCTCGATGCGCTGGGTCTGGAACGTCTCACGAATGACGTGGGCCGAGCCGGCGAGGGCCCCCTCCACGTCACCCCGGGCGTACTTCGAGACCGACAGCACGTTGCCGTCGAGCTGCCAGACGGCGTCGGGGGCGCTCTCCACGGCGGCGACGGGATCGACGATCGGTTCCAGGGGCCGGTAGTCGATGTCGATGAGCGTGGCGGCGTGGCGGGCGGTCTCCCGGTCGGTCGCCACGACGATGGCGAGGACGTCGCCCAGGTACGAGGTGCGCCCGCCTTCGGGGATGAACACCGGCCAGTCCGTGTGGATGATGCCGACCCGCAGCTCGCCGGGCACATCGGCGCCCGTGAAGACGGCCTCGACGCCGTCGACGGCCAGCGCTGGGGCACAGTCGATACCCAGCACGTCGGCCCGGGCGTGGTCGGCGAGGCGCACCGCGGCGTGCAGGCAGCCCTCGGGGACCATGTCGTCGATGTAGGGGCGGAAGCCGCAGGCCAGGTCGGTGGCCTCGTAGCGGATGCCCCGGGTGCCGACGATGCCGGGCTGGGTGAGGGCGGGTTCCTTGCCGTGGGCCAGGTCCTCCACGGCGTCGAGGATCTTCACGTAGCCGGTGCAGCGGCAGAGGTGGCCGCCGAGGTGGCGCGAGGCCTCCTCACGGCTGAGGTCGGCGCCCTTGCGGTCGATGAGAGCCTTGGCGCGCACCAGGATTCCGGGGATGCAGAAGCCGCACTGCAGGGCGCCGTGGTCGGCGAAGATGCCGGCGTAGCGGTCCCGCTCGGCGGGGTCGAAACCCTCGAGGGTCACGACCGAGGCGCCCTCCACCTTGTCGAGGGGCACCTGGCAGGCCACCCGGGCGCGGCCGTTCAGCAGCACCGCGCAGCAGCCGCACTGACCGGTGGGCGAGCAGCCGTCCTTGGGCGACATGATGCCCAACTCGGCGCGCAGGGCTTCCAGCAGGTGGGGGTGGTCGTCTCGGCACGTCACGGTGGTGCCGTTGAGTTCGAACTGCGCCACGGCGGTTCCTCCTATCGGTGGGGCTCGGCCGTCGGGCCGCCGTAGGGTCCCCCGCACACGCTGCCGCCACCCGACCTGGATTCCGGCCTTCGCCGGAATGACGATCGAGATGATTGGGGCATCGGGGCGGTGGGCTCCTCGGTTGTGGGTTGGGGTCGGTTGTCGGGTCGAGTTTGGCGGCTCGGTTGGTGGGGGGTCAGGACGGCTGGGGGCTGCGGTCGGGGTGCAGGGCGATGTCGGCGGGTCGGATGGGGACCCGGTTCAGCGGCAGACCGGTGGCCCGGCGGACCGCGGCCACCACCGCCGGCGTGGAGGAGATGGTCGGGGGCTCGCCTATGCCTTTGGCGCCGAACGGGGCGCCCGGCTCGGGCTCCTCCACGAGGCGGGCGATGCGCACGTCGCACATGTCCAGCGCCGTGGGGATGAGGTAGTCGGTGAAGCTGGCGTTGCGCACCTTGCCGGCGTCCAGGACGATCTCCTCCATCACGGCCAGACCCACGCCCTGGGCGATGCCGCCCTCGATCTGGCCGACCGCCTGCACCGGGTTCAGAATGCGCCCCACGTCCTGGGTGGTGGCTACCTCCACGGTGCGCAGCAGCCCCAGGTCGGCGTCCACGTCCACCACGGCCCGGTGGGCGGCGAAGGCAAAGGACACGTGCGGCTCACCCTGGCCGTCGGCGTCGACGGTGGTGGTTGGCGCGTGGTGGTACTCGATCTCGTGGCGGAATTCCCGCTCGGCGGTGACGTCGGCCAGGTCGCGGCTGAGGCCGCCGGCGGAAATCACCTGGCCGTCGCGGAGGCTCAGCTCACCGGCCGGGATGCCGGTCTCGGCGGCCATGTGGGCCAGCACCTTGTCGCGTACGCCCTCGCACGCCGCCAGCACCGCCCCGCCCGACATCCAGGTCTGGCGGCTGGCCGAGGAGGAGCCGGCAGAGCCGATGGCGGTGTCGGCGGGGTTGAGCAGCACCTGCTGGACGCCCAGGACCTCCCGGGCGATCTGTTGGGCGAGGGTCACGAAGCCCTGTCCCACCTCGACGCAGGCGCAGGTGATGGTGGCCACGCCGTCGGAGAGCCGGCAGGCGGCCGTGGAGTAGTCATCGAAGCCCTCGGAGAACATGAGGTTCTTGATGCTGGCGGCGAAGCCGACGCCCCGGCGCACATGGCTGCCGTCGGCGGTGCGTCCGGCTCCGCCGGGGCGGGCCATGGCGTCGGCGGCGCCGTTGCCGCTTGCGCCATTGCCCGCCCCGTCGGCTTCCCCCGGAAGGGGGTAGTCCCCCAAGGCCTCGAGCAGTTCGGCCATGGGGGCGGTTCCGGTGATCTTCTGGCCGGTGATGAGCGTGTCGCCGGGCGCCAGGGCGTTGCGCAGCCGCAACTCCAGCGGGTCGATGCCCAGGGCGTCGGCCAGGCGGTCCATCTGGGCCTCGTGTGCGAAGCAGACCTGCACCACGCCGAAGCCCCGCATCGCCCCGCAGGGCGGGTTGTTGGTGCGCATGCCCCAGCCGTCCACGACGGCGTTGGGCACCCTGTAGGGGCCGGTGGCGAAGAAGCTGGCGTTGGCGAGAACCGCGGCGGTGGTGGAGGCGTAGGCGCCGCCGTCCAGGGTGATTTCGGCCTCCACCTTGACGAGGTCGCCGGCTGCGGTGGCGTGGTGGCGGTAGCGCATCCGGGCCGGGTGACGATGTACGTGGCCGAAGAACGACTCCTCCCGGTTGTAGAGCATCTTCACGGGTCGCCCGGTGTGCTGCGCCAGCAGGCACAGGTGGATCTGCAGGGTGACGTCCTCGCGGGCGCCGAACGCCCCGCCCACGCCGGCCAGTGTGAGGTGCACCTTCTCGGGGGGCAGACCCAGCGCCTCGGCGATCTGGCGCTGGTCGTTGTGCAGCCATTGGGTGGAGATGAACAGCTCGACCCCGCCGTCGAGGGTGGGCATCGCCAGGCCCGACTCGGTGCCCATGAAGGCCTGGTCCTGCATGCC
>JAPPDX010000083.1 GCA_028824415.1 bacterium | reverse complement strand
CGGGCGGCACCCACCTTCACGTAGACCGGCTTGCGCCAGCCGGTGATCTCGCGCAGCTCGAGGATCTTGATGGCCAAGTCGTCGGGGCCGGTCCAGTCCGGGTGCCGGCAGGCCGAGCGCTGGTCGATGCCCTCGGGGAGGGTGCGCATGTCGGCCACCCGGGCGCTGATCTTGTGGCCGAGCAGCATGCCCCCACCGCCGGGCTTGGCGCCCTGCCCCACGACGACCTCGATGGCGTCGCCCCGCCGCAGGTCGTCGGGGTTCATGCCGTAGCGCGACGGCAGGTACTGGTAGACGAGGGTCTTCGAGTGGGTGCGCTCCTCGTCGGTCATGCCGCCATCACCGCTGGTGGTGGACGTGCCCGCCGCACTGGCTCCCCGGCCGAGCGCCTCCTTGGCGTTCGCCGACAGCGACCCGAAGCTCATGCCGGCGATCGTGATGGGGATCGCCAACTCGATGGGCTCGGCGGCGAAGCGCGCCCCCAGCACGACGTTCGTGGCGCAGGCCTCGCGGTAGCCCTCCAGGGGATAGCGGGACATCGAGGCGCCCAGGAACACCAGGTCGTCGAAGGTGGGGAGTGGGCGCTTGGCGCCCCAGCCGCGGATCCGGTAGACGCCGGTGTTGGCGGCTCGCTGGATCTCGGCGATGGCGTGGCGGTCGAACGTGTAGGACTCGCGCAGGTGCCACGGTCGGTCTGTGCCCGGGCGGGGGCCGCCGGTGGGTGGCCCGGGCGGTGCTGCCGGTGGCGCTCCGGCGGCCTCGGAATGGCCGCCTACGGCGCCCCCGGCATCCCCGCCCTCCGTGGTGGCCGGAGATCGATCGGTTCCCGCCGTGGCCGCATTCGGCGCAGGAGTGTCTGGCACCTGCGCTCGGGGGGGAGCAGAGAGGGCGTCGACGTCGTCGACTTTGAAGTTGTAGAGGCGGCGGGCTGAGCCGTAGCGGGTGAAGTCGGCAGGGTCGGCCTCGAAGCCGGCTGTTGCCAGGGTCTCCGCCAGGGATTCATGATGCTCGGGGCGCATTTCCTTCTGGACGCAGTCGGCGCCGAGGCTCGCCACCGTGCCGCGCACGAATAGGCGCGCCTCGTAGATGGAGTCGCCCAGATCGTGCCCCGCATCGCCGAGGACGATCAGATCGCCGGCCTGGGCCATGAAGGCGCTCATGTGTCCCACGTTGCCGCCCACGACGATTGTGAGGCCCTTCATGGAGATGCCGCAGCGGGCCGAGGCGTTGCCCTCGATCACCACCAGCCCGCCGTGGCCCGTCGCTCCTGCGGATTGGCTGGCGTTGCCGGTGATGCGGACGGTTCCCGACATGATGTTCTCGGCCAGGCCGGGACCGGCGTTGCCGGCCACGGTCACCTGGGCCTGCTTGTTCATGCCGGCGCAGTAGTAGCCGACGTGGCCGTCGATGGTGACTGCCAGGGGTGCGTCCAGGCCGGCCGCCAAGGCGTGCGCCCCCTGCGGGTTGCGGATCGCGAAGTCGCCGCCGTCGGACTCGTGCAGCGTCCGGTTGACCGACCGGAGGTCGGTGTGGGCGAGGTCCAGTTCCGCGGTGCCGGTGGCGGGGTCGGCTCGGGTCACGATCTCTCCCGGCTCCAGGTGTAGACGACGGCCGGGGCGGGCTCCCAGATGTCCGCATCGGCCGCGCCGGGCAGCACGGCGATGCCCCGGTACTCGGAGGACATGGCCACCCAGTCGTCGGTCTCGGCAATGACCCCCGGCTTGCAGGCGATGGGGTCGCGCAGGACCGCGAACCCGTCGCGCACGCCGACGGCGAACGTGTAAAAGCCGTCGAGGTCGTCGAGGCTGCGCTCGAGTGCTTCGCCGATGCTGTCGCCCTCCCGCAGGCGCCACGACAGGTATCCGGCAGCCACCTCGGAGTCGTTCTCGGTCTGGAAGGTCTCGCCCTTGTTCTCCAGCACCTCGCGCAGCCGGTTGTAGTTCGACAGCGAGCCGTTGTGCACCAGGCACGTGTCGGCGCCCGTGGAGAAGGGATGCGAGCCGTTGGTGGTCACCGCCGACTCGGTGGCCATGCGGGTGTGCGCGATGGCGTGGGTGCCGCGGCGCCCCGCCAGGCCGTAGCGCTCGGCCACGCCGCTGGGGTCGCCCACAGCCTTGAACAGCTCGATGGCGTGCCCATAGCTCAGCACGGTCGCCCCGGGCAGGTTCTCGATGAGCCACTGGCGCGCCGCCCTGCCGTCACCGCGCGTCGTGAATGTGGCGTGGTCACCGGTCCGCTCGAGCGAGACGTCTGCGTCGAGTGCGGTGGCCAATCCCTGCCCGGTCGAGTCCCAGTCCGGCTCGAAGCCCTCGGCCAGAACCGTGATCTTGACCCGCTCCTCGTCGTCGTCGGAGTAGACGGCGAAGCCGGCGCTGTCGAGCCCACGGTCGCGCATCTGCGTCAGCATGCGCGCGGCCAGCAGCCCCAATTCGTGTTCATGGCGGGCGGTCTTGAGGAATAGACCGACGATTCCGCACATATTCGCCACCTGTCGGTTCTCGAGTGTTCCGGGCAACCAGGTCTCCGGCTACGGCGCCCCCGGTAGTCATAGACCACTATAGTGAAAAATGTTTCCTACAGGTACTGCTTCTCGGTATAGGCTTCGGGAAAGGTGCGACGGCGCACGGAGCCTGGGGGACAGCCGCAGAACACCCCTTGAGCGTGCCCCCGAGCGCGCCGGGGGCCTACTCTGCGGTCGGAACGGGCGCCGCGGCGAGCGACGACACCGAGTGACGGCACCGAGCGACGACACACGGCCACGACAGGACACAGGTACAAGGGGTTAGGCATGAGCAACGACAGGATCGACGAGATTCGGGCACGTGTTGCCGACGACGGTGTTGAGTTCATCTACGCCATGTTCGTGGAGATGCACGGCAAGCCATGCGCCAAGCTGGTCCCGGTCAGCAACCTGGACGGGTTGATGACCGAGGGCGCGGGATTCGCCGGTTTCGCCGCGGGACCCATCGGCCAGACACCCGCCGACCCGGACATCCTGGCCATACCCGACCCGGACTCGTACATGGTTCTCCCCTGGCAGCCCAACGTGGCGGCCATGCAGTGCGACCCCACGGTGGAGGGCGAGGAGTGGCCCTACGCCCCGCGGGTCATCCTCAAACGGGCGCTGGCGGCGGCCGCCGACCGGAACCTCGTGCTGAAGGCGGGCGTGGAGGCCGAGTACTCCCTGCTGGCCCGCAACGACGACGGGACGATCCGCGTGGCCGACGAGCGGGACCTCAGCGACCTGCCGTGCTACGACGCCCGCGGCCTGACCCGCATGCTCGACCACCTCACCGAGGTCTCCCGCCACATGGACGCCCTGGGCTGGGGCAACTACGCCAACGACCACGAGGACGCCAACGGGCAGTTCGAGCAGAACTTCGAGTACTCCGACGCACTCACCACCGCCGACCGCCTCATCATCCTGCGGCTCATGATGCACACCCTCGCCCAGCGGCGGGGGCTGCACGCCACCTTCATGCCCAAGCCCTTCGGCGACAAGACCGGAAACGGCCTGCACGCCCACATGAGCCTCTGGTCGGCCGACGGCGACGAGCCTCTCTTCGAGACCGACGGTGATCCGCGCGGCCTGGGGCTCAGCCCCCTCGCCTACAGCTTCGTGGCAGGCATCCTGCGCCACGCCACCGCCCTGGTGGCCGTGCTGTGCCCCACGGTCAACTCCTACAAGCGCATGGGTGTCGGGCCTCCCGACTCGGGTGCCACGTGGGCGCCCGCCTACGTCTCCTACGGCGGCAACAACCGCACGCAGATGATCAGGGTGCCGGAACCCGGACGCATCGAGGTGCGTGCCCTCGACGGCTCGGCGAACCCGTACCTGGCGTTCACCGGGCTCCTGGGCTGCGGGCTGGCCGGCATCGACGCCGGCGCCGACCCCGGAGAGCCGAACCTCGACAACCTCTACACCCTCAGCCTCGCCGAGGTCGCCGAACGGGGCATCGAGGCGATGCCGCCGACGCTGTTGCACGCGGCGGAGAACCTCGCAGGCGACGACGTGTTGCGGGCCACGTTCGGCGCGGTGCCCGGCGGCGACTACGTGGACTACTTCTCCGAGGTGAAGCGCGAGGAGTTCCGCCGCTGGCACGAGCAGGTGACGCAGTTCGAGGTGGACACCTACCTCGAACTGTTCTGAGCCGGCCGCGACGTGCAACTGGTGCCCGATTCCGGGCCCGACGAGGGCGCTGAGGACGCTTCGCCGGGAGGCGTCGGCCAGGTCTGTGAGGTCGTCGGCGAGCGGGTGCGGGCCATCCGCCGCGACCTGGGCCTCACCATGGCCCAGTTCGCCGAGGCGGCCGGTGTGTCCATCGGCATGCTCTCCAAGATCGAGCACGGCCGCACCGCGCCGAGCATCGCCACCCTCAGCGGCCTCGCCCGGGCGGGGAACGTCCCCATCACGGCCCTGTTCCGCGGGCTCGACGAGGAGCACGACGCCATCATCGTGCGTGCCGGCGAGGGGACCGAGATCATCCACTCCGGCAGCGGGAAGGGACGCAGCTACCGGAGCCTCGGCGCGCTGCGCGGCCCCGACCGGCAGATCGAGCCGCTGCTGATCACGCTCTCGACCGCCGATGAGGTCTTCCCGCTGTACCAGCACCCGGGCACCGAGCTGTTGTACGTGCTGGAGGGCTCCATGGAGTACGGCTACGGCTCCAACCGCTACCTGCTGGAGCCCGGCGACACCATGCAGTTCCAGGGCGAGGTGGCTCACGGCCCCACCGCCCTGGTGGAGCTCCCGGTGCGGTTCCTGTCCCTGAAGGTCTACCCGAGCGCGGCCCGCTGAGCGGATGACCAGCGCACAGGCCACAGGCGGCCGGTAAGGGCCACGCGTGGTTCAGGTCCCCCGGTCGAACCCCCGGCGGCGTCCTCGTCGCGGTCGCTACCCGGCCCGCTACTCGGCGGCGGCACTGTTGCGCCGCGGGAAGGCTCCCTGGCCCCCGATCTGGCGGAGCACCGAACTCCGCGACACCTACGACATCGTGGTCGTCGGCGGGGGAGTCCACGGTCTGGCAACCGCCTACTACCTCGCCTCCAACTGGGGCATCACGAACGTGGCCGTCCTGGACAAGGGCTATCTGGGCGGCGGCGGCTCGGGGCGCAATACGGCGATCGTGCGCTCGAACTACCTGACACCCGACGGCGTGGCCTTCTACGACCGCTCCGTGCGGCTGTACGAGCGGCTGGCCGTCGACTTGAACCTCAACGTGATGTTCTCCCGGCGCGGTCACCTGACCCTGGCGCACAGCGACGGGGCGCTGCGCACCATGCGCTGGCGAGCCGAGGTGAACAAGCACCAGGGAGTCGACTCCGAGGTGATCGGCCCGGCTGAGATCAAGCGGCTGGTGCCCGCGCTGGACGTCTCCGAGGCGCCCCGGCATCCAATCCTGGGAGCGCTGCACCATCCACCCGGGGGCATCATCCGCCACGACGCGGTCGTGTGGGGCTACGCCCGGGCGGCCGCCGCGCTGGGTGTCGAGATGCACCAGAACACCGAGGTGCTGGACATCGACGTGGCCGGCGGATCCGGGCCGGACGGCAAGGGTCCCGGTGGGCAGGTGACCGGTGTGCGCACCAGCCGGGGGGAGGTCTCGGCTCCGGTGGTTGTGAACTGCACGGCGGGCTGGGCGTCGCTGATCGCGGCGATGGCCGGCCTCCGGCTGCCGATCTCCACCCACCCGCTGCAGGCGGCGGTGACCGAGCCGGTGAAGATGTTCCTACCGGCGGTGGTGGTGTCGGGCTCGCTGCACGTCTACGTCAGCCAGACCGACCGCGGCGAACTCGTCTTCGGCGCCGCTGTGGATCCCCTCGCCACCTACGACACGGGCGGCTCGCTGGCGTTCGCCGAGGAGTTGGCCGGCCACGTGCTGCAGCTCATGCCCGGGCTGGGACGGATGCGGTTGCTGCGGCAATGGTCGGGACTCTGCGACATGACCCCCGACTACTCGCCGATCATCGGCGCGACGGACGTCGCGGGATTCTTCTGCGACGTCGGCTGGGGAACCTACGGGTTCAAGGCGGCTCCGGTTGCCGGCGAGCAGCTCGCTGCCTGCATCGCTTCCGGCGAGACCCCGGATCTCATCGAGCCGTTCGCGCTGAACCGGTTCGCCGAAGGCCGGCTGGTGGGCGAGAAGGGCGCCGCGGCGGTGGGGCACTGATGCTGCTGGTGCCCTGTCCCCATTGCGGTCCGCGCAACACCGCCGACCTCACGCTGGTGGGGGAGAGCGAATCGCGGCCCGATCCGTCGGCCACCACGCCACAGGAGTGGCGCTCCTATCTCTACCTAGAGCACAACCCCGCCGGCTGGACGCGGGAGACCTGGTACTGCCGCCTCGGTTGCGGGCGCTTCTTCGTGACCGAGCGCCACCGCGGCCAGAACCGCTTCCGCCACCCACCGCTCGGCCCCGCAGACGAGAGTGCAGGACCCCGATGACGGTGGCGCCCAGCCAAGACCGTCATTCCGGCGCAGGCCGGCAATGACCGCGTCGCCTTCGTACTCCCGTCATCCCGGCGGAGGCCGGGATCCATGTCCCCTCTGGGTTCCGGCCCCGGATCGGGTCCGGGGCAGGCTCCCGGATCGGGGTCCGGGACATGCCTTCGCCGGAACGACGATCGGGTGGTCCCTATGAGCCCTTCGCGCCTGCCCGCAAGACCGGGCGAGGTGATCGACCGCGAGCGCCCGCTGACCTTCACCTGGAACGGGGGAGCGGTAACCGGCTTCGCGGGCGACACGATCGCCTCGGCGCTGGCGGCGAGCGGCTGCACGGTGTTCTCCCGCAGCATGAAGTACCACCGGCCCCGCGGGATCCTGACCGCCGACTTCTGGGATCCGAACACGCTGGTGCAGGTGGGCGACGAACCGAACGTGCGCGGCGGCCATCGTCTCCTGGAGGCCGGCATGGCCGTGTCGGCCCAGAACGCCTGGCCCTCGCTGCGCTGGGATGCCAAGGCCCTCACCGCCCTCGGCGGGCGCGCCCTCAGCGCCGGCTTCTACTACAAGACCTTCATGCGGCCCCGGTGGCTGTGGCCCGCCTACGAGAAGGTTCTGGCGCGCTTCGCCCCCGGGGGTGTGATCGATCCCGCCAGCGCGCCGCGGCGTCACGACAAGCGCTACGCCCACCCCGATGTGGTGGTGGCGGGCGGCGGTCCGGCGGGGCTGGCGGCGGCGGTGGCCGCGGCGCGGGAGGGTGCCGGGGTGCTGCTGGTGGAGCACGAGCACAGCCTGGGTGGCCACCTCCGCTGGGGCACCAAGAGCGAGCGGTCCATGGCGGCGGCGCTGGCCGGCGCCGCCGAGGCGGCCGGGGTGGAGATCCTCACCGACGCAACCGTCGCAGGCCGCTGGGAGGACAACTGGCTCGCTGTCGTGGAGCGGGACGGGGCAGGCGGCCCGGAGCGGCTCATCAAGGCGAGGGCCAAGGTTCTTGTGGTGGCGGCCGGACTGATCGAACGCCCCTATGTGTTCGCGGGCAACGACCGGCCGGGCGTGATGCTCTCCGGGGGAGCGCGCCGCCTGCTGAACCTCTGGTCGGTGCGTCCCGGCAGCCGGGCCGTGGTGTGGAGCGCCAACGCCGCCGGCGACGCCGCCGCGGCCGATCTGGAGGCGGCGGGCGTGGTCGTCGAGCACGTGGACGCCCGGACGGGGCGCACCGTTACCGCCGCCGAAGGGCGGCGCGGCGCGCTGGAGCGGGTGGTGCTCTCGGATGGCACCCGGCTCGAGGTCGACCTGCTGGTGACCGCGGCCGGCTGGACCGCGCCCACCTCGCTGCTGAACATGGCCGGCGTGCGGCCTCGCTACGACCCGGCGGCGGCCCGTTTCTTCCCGGCCGAGCCAGGTACCGCCGAGGCCGGCACGGTGCTCAGCACCGGCGGCATCAGCGGCGACGGTTCGCTGGACGAGCTCGTGGGCCACGGCGAGGCCACCGGTCGCCTGGCTGCGGCGCGGGCCGCGACGCTGGCCCACCGGCTGCGGGTTGCGACGGCCTGGGCGGCTCCCGTGGACGGTCCCGAGCCGCCGGAGGTGCCGGACGAACGAACGCCGTTGGGACGCGATCCGCACCCCGAGCTGTATCGCTCGAGCACCGACGGCATCGTGGACCTCTCCGAGGACGTGGGCTCGCGCGACCTGCGCCACGCCGCCGCCGAGGGCTTCGACTCCGTCGAGCTCGTCAAGCGCTGGACGACCGCCACGATGGGATCGGCGCAGGGCAAGCTCGAGACGGTCAACACGGTGGCCGTCCTCGCCGAGGCCACCGGGTCCACCATCTCAGAGGTGGGCACCACCACGTGGCGGCCTCCGTTCGCCCCCGTGACCCTGGGGGCGCTGGCGGGACGGATGTTCGAGCCCTTGCGCATCTCCTCCCTGCACGACCTTCACGTCGCCGCCGGGATGACGCCCATCCAGGCGGGCCAGTGGATCCGTCCCGAGCACTACGGCGACCCTGCCGCGGAGGTCTGCAACGTCCGCGCCAACGTCGGCATCATCGACGTGAGCCCGCTCGGCAAGCTGGATATTCGGGGCCCCGACGCCACCGACCTGCTGAGCCTGCTCTATGTCAACAAGTGGCGGCGCCTGGCCATCGGCGCGGTGCGCTACGGCGTGATGTGCGCCGAGGACGGCGTGATCCTCGACGACGGCGTCACCGGACGGCTCGGCGAGGAGCACTACCTGATGAGCACGACGAGCTCGGGTTCGGGCGCCATGGAGGTCTGGATCCAGAACTGGCTGCAGACCGAGCACCCCGACTGGCGGGTTCGGGTGACGCCCGTGACTGACGCGTACACCAGCATCAACGTGGCGGGGCCGCGGTCACGGGTGTTGCTGGGACGTCTCGTCGACGACGTGGACCTCGGCCCGGAGGCCTTCAAGTACATGCAGGTGCGGCGGGGCACGGTGGCCGGCGTGGCGGGTTGCGTGATGTGGCGGATCGGCTTCACCGGCGAGCTGTCCTACGAGTTGCACGTGCCGGCCGGTTACGGGCCGCACGTCTGGCAGGCGCTGCTCGCCGCCGGAGCCGACCTCGGCGTGGCGCCCTTCGGCCTCGAGGCTCAACGCATCATGCGCCTCGAGAAGGGTCACTTCATCGTCGGCCAGGACACCGACGCCCTCACGAAGGCTCCGACGGCCGGCCTGGAGTGGCTGATCAAGCTGGACAAGGAGGACTTCTGTGGTCGGCCCGAGCTGCAGTGGGCGCTGGAGGGCGAGCCCGGCGACGCGCCCGATGCGGTGCCACGACTCGTGGCCGTCCAGCCGACCGATCCCTCCTACGTACCGCCGGAGGTCTGCCAGATCGTCGCCGCCACCCCCGACGGCAAGGAGCGGATCATCGGGCGCATCACGTCGTCACGGTTCTCGCCCACGCTGGAGAGATCCATCTGCCTGGCGCAGGTGGAGGCCGTCCACGCAGGACCGGACACCGAACTCACGATCGTCGACATCACCGGTCGCCGCCACACCGCCACCGTCATGCTGCACCACGCCCACTTCGATCCCGAAGGTGAGCGCCTCCGTGCCTGAGCTCCGGATGCACCTTCGGCAAGCGTGCCGTCAATCCCGCGAAGGCGGGAATCCGGTCGTGAGGCACCGTCGTCATGGATGAGCAACTCGAGTTTGCAGGTCCGCTGGCCGGTGCCGGCGAGGCGAATGGTGAGGGCTGGAGCCTGCGCGACGAGTCGAGGACCCCGAAACTGCTGGTCTACGAGGACTTCGAGCCCGACGGAGCCGTGGAACGGCAACTGGGGGTCGGTTTCGGCGCCTCGGCGGCTGGCGGTAGTGGCCTACTGGTCTGCGGGATCCGTCCGGGAGAGTGGCTGCTGCTGCTGGGGGAGCGGTCAGGCGCGAACCCGCCCGCGGTCGGAGCCGTCACGGTGGATCTCACTCACGGAGTGGCCATGTTCCGGCTCTCGGGCCCGCGAGCGCGAGACGTCCTGGCGTCCGTTTGCAGCATCGACACGTCCGAGGAGATGTTTCCCGACGGAGCGGTCTGCGGTGCCTCGGTGGCCAGGGTCGCCTGCACGCTGGTGCGCGACGACGTGGCCGGTGAGCGCTCCTACCTCATCCTGTCGCAGCGCTCGTCGGGGCGGTATCTGTTCGACGCAGTGCGCGACGCAGGTGCTCGATAGCCCAGTTGCCGAGCACCTTCAGCACCAGCACGGCCAGGAACAGCGCCACTGAGCTGAGCGCCATCGTGCCGCCGGCGGCGGTGTCGTGGTGGTAGCTGACGAGGATGCCGATGGTCGTGGTGATCGACCCCAGCACGACTGCCGCCGCCATGATCAGCGGGACGCGGCGCAGGAACAGTGCGGCGGTGGCCGGCGGTCCGATGAGCAGGGCGAACACCAGCAGCGTGCCGACCACCTCGAACGAGGAGACGATGGCCGTCGCTAGAAGCGCCAGGAGCAGGAAGTGGGTGAGCCGCGGCCGGAGGCCGAGTATCTCGGCCTGGGTCTCGTTGAAGGTGAGCACAAGGAAGGCCCGGTAGAGCAGCAGCGTGCCGCCCGCGGAGATGGCTGTGGTGATGATCTGGCGCTGGATGTCGGCGTCGTCCACCCCCGTGATGGAACCGAACAGCAGCGCGGTGAGGTCGCCTCCATAGCTGCCGGACTGGCCGGACATGATGACCACGGCCAATGCCAGCATGCCGACGAACAGCAGGCCGATGGCGGTGTCGGTGGGTAGCGGCGAGTAGCGGCGCAGGGCACCGATCCCGCCGACCACGACGAGAGCCGCCAGCAGGGCGCCGAGCGTCACGTTCCCGCCGAGGATGGTGGCGATGGCGATGCCGGGGAGCACCCCGTGGGCCAGAGCGTCGCCCAGGAAGCTGAGCCCCCGCAGGACGACCCAGGTGCCGATGACCGAGCAGGAGAGCACCGCCAGCAGGCCGGCGTAAAGGGCGCGCAGCATGAACGGGTTGGCGGCGAACGGCTCGATCCACCAGGCCCACGGGTCGGTCAGGAACTCCACAGGGGTGTTCTAGTCGCTCAGGGAGTGAGAGCCATTCGCAACCGGTGTCCTGCCGGACCGGCCTGCGCGGCCGGCCGTTGGTGTGGCCGGCCGCGTTTCCTGCTGATGGGGGAGTCTCAGCCGCTCAGTGCCTCGGCGATGGTCCGGGCGTTCTGACGCATCATGGTGAGGTAGGTGTCGGCCCCTGACCCCTCCTCGCCGAGCGCGCCGGAGTAGAGGCTGACCACGGTGACGCCGTCGAGCCGGTCGGCCAGAGCAGCCGCGACGTCCCTGCTGTGGCTGAGGTACTCGGAGAAGATGGCTGGTATCCCGGTCTCCTCGATGAGTTCCGCCAGCGCCTCCAGGCTCGCCGGACTGGGCTCCGCCAACGTCGAGAGCGACGGGATGACAGTGCCGATGACCTCGAAGTTGTAGCGGTCGGCGAAATAGCCGAACGCGTCGTGGTTGGTCACGAGCTTGCGGTGCGCGGCGGGCACCGTCGCCAGGGTGTCGGTGATGTCCTCGTGGAGTTGGCTGAGTTCGGCCAGGTAGGCATCGACGCAGGCTGAGACCCTGTCGGCGTCCAGCCCGTGCTCGTCCACGAGCACTGCGGCAAGGCTCTCGACGACCAGTGCCACTCGCACGGGATCGAGCCACACGTGCGGGTCCTCGGAGCCGTGGTCGTGGCCCTCATGCCCGTCGTGCTCGTCGTCGTGGTCGTCGTGGTCGTCCATTTCGTCGTGGTCGTGGTCGTGGTCGTCCTCGTCCTCGTGGTCGTCGTGGTCGTCCATTTCGTCGTGGTCGTGGTCGTGGTCGTCCTCGTCCTCGTGGTCGTCGTGGTCGTCCATTTCGTCGTGGTCGTGGTCGTGGTCGTCCTCGTCCTCGTGGTCGTCGTGGTCGTCCATTTCGTCGTGGTCGTGGTCGTGGTCGTCCTCGTCCTCGTGGTCGTCGTGGTCGTCCATTTCGTCGTGGTCGTGCTCGTCCTCGTGGTCGTCGTGCTCGTCGCCGTGTCCGTGGCCTCCGAACATGTCGGCGTCGAACTCGATGGTCGTCACCTGCGCGGCTGCGGAGAAGATCGGTGTGCCGTCGGCCTCCGCCGCGGCAAGAGTGTCCCTCAACCCCTGTTCGAGTAGCAGGCCGTTCTCCACGATCAGGTCGGCTGCGTCGAGCCGGGCGCGGTCGGCCATGGACGCCTCGAAGTCGTGCGGGTCGGCGACCGGCGGGATGATGTACTCCACCTCGGCCAGCCCGCCGCACGCCACGTTCCGGGCGATGTCCGCCCAGATCGTCGTGGTGCCGATGATCTGGGCCGGCGGCTGATCGCCGTCGCTCTCGGTCGCCGCAGCTGGGGCCTCGGTCGGCGAGGGCGGGGTGGCGGGTTCGGCCGGCGGCGAGGCACTGGGTTCGGCCGGCGGCGGGGCGGTGGATTCAGCTGGGGCCGGGGCCGGGGCGCCCGCGGCCGGAGCAGTGGCCGTGGAATCCTCGGATGCGCAACTCGCCAGCACAAGTGCCAGTGCGCAGCCGACTGCGATCGCTCGCCGGAGCGGCGTCCTGCGCACTGCGGCGAGAGCGCGGCGGATCTGAGTTGCTGGACCGAGATTCAGAATGAGATTCATACCCGAGAGCATACTGCAAATGAGAACGGATCTCACTTTGAGAACCGGTCCCATCGCCAGGGTCACCGGAGGACCGATCTCAGCCAGGGGCTCACTGAGAGATCTCGAGACCACCGAACACCGACCGGGCGGACCGACGGACCGGAGGTGGCTCGCATGATTCGAGCTGCGTTCCGACCGGCACCCGGCGCCGCTAGCGTGAGTGACGTGGGAGACCGTGGACCAGCAGGATCTGCCTGGCGGCAGGGAACCACTCGGCTGCCATGACAACGGTCATCGCGCAGGCCCGCGAGTCGGAGACCGTGAGCGGCGGTCTGTCGCTGCGCGCCGAAGGCGTCAGTTTCAGCTACGGGGATCGTCCGGCCCTCAGCAATGTCACGATCCACCTGCGGGCAGGCTCGGTGACAGCCCTCATCGGCCCCAACGGCTCGGGAAAGACGACCCTCCTGCACGTGCTGGCCAGGCTCATCGCTCCTGCATCCGGCATCGTCGAGGGGCCCGACCGGGTGGCGTACATGCCGCACCAGCACGGCATCGGGATCTGGATGCCGCTGACGGTGCGCGAGGTCATCGGCATGGGGCGCTACGGGCGCCGCGGGCTCATCGGCCGGCTCACCGCGGCCGACCGGCGCCGCGTCCGCGACGCCGCGGAAATGCTGGAAGTGGGCGACCTGCTCCGCCGGCAGTTCGGCGAACTGTCCGCCGGTCAGCGCCAGCGGGTGCTCATGGCGCAGACCATCATGCAGGAGGGTGACCTCCTGCTGCTCGACGAACCGATCACCGGTCTGGACCTGGCGAGCCAGGGGAGGATCCTGGAGGTGATCAACGCAGAACGAGCCAGGGGTGCAATCGTGGTCCTTTCCACCCACCATCTGGACGAGGCGCGCCGCTGCGATCATGTGGTGCTGCTGGCGAACCGTCTGGTGGCGCAGGGGCCGCCGGCCGAGATCCTCACCGCTGAGGTCCTGCAGGCCTCCTATCAGGGGCGGATCGTGCAGGCCGGTATCTGCTGCGGGCCCGAGCCCGACTGCTGCGACCCGCCCGATGCCGACGAGGAGTGTTGCGAGCATCCGGCGGACCGCCTGCTGGTGCTGGACGACCATGCCCACGGCCACGGCGACCACGACGAGCGCGCCCACGCCTGAAGGGCTCGCCTGAGGGGCTCGCCCGAATCGACGTTCATCTCCGCTGGGCACACTCACCCGGCCAAGGTGGCGGAGCATCCGGTCCCGCTGGGGCTCCTCGATCAGGAGCAGTGGGCGCAGTACCCGAAGGCGTCGATGCTGTGCTCGTCGATTCGAAGGCCGTGCGCGAGAGCCGAGCGGCTCAGTTCCGCTTCGACGGCCTGCTCGATCTCGGGGTCCAGGTCGATGTCCACGATGGAGCCGCAGGCACGGCACACGAGGTGGTGATGGTGGTGGCCGAGTTGTTCGGACAGCTCGAAGTGGGCATGGTTGGATCCCATGGTCAGGCGGCTGACCGCGCCGGCCTCCTCGAGCACGGTGAGGGTCCGGTAGACCGAACTCTGGGGGACATGCGGCGTGCGCGGCAGGATTTCCGGGATGGTCAGCGGTCGGCCCGCGTCGGCCAGCACGTCGATCACGAGACGGTGGTTGGACGTGAATCGCCGGCCCTTGGCCTCGAGGCGCAGCAGAACCTCATCGTGGAGGTCGTCACGATCGGTCACTGACACGCGCCAGATCGTACCGTCCTCCCTCCCGGGGTCGGGGGAGCGGGGTCGGGTCGCCGGCCGCGGGTGCCACAATGGCGGGCGTGAGGCGCGGCGAGTCGAACGACGGCGGCTCCGGCGGCGCACGCGGCCCGGTGACCGATCACGTCGACGAGACGGCCAAGCGGGCGGGCGGCAACCTGAAGTGGGGCGTCGATCCGCCGGGCGTCCTGCCGGCCTGGATCGCCGAGCACGACCTGGGGCCACCGCCGGTGGTGAGAGACGCCCTCCGCCGCCTGGCCGACCTGCCCGATGTGGGCTACAGCCGGCGCGCCGCGGACCTCGGTGGTGCCTTCGCGGACTGGTGCGAGGTTCGCCACGGCTGGCGCCCCGATCCCGGCCTCGTGGTGCCGACGGCGGACGTGCTGCAGGGCATCTGGGCCGTCGTGGCCGCGTTCTCCGAGCCGGGGGAAGGCGTCATCACAACGCCGCCGGTCTATCCGTACTTCCACGATGTCGCCCCCGAGATGGGTCGGCGCAGCCTGGAGTGTCCGCTGCGTCACGACGCCGGCGGCTGGCGTCTCGAACTGGACGACCTGGCAACGCTGCTCGAGCGGGAGCCGGGTGCCCGCGTCCTGTTGCTGTGCAGCCCCCACAACCCGACCGGTCATCTCTACAGCCGTGCCGATCTGCAGGCCATCGTGGAGCTGACGCATCGCCACGAGGTCATCCTCGTCAGCGATGAGATCCACTTCGATCTCGTCTACCCGGGTGGAAGGCACTGTCCGACTCTGGCGCTGCCGGATGCCGCGGAGCACACCGTGGCCCTCTTCTCGGCGGGGAAGGCGTTCGCGATCTCGGGTCTGCGGGCGGCCATCGCGGTGTTCGCCAGCCGGGATCTGCACCACCGCTTCAACAAAGCGATGCCGCCACACCTGCTCGGCGGGGTCGGTCGCGCCGGTGTCGAAGCGGCGATCACCGCCTGGCAGCACGGTGCCGTCTGGCTCGACGAGCTGGTTGCGCTGTTCGAGCGGCACCGGCGGATGGTGGTCGATGTGCTGGCGACGGAACTGCCCGCCGCCGGGTGCCACCTGCCGGCATCGACGTTCCTGGCCTGGCTGGATCTCTCGACATTCGAACTGGGCCCCGACCCTGCTGCAAGGCTCGTCGAGACGGCGCAGGTCCGCACGTCGGAGGGCCACGCGTTCGGCACCGGCGGAGTGGGTCACGTGCGTCTCAACTTCGGCACGTCCACGATCGTGCTGCAGGAGATCCTCGATCGGATCGTGAAGGCTCTGCGGAGTTGAACGGCCCGGGAGCCGTAACGCACCCCTGGCGGCGCCTGCTCAGTCGGCGGAGTCGCTGGTCGAACGCTCCTCGGAGCCCAGGTACGAGGCGATGACGGCCGGGTCCGCCCGCAGCTCCGCGGGTGTCCCCATCGAAATGACCGCCCCCGCCTCCAGGCAGTACATCCGGTTCGAGATCCCCATCACCAGTGGCACGTCGTGCTCGATCACGACGACGGCGGCCTCGAGTTCGGCCTGCACCTCCTTGATCCGGGGGCCGAACTCCTCGGTCTCCCGCTGGGACAGGCCGCCGGTGGGCTCGTCGAGCATGAGGACGCGGGCGCCGCTGGCCAGCATGCAACCGAGCTCGACCACGCGGCGTGTGCCGGTGGAGAGTTCGGAGACGAAATAGCCGGCGAAGTTTCCGAGCTCCAGGTAGTCGACCAGTTCAGCAGCCTCCGCCCGCTTCTGCCGTTCAGCGGCCGGCGATGGCGGCACGCCCAGCAGGGACGGGAACAGCAGCGATCGGCGCCGCGCCTCCAGCGCCACCATCAGCGTCTCGGTGACCGTCAGGTCGGGGTACAGGCGCGCCGACTGGAAGGTACGACCCAGGCCGCGCCGGTGACGCTCGTGGGCCCTCAGGCCCGACACGTCGGTTCCCAGCAATTCGACGGTGCCCGAGGCCGGCACGAACCCGCTGACCGCGTTCATGAGGGTGGACTTGCCCGCACCGTTGGTGCCGATGAGTCCCACGAGCTCGCCGCGGTGCACCTCGAACTCCACCTCCCGCACGGCCCTGTTCCCCCCGAAGCTGACGCTCAGCGCCTGCGTGCGCAGCCACACCGGTGAGTCGGGGACGGCAGGTCTGGGCGGCACGGTGAGTGCCGAGACCGGCAGCGGAGCGTGCTTCGGCGGCGAGGCGCGCGCACCGAAGCGGGAGCGGCTGATCATGTGCAGCAGATAGTCGCGCCCGTTGTAGAGGAACTGCACGAGCCCGCCCGGCAGGTAGAGCAGCAACAGCAGCAGGCCGATGCCCGACGTCACGAGCCGGATCGACTCCGGGGGTGCCGTCGGATCGAAGAGTGCGGGAATTCCCTTCACCCAGAGCACGCCCAGGAACGGCCCTGCGATCGAGCCGAGTCCGCCGATCACCGAGATCGCCACGACGTCGATCGAGAACCCCGGTGCGAACGTGTTGGCCGGACTGAGATTCTCCTGCAGCGTGCCGTAGAGGGCGCCCGCCAGCGCCGCCACCGCGCCGGCGATGGCGAAACCCATGATCTTCATGCGGGTGACCGACACAGTGCTGGCTGCGGCCATCTCCTCGTTCTCGCGTACCGCCAGCAGCGAGCGGCCGATGCCGGTGTGCCGCAACCGGGCCAGCAGCACCGTCACCACGATCAGGAACCCCAGGCAGAGGAAGTAGAACGACTTGCGGGATGCGCCGAAGTCGAACGGTCCCAGCACCGGCTCGGCCACCGGGCGGACGGCTGTGGTGCCACCGGTGAAGACATCCTGGGCGAGGATCCAGTTGGCCGACGCCACTGCGAAGGCCAGCGTGGCCACCGCCAGGAACAGCCCGCGCACGCGCAGCGCGGGAATGCCGATGACCAGCGCCGCCAGCGCCCCGATCAGCGTGACGACCACCACCGCGGCGCCCCAGTTGAGCGTGAGCGACAAGTCGAAGGCGTTCAGCGGTATCGGGATGTCGTGCCCCTTGGTGAGCGCAACCAGGCTGAACGCCCCCAATCCCACGAATGCGAACTGTCCCAGCGAGATCTGCCCTGCCCAGCCGGTCAGCAACGTGAGCGAGAGGGCCACCATCGTGTGGATGAGGATCCCTGTCCAGAGCCACAGGGCCGTGGGGGAGTCCACCAGCCAGCCGAGCAGCCCGAGGAACAGGAAGATGGCCCCCAGTCCGATGGTGCCGAGGTGACGCACGATCGCCAGGTGACCGAACTCTCTCGGCACGGCCCGGAGCTTGGGTGACAGCGACCAGCCGGCCTCGTCGCGGCGGGCGCGCACCGCGAACAGCACGGCTACGACCACGGCGCCGAACAGGTACAGATCCACGATCGAGCGGTTGACCGACGTCACGTTGTCCCGCACGATCTTCTCGGCGATACCGACCAAGACGCCGCCGACAAGCGTCATCGGCAGCGAGCGCATCCGGGCGATGAGGCTGACCACGAGAGCCCGCAGCAGCAACGGGGGGGCCAGTGCTGCGGTGCCGGTCTGGGCGGCGCTGACTCCCTCGAGAGGTGCGAAGAACACGGCGGTGGCGGCTGACAGCGACCCGGCGATGCCCCAAAGGGCGGTGGAGATCCGGCGGGTGCGAATGCCGTAGGTGCGGGCGGTGTCGGGATTGGCGGCGGCCGCCCGCGCCGCCAGGCCGAAGCGGGTCTTGTGCAGCACCAGCCCCAGCACGCCCACCATTACCGGGACGGCGATGATCACGATGAGGTCCCGGCCCAGGATCCGGAGATCATCGGTGACCTCCCAGCGCATGTCGAAGGGTGGCGGGATGGGCCCGGGCGTCAGGACCGACGGCAGGTTGATCCGGGCCAGGACAAGCAATTGACCCACGCCGATGGTGGCGATGAGCAGGACGAGCCGCGATGACTGCGAGAGCCTCCGGATGATCGTCAGCTCGATGGCGCCACCCACGATGAAGCCGCCCACGATCGCCACCACGAACGCCATCCACCAGTCGAGCCCGTACCCGGCCAGCATCAGGACGAACGTGGCCGCGCAGAGCGCGCCCACATCTGCGTGGGCGAAGTTCAGGATCCCGCTGGCCCGGTAGACGAGAACGAAACCCGCGGCGAGGGCGGCGTAGGTGAGCCCGGTGACCCCGCCGATGAGGAGATCCTGCTGCGAGATCCCCCAGCCCACGACCTCGATCACGGCTCCGCCGTCCCCTGTACGGATGCCGCGGTGGGAGCCTCCGGTCCGCCCAGGAAGGCCGCCCGCAAGAGGTCGTCACGCTGGCGCAGCTCCTCGGAACGCCCTTCGAAGACCACCCTCCCGTTCTCCAGGAACATGGCGCGATCGGCCAGATCCAGGGCCAGACTCACCGACTGCTCGACCACCAGCATCGTCCGGCCCTGCTCACGAAGCTGCGCCAGAGCCCCGAGCAGTTCCTGCACCACGATCGGCGCCAGTCCGAGGCTCAGCTCGTCGATCAGCAGCAGCTCCGGGCGGTGTTGCAGAACCATCGCCAATGCCAACATCTGCCGCTGACCGCCCGAGAGGTCCCGGGCGGGATCGGCGAGGCGCTCGGCGAGGGCGGGGAAGACGGCGAGCACTTCCCCCTGGCGCTCCAGCACCTCGGCGCGGCGCAGGCCTGCACCGATCAGCGCAGCCCGCAGGTTGTCGCCGACACTGAGTGCGGCGAAGGTTCCCTCACCGCCGCGCAATTGCACCATCCCGGCCTTGAAGCGGGTCTCGGGTTCGGAGAAAGTGATGTTCTTCGCCTCCAGGCGCACCGACCCGTCGGTGGGCATCAGCAGGCCGCCGAGCGTGCGCAGCAGCGTGGTCTTGCCCGCGCCGTTGGCACCCAGCAGGGCCACCGTCTCGCTGCGCGCCAGGGAGAAGCTCACGCCGAACAGCACCCGGACATGTCCGTAGCCGGCGGAAAGGTTGCGTACCTGCAAGAGGGGGGCTGCCCGCGGTGGGGACTTCACCGCAGAAAGTCTGCCCCATGGGGCGGGGTCGGTTCCGAATCCGCGCGGATCGCCGTCCCCGGAGACGGTCCGGCGGCGTGACGGGAACCGCTAACGGCTGATCTACAAGTGTGTAGAACCATGGTCTCGTCTATGTTGAGTCGCTGTGGGAGGGGAGTTCCGATTCGGGCGCTGGACGGCCGTGGCGCTGGCCCTCCTCCTGACGGCGGCGGCCTGCGGCGAGGGGGATGGAACAACCGCCGCCGGTCCCGCTGAGCCCGAGTCGCCGGGAGCACCCGCCCCCGGTGGCGCGGCGACCGACGGAGCCACCTCCAGCCGTGACGCCGGGGCGGCAGCCTCCGTTGATGGCGCCGACTCGACGGTTGCCCCGCCGGATCCAAGCGGTGGCACGTCCGCCACGGGCGCCGGGACCGTCGAGCCCGAGACGGCCCTTCCAGTCGGCGAGGAGGGCGGCGAGACTTCGGCTCCTGCTTCCGTCTCCGGGGACGCTGCGACCGGCACGGGCGATGAGATGCCCGCCAACGTCTATGCCGATCCGCGGGGCGGCGTCTTCGTGGAGTTCCAGCGCGGCGTCGACCGCGACCACCCGTTCGGGTCGCTCGAGGCCTTCTGCTTCCCGCACGGCAACGGGGCCGAGCCGTTGCGCGCCACCGACATCGGCATCGACGCCGAGACCATCACGTTCGCGCACGTCCGCACGAAGATCGAGGAGATCGTGGAGATGGGGTTCGCCGCCCCGGTCGGCGACACCGCCGACATGTTCGAAACGTTCACCCGCATCGTCAACGATCGCTGCGGCGGCGTGTGGGGGCGCAGGATCGATCTGCGGCTGGTGGAGGTCGCCGCGCTGGGCGTCGGCGGCACCGACATCGACACGCTGCGCAACGCCGCCTGCATCGAGGCCACCGAGGACCACCAGGCCGTCGTGCTGTTGAACTCGACGAGTTTCCAGGGGACCGCCCAGCTGTGCGTCACCGAGGAGCACGATTCCGCCCTCATCACCCACCAGGCCCTGCCGGAGGAGTACGTGCGGCGGGGCGGCGGGCGCTTGCTCACCACCGCGACCACCCTGGAAGGCAATCTGCGCGCTCTGGCCGACTACCTCATCTCGACCGGCGCCCTGGAGGGCCGCCGCGTCGCCGTCGTGGCCTCCAACACGCCGGGAGAGGCGGAGGCGACCGAGGCCAGCCTGGTTGCGACCCTCGAGGCGGCGGGCACCGACGTGCGAGCGTTCGACGTGCTCGACTGCGGCGGCACGTCGGTCTGCATCGGCGGCATGGCCGAGTCGGTGCAGCGCCTGCTCGAGGAGGATGTCGATGTGCTCTTCCCGACGGTGAACGCCCTCTCCCTGCCGGCGTACATCACCGAGATGGTCACACAGGGCTTCGCGCCGGGCGACGTGCGGTTCTACAACACCGATTTCAACAACCAGGGCAACGAGATCGTGTCGGGCCTGATCGTCACCTTCGGCGGCGAGGCGGCCGGCGAACTCTACGACGGCACGGTGCTGCTGGTGCACGGGGACTCGGGCCGCTACCGGTTGGTCGAATACCCCCCTGCGACGGCATTCGACGAGATGTGCATGCGCGAGTACGCGGAGAACTCGGCCATAGGTGAGTACTACAACCCGCGGGATCCCATCGAGACAAACAAGCACGGGATGGTGGGCCTCGTGTGCAGCGTGTACCGGGTGGCCCTGCGCGGCCTCTACGACGCCGGCCCCAACCCCACCCGCGCCGACATCTTCGCGGCTCTGCAGAACCTCGGGCCGGTGGACCTGGTCAGCATGCTGCCGGGCTCACTGGCACCCGGCAAGTGGACCATGGGCGATTCCCTGCAGCCCGTCACCTTCCGCTACCCCTGCCCCTTCGAGGGCATGGGTACCACAGCAGGCACCTGTCACGTGCCGAGCGACTACAGCCAACTGCAGGTCGGCGTCGACTGACCGGCGCCTGCGGCCGGGCTCTGCCGCGTCGCGCCTTTTCGTCTAGCTTGGCTGTTCGTGAGGGCGCGATCACCTGTCGGACGCGCGTGCGCGGTCGCGCTTGCCGCCGCCCTGTTCGCCGCCGCCTGTGGGGGCGGGACGGCGGAGTCGGACACGGCGTCCCAGACCACTCCGGCCCCGGCGGAAAGCGGTGCCGGCGCCAGCAGCGACGCCGACGTGAGCAGCGACGCCGATCCCGACGACACGGGCGCGCCCGCTGCCGCGCCCGCCGCGAGCGACACAGCCCCGCCGGCGCCGGCCGACGGCGATGCCGGCGGTGACGAGGGCACCAGCGAGGTCGTCGAGCCGGACGACGGTGCGGCGCCACCGCCACCGGCGCCGGTGGACAGCGGCGAGACGGCAACCTTCGAGACTGTGCCCCCCGCCGCGGAGACTTCCGAAGCTGACGATCCCGCCGAGCCCAGTGGCGACACCGCCGCGGAGAGCGAGCCGCCGCCGAACGTCTACGACGATCCTCGTGGCGGCATCTTCGCGGAGTTCCAGCGGGGATTCGATCGCAACCACCCGTTCGGTTCGCTCGACGCCTTCTGTCTGCCCCACGACCCGCCGGCGGAGCAGCGGCGCGCCACCGATGCCGGCATCGGCGCCGACAGCATCACGCTCGTGCACATGCGCTCGCAGATCGAAGAGCTTGTGGGCGCCGGTCTCGCCGTCGACGTCGGGGATCCGACCGACATGTTCGACACGTTGACCCGCATCGTGAACGAGCGCTGCGGCGGCGTGTGGGGACGCCGGATCGATCTCCGGCTGGTCGAGGTGTCGGCGCTGGGCGGGGGCGGCGTGGACATCGACACGCTGCGCAACGCCGCCTGCATCGAGGCCACCGAGAACCACGACGGCGTCATCGTGATGAACGCCACGACCTATGCCGGGACCGCCCAACTCTGCATCACCGAGGAGCACGATTCCATCCTCATCGGCCACGAGGCCCTCCCGGCGGAGTACCTGCGGCGCGGCGGCGGGCGGCTGTTCACGACCGCCACCACCGTGGAGGAGATCTTCGGTGCATTGGCGAAATATGTCACCGACACCGGCGCTCTGGAGGGCCGCCGCGTCGGCGTCGTGGCCCCAAACACTCCGGGTGAGGCCGAGGCGGTCGAGAGCGGCCTGGTGACGGCGCTGCAGGCTCTTGGGGTGGACGTTCGGGTCTTCGACGTGCTCGATTGCGCGGGCACGTCCTTCTGCGTCGGTGGCATGGCCGAGTCCGTCCAGCGTCTGATCGAGGAGGACGTGGACGTGCTGTTCCCGACGCTCAACGCGGTCTCGCTGCCGGGTTACATCAACGAGATGGTGACGCAGGGGTTCGGGCCGGGCGACGTGCAGATCTTCAACTCCGATTTCAACAGCCAGGGAAACGAGGTTGTGGCCGACCTGATCCTGACCTTCGGCGGAGCCGCGGCAGGCGAACTCTACGACGGGTCGGTGCTACTGGTGACCACCGATCAGGGCCGCTTCCGCGATCCGGGCCTGGAGCCCTCGGCCTTCGGTGAGATGTGCATGCGGGAGTACCGGGAGTACTCGGCCACCGGCGAGGACTACGACCCGCGGGATCCCGTCGAAACGAACAAGTACGGGATCCTGGCCCTCGTCTGCGGCGTCTACCGCGTGGCCCTGCGAGCCATCTACGACGCCGGCCCCAACCCCGGCCGCGCCGACATCGTCGCCGCCATGGAGAACCTCGGGCCGGTGGACCTGCCGTTCATGCTGCCGGCGTCACTGGCCCCCGGCAAGTGGGCGATGGGCGACTCGCTGCAGCCGGTGACGTTCCGGTATCCGTGCCCCTTCGAGGGCCTGGGGACGAAGAACAACATCTGCCTGGTTGCGAGCGACTACAGCGAAGTGCGCGTCAAGGTCAACTGAGCGGCCCACCCGAGCGCCGGCGACCGTTGCTCGATTCAGGGGCGCCGGGGGAACTGGCTGAAGTCCGGGGGCGTGCGGTTCACGTAGCTGTCCCGGCCGTGCTGGGCCTCGTCGGTCTGGTAGAAGAGCAGGGTTGCGTCGCCGGCCAGTTGCTGGATGCCGGCGAGGCCGTCGTCGGCGGCGTTCATGCCGGCCTTCAGCATCCGCAGTGCCAGCGGCGAGTGCTCGAGCATGCGGCGGCACCAGCGCACCGTCTCGATCTCGAGATCCTCCAGGGGCACAACCGCGTTCACGAGCCCCATGTCGAGGGCCTCGGAGGCGCCGTACTGGCGGCACAGGAACCAGATCTCCCGGGCCTTCTTCTGGCCCACGTGGCGGGCCAGCAGGCCCGAGCCGTAGCCACCGTCGAAGGAGCCCACCCGCGGACCGGTCTGGCCGAACACGGCGTTGTCGGCGGCGATGGTGAGGTCGCAGACGATGTGCAGCACGTGCCCTCCGCCGATGGCGTAGCCCGCCACCATGGCCACCACCGGTTTGGGGGTCCGGCGGATCTGGACCTGCAGGTCCAGCACGTTGAGGCGCCCGATGCCCTTGGCGGCCACCTCGTCGTCGCCCATGTAGCCGTCGTCGCCCCGGATGCGCTGGTCGCCGCCCGAGCAGAACGCCAGATCACCGGCGCCGCAGAGGATCACCGCACCGACCCGGTCGTCGTCGCGCGCCCGGTTGAGGGCGTCGGCGAGTTCGAACAGCGTCTGGGGGCGGAAGGCGTTGCGGACCTCGGGGCGCTGGATCGTGAGCTTGGCGATGCCGTCGGTCGTTGCGTAGGAGATGTCGCGGTACGACTCACCGGCCTCGTGCCACTCCGCGCCGGGTTGAATGAGGCTTGCGGCAGGATCGGCGGCCCCTCGCGGCCGGGGCGCGGCGAAGTGATCCGTTCCGCTGGATGCTGAGCTTTCGCTGGGGGGGTTCACGTGGCCTCCTGGTTCGACGACGCAGACCGCCTCGTGGCACCACCGCAGGAGGGCCGGTTCGGCAGCCGGTGACACGGTATTGCCCGCTGGACGCAGTGACGCGGCATCGGCAGGCGCCGGCGGCGTCCGGCGGCGCGGTCGCTCAGGCGAAGGTCTCGACGAGTTGAATGCCGCAAGCGGGGTCGGGCGCCAGCCCGAGGCCTGGGCTCGCCGAGAGCCACACCGCGCCCTTCTGGACCGTTGGCGGTTCGCACACGTCGCTCTGCAGCAGCGCGGAGGTGCCCAGTCCTGCTGCCGGCCCGCCGGCGGCGGCGGCCACGTGAGCGGCGGTCGTCAAGCCAACGGCGCTTTCGATGAAGGAACCGATGATCGTGCCGGTCCCGGTGTCGGCCAGGTCGGCTGCGGTCCGGAGCACGGAGACAGGATCGCCGAGGGCCGAGGGTTTCAGGACGGCGGCCGCCACCCCGAGTGGGAGGTGGCGGTGGATCTCGGTCAGCGGGGGCAGGCTCTCGTCGGCAGCGATCGGGATGTCGCTGCGCTCCTGGAGCCGTCGCAGCCGCTCGAGGCCCCGGCACGGTTCCTCGAGGAGTTCCGGCTCGAATCGTGCCAGAGCCCGGACGGCGTCTTCCGCAGCGGCACCCCAGGCGCCGTTGGCGTCGAGGCGAAGCGCGGCAGCCGGAGCGGCGTCTCGCAGGGCGGCGACGCGGGCCACGTCGTCGGCGAGGGGACCGCCGCCGACTTTCAGCTTGAGGGTGGTGTGGCCGGCGGCCGCGGCGGCGGTCGCCGCGGCCGCGGCAGATTCGAGGGTGTCGCCGCTGACGAGCGCGGCGGTGGGCACCGACTTCCTGGGCGCACCTCCCGGAGCGGGCACCTCACCGGCCAGGAACGACGCCAGAGGCACCTCCCGCCGGCGGGCCGTCAGATCGGCGGCTGCGCCGGCAACCGCCGCCCAGGCGCACGGCACTTGACGCAATCCCACCTCGGCCCGCGCGGCCAGCGCCTCCGGTTCAGCGAACGGCGCAGCGGCTCGCAGCCAGCTCGCCAACGCCTCGCCCGTGGTCTCCAGGTCGGGTCCGCGCCAGCCCTCCAGCGGGGCGGCCTCGCCCCATCCGGCGCGTCCCTCCCGGTCGCGCAGGCACACCAGTAGCCCGCGCCGGTGCGTCAGCCGCCCACGACCGGTGACGAGCGGCTCCCGCAGCGGCAGCACGTAGCTGTAGAGCGCGGCCCCGGCTCGGGCCGCTCCACAGGACGCGGCGCCGGACTCAGAGGCGGCTGAGTGGTTCACACGTCCGCCGGGTTAGGCGCCGCCGGCCGGGTTCGGATGTCCCGGGGACTCATTCCCGGCGTGCGGGTCATTCCGGTCGGACCGCACGGGTCACGGCATCCCGCACTGATCTCTCCACGAGACGGTGCTGCGCCACGTTCTCCTCAGTATTGACAGGGATCTCGATGACGCCGATGCCACCGTCCGCCGTGCAGGTTGCCAACGCCTCACGCAGCGACGCAGCGTCGGCGGCGTGGTGGTGACGGGCGCCGAGCCCCGCGACGACCGTGGACAACTCGGTGCCGTGGGGCGTGTCGAAGAACTGCTCGAAGGTGGCTCGGGGGACCGCCTGGGCCACCGGCAGGAACGAGAAGATGCCCCCGCCGTCGTTGTTCGGCACGACGATCGTGAGGTCGATCCCGAGCCGGGCCGCGCCGAGCAGTCCTCCCAGATCGTGCAGCAGTGCTAAGTCACCCGCCAGCAGGACGGCATGTCCGGAGGTGGCAGCGGCCATCCCCGCAGCAGCCGACACCACGCCGTCGATGCCGTTGGCGCCCCGGTGCGCCACCACGCGCGGTGCCTGCTCGTGCGGCGCAAGGAAGGCGTCAAGATCCCGGACGGGCATGCTGTTGGAGGCGTACAGGATGGCGTCGGGCCCGAGTGTCTCACCGAGCAGCCGGGCCAGGCCCGCCTCGAGTAGCGGCGCGGCCTGCAGAGTGGCCGTGATCGTCTGCTGGGCGGCGGACTCGGCGAGCTGCCACGAGCGAGCCCAGCCCGAATCCGACCGGTTGTGTCCACCCTCCGGCGGCACCTGATCGGGGCGGGGCTGCAGACATTCGGGGTCACCGGAGTCAGACCCGAGGGAGGCCAGAACCCCTTGCGCCAGCGCGCCGATCGAGCTGCGCCAGCGACCCGCGGGGACCGTCGTGGGCTCCTCCCAGCGGTCCAGGGGGTCCACCAGCCAGATCTCCGATCCCCAGGACGCCAAGCCTTCCCGCAGCGCGCGGGACGCCGTGGGATGGCCGGCTCGCACGAGCACGTCGGGCCTGTGATCTCCCCAGAACGACGGGGTGCGGGCGAGGTGCTGGCCGGCTGCAACGATCGAGGCGCCCTCCTCCGCGCCTGCCCGCAGGCCGGAGGCGGCGTCAGCGATCAGCGGCCAGCCGGCGAGTGCTCCCAGCTGCTTCACGGCGGCGGCGTCGGCTTCGCCCAGGTATGCGGGTCCGACCGCCAGCACGCCCCGCTGCCGGTCTGCCACGAGCCCGACGAGCGCTGCCACCTCGGCGGGGTCGGCCGCCGGTCGGGGCGGCCGTGGCGGCGGATCCTCCCCGGGTGCGCAGGCCTCGAGCCGTCCCTCGGTCGGCTCGAGCGGCTCGCGCAAGGGGACGTTGAGGTGGACCGGACCGCCCGGCGGGCCCACAGCGGCGGCGAGCGCCCGGTGCGCCGTGAAGCGCGCGTGGTCCGAGCCCACCTCGCCGGGGACCGGCAAGTCGGCGGCCCAGCGCACGTGGTTGCCGTAAAGGCCGATCTGATTGATGGTCTGGCCCGCTCCGCGGTCGCGTAACTCGGGCGGGCGGTCGGCGGTGAGCACCACCAGGGGAACGCCGTCGTAGAACGCCTCGGTCACCGCTGGGAGGTAGTTGGCGGCGGCGCTTCCGGAGGTGCAGATCAGGGCGACGCACTCGCGCCGTTCCTTGGCGAGGCCGAGGGCGAAATAGCCTCCGGCCCGCTCGTCCAGTTGCACCCAGCATCGGAGCCTGGGCTCGGCGTGGGCGGAAAGAACGAGCGGTGCCGAGCGCGATCCCGGGGAGCAGACCGCGTGGCTCACGCCCCGGCTCGCCAACTCCTCGAAGAACGCTCCGAAGTACCCGTATGCGGTCACTGGTCGCGCACGCCCCCGAGCGGTGCGTCGTCGGCGACCGCCGGCAGAGCGTCGAGTTTGGAGGCGGTCTCACGAAGCTCCGCGGTGGGATCCGATCCCGCCACGACTCCGGAGCCCGCGAAGAGCGAGATCTCATTGCTCTCAAGATCCAGGAGCCCCGACCGGAGCGCCATGCAGAACTCGCCGTTGCCAACGAGATCCGTCCAGCCCACCGGCCCGGCGAACCAGCCACGGCCGGCGGACTCGTGGTGGCGGAGGAAGTCCAGCGCGGGGGCCACCGGCTGGCCCGCGACCGCCGGGGTCGGGTGCAGGGCGCCGGCGAGTTCGAGCACGGTGCCCGCAGTCGTGGGAACCCGGCCGCGCACAGGCGTACACAGGTGCTGGATGGTCGCCAGGGGGCGGACGTGGGGCTCGGCGGGACAGGGATCCAGGATCACGCCCGCGCGGCTCAACCCGCTGCGCAGGTGCTCCACGACGGTGTCGTGCTCGTGCCGCTCCTTGTGGCTCGCCAGCATCGCCCGCGCCAGAGCGGCATCCTGGTCGGCGTCCCCGCCGCGGGGACACGACCCGGCGAGGGCGTCAGCTTCGGCGAATCCGTTGTGGGTGCGGACGAGCAGTTCGGGTGTGGCTCCGAGGAGCGTCAGATCCCCGCAGCTGACAGCGAAGGTGGTTGCGGTCGGGTACGCAGCGGCGAGTCTCCTCAGCCACTCGCCGACGGCCGCGCCGCCCGGTGACCCGGCGAGACGGACCGTGGTCTGGCGGGCCGGCACGACTTTGCCGAACGCACCGCGGCGGATCTGCTCCAGCGCGGCATCGATCGTGGCCAGGTAGTCGTCGTCCTCGGCGCCGCGTCTCGATCCAAGCAGCACCAGGGGGCAGGGGGGCGGAGCCGACTCAGCGGCGGATCGCAGGAGTTGCACTGCCCGGTGCGTGGCCTCCGCCAGCAGGTCTGCCGGTGCTGTCACGAGCCAGCGGAGCCGCCCCTTCCGGGCAACTCCCAGCAACTCCGGCAGCATCAGCATCCCGGCGCCGAATGCCGCCCAGCGAGACTGGCCGCCGTCGGGTTCGGAGTCGAAGGCGAACCCGCCGCACAGGATCGGGCCCAGCGGCACCCCATCGGGATGGTGATCGGCCTGCAAGCCTTCCCCGCTGAAGTGCTGCGCAAGCTCGCCGGCGAAACGGGCGGCCTCGGTGAATCGTCCCGGCCGCGTCGCCGGCCGCCACTGCAGCGCTGCACCGATGCCGACGAGCGCCAGATCTTGCTCGGGCTGGATCCACAGGAAGCGCCCGCGGCTTGCCGGCGCGGCGGCGAACAGGGCGAGAGGATCGGCACCCGGGGGCGCCGGCAACTCCTGGCACCGCAGATCGCGGGCTGCGGTACGTCCCTGCGTATCGGCGGGTGCCTCCCCGGCCGCGAGGCTCATCGGGAGGATCTCGGCGGGTGGTTCCGGGGTGATCAGCCGCGCCGCTGTTGCAGTCGCGGGCGCGTTGACGGTGCGGCCGCGTCGCGGCGTCGGGAGGTTGCCGGGCTCGGGTCCCGGGTGGCGTTCTCCACATCGTGCTGCACATTGCGAGTATAGGAGTGCGAATCCTGAGGGCAGCCCGGTCGCCGCCCGCTGCGATGCGACCGCGGGGCGCTGCTCCGGGGGCCTTCGGGGCAGGTTTGGCTTGCTACGCTGCCGCGAGGTGCGATCGTCAGGACGAAAACGGAATCGTCGGATGGCGCGATGGTCGATTGTCTTCCTCATCCTCCTGCTGGGGACGCTGCCTGCCGCGTCGCCGGGCGCCGCTCAGGAGACGATCGCCGAAGCGCGGGCCGAGCTGGAACGCGTGGAGGAGGAGAAGCTCGCCCTGCAGGCCAAGATCGACGTTCTGGCCGCCGAGGACACCGATGTGTTCAGGGCGCTCCAGGCGGCGGAGGAACTGGTGGCCCGCCAGGTGGCGCAGGTGGAGGCCGCGGAGCAGGAGTTGCGGGCGCAGATTGCCATCCAGCGCCAGAACGAGGCGGCCATCGGGTGGGCCCAGCTGGACATTGCCGACATCCGCGGGGACGCCGAAGCCGTCATCGTCGAGGTGTACCTGCAGGCGGGGAGCGAGCGGACAGCGACCCTCCTGGCGTCGGATGATCTGACGCACGGACTACGCCGCTTGGCGCTCCTGGAAGCCGTGCACGGCCATGCCGAGGATCTGCTCGAAGACATCCGAGTGGCCGAGGACCGCTACGAGGTGGCACGCGCCGAAGCCGCCGCGTCGGTCGCCGAGGTGGAGCGGCTGCAGGGCGTCCTGGAGGACGACCTGGCAGTGTTGGAGGAGCGCCGGTTGCGTCGCGCCGCCATAAAGGCCGAGCTCGACGCGCGCCGGCGAGCACTGGAGGCGGAGTTCGCCGCCTGGGATCGCGAGGCGTCCGAACTCGAGAGCTTCATCCAGGTGGAGGAGTACCGCCAGAAGGCCGAGGAGTGGGTCAAGGCCCAGGAGGAACTGGCGGGCGCGGCGGCGGGTTTCCTCTGGCCCACAGCAGGGGTGGTGACTTCCGGCTTCGGGAACCGGCTGCACCCGATCCTCGGTGGCTACCGCCTGCACGCCGGAATCGACCTGGGCACCACGCACGGGCAACCGGTGTACGCCTCGCGTGCCGGGGTGGTCATCAGCGCTGGGCCGTGGGGCGGCTACGGCAACACCGTCGTCGTCGACCACGGCAACGGGGTCTCTTCGTTGTACGCCCATCTCTCGCAGGTGAGAGTGCGCCCGGGCGACCTCGTGGTCGGCCTGCAGTTGGTCGGCAACATCGGCTCGACGGGGCTCTCCACCGGCCCGCACCTGCACTTCGAGATCCGCCTGCACGGCACCGCGGTGGATCCGTTGGGGTACCTCCCGTGACCGAGCCCGCCGCCTCGGTGGCATTGCTGACCGACCAGTACGAGTTGACGATGATCGACGCTGCTCTGCGCTCGGGAGTGGCCGATCTGCCCGCCACCTTCGAGGTGTTCTGCCGTCGCCTGCCTCCGGGGCGCCGCTACGGGGTCGTTGCCGGCACGGGTCGCCTGTTGACCGCGCTCAAGGACTTCCATTTCGGCCCGGCCGAGCTGGAATTCCTGCGCCGAGGCGGCATCGTCTCCGAGGCCGGTCTGGCGCGCCTCGCGGACTTCTCCTTCTCCGGCGACATCTGCGGGTATCGGGAGGGCGAGCTCTACGTACCCGGATCACCGGTACTGACCGTGAGCGGCACGTTCGCCGAGACGGTCGTGCTGGAGACCCTGGTGCTGTCGATCCTCAACCACGACTCCGCCATCGCGGCCGCGGCGGCGCGAATGCGAGCGGCGGCGGGCGAGAGGATGCTGCTGGAGGGCGGCAGCCGGCGCACCCATGAGGAGGCGGGTCCGGCGGCGGCCCGCGCCGCCTACGTGTGCGGCTTCGACGCCACGTCCAACCTGGAGGCCGGACGCCGCTTCGGCGTGCCCACCGGGGGAACGATCGGGCACGCCTTCATCCTGGCGCACACCGACGAGCGCGCCGCCATGGTCGCGCAGGCAGAGCTCCTCGGAGCCGGCAGCACGTACCTTGTGGACACCTACGACGTGACCGAGGGTGTGCGGCGGGCGGTCGAGGCCGCAGGGCCCAACATGGGCGCGCTGCGCATCGACTCCGGGGACCTGGCAGCCTCGGCGGTGGCGGTGCGACGCCAACTGGATGAACTCGGCGCCCACCGGACGCGCATCATCCTGTCGGGCGACCTGGACGAGCACGACATCGCCGCGCTCGCGCCGGTGCCCGCCGACGGCTACCTCGTGGGGACCGAGTTGGTGGCCGGCGCCGGGGCACCGACCGCGGGGCTCGTCTACAAGCTCGTGGAGATCGACGGCCGACCGGTGCGCAAGCGATCCCTCGCGAAGTCCTGGCGTCCGGGCGTCAAGCGAGCGTTCCGCCTGCTCGACGATTCCGGCGCGGCGACCGCGGAACTGCTGCTGGAGCCGGGCGCCCCGGCTCCTCCGGGAGCGCTCGCATTGCAGACCGACCTGGTCCGCGGCGGCCGGGTCACCTCGGCACGGAGCAGCGATCCTGCCCGCAGCGTGGTGGGCGCCCGCGCTTATCATCGAGAGGCGCTCGGCCGGCTCCGATCCCCGGCGTTGGACCTGAGTCCCGGCGGAGCCTGGATCCCCATCGAGCCCGCCCTGGAGGACACGTGAAGCAGATCGGTCGTCCCGACGCCCGGGCGCGCCGCGCGCTGGTGATCGTGGACGTGCAGAACGATTTCTGCGACGTCCCCGGCGCCGCGCTGCCCGTCGCAGGGGGCGCGGCCCTGGCGGGGCGCATCAGTGACCACGTGCGGGAC
>JAPPDX010000099.1 GCA_028824415.1 bacterium | reverse complement strand
TAGACTGGTCTCCCCGCCCCCGTAGCTCAGGGGACAGAGCAGGGGACTTCTAATCCCAAGGCCGCAGGTTCGAATCCTGCCGGGGGCGCCATGAGCCAACGCACCGAAACCGCCGGATCCAAAGCCCGGCAGGCACCGGACGACGCGCGGCCGGTGCCGGACCTGGACATACTCGACAACATCCAGCGGCGTCTGCTGTGGTTGGCGACACGCATCGTGGACGTGGCGAATCGCCGGGAGGGGCTCGAGATCAAGGTCGGCGGCCACCAGGCCTCCTCGGCGTCGATGGTGTCGATCATGACGGCGCTGTGGTTCGCCCATATCGACGGCAACGACAAGGTGGCCGTCAAGCCGCACGCCTCGCCGGTGTACCACGCCATCAAGTACCTCACCGGGGAGTTGGACCGCTCCTACCTCACGACGCTGCGCAAGCGCGGCGGGCTGCAGGCCTACCCGTCGCGCACCAAGGACCCCGACGTGGCGGACTTCTCCACGGGGTCGGTGGGGCTCGGAGCGGTGGCGCCACTGTTCTCGGCCCTGGTGCGGCGCTACACGGACGCCCACTTCGAACCGTCGCCTCCGGCCCGCTTCATCGCCACCGTCGGCGACGCCGAACTCGACGAGGGCAACGTCTGGGAGGCCATCGCCGACCCGGTCACGCACGGTCTCGGCAACTTCACCATGGTGGTGGACCTCAACCGCCAGAGCCTCGACCGGGTGATCCCCGACATTGCCGCCATCCGCCTGAAGAGCTTCTTCAGCCATGCCGGCTGGCACGTGGCCGAGGCCAAGTACGGGGCGCGGTTGCGGCGGCTGTTCTCCGAGCCCGGCGGCGATGCCCTGCGGGCGCACATCGACGGCATGTCCAACGAGGCCTACCAGGCGCTGTTCACCTACCAGGGCGCCGACCGGCGCAAGAAGTTCCTGGAGGGTGCCGACTCGGCGGTGCGGCGACTCACCGACGACTTCGACGACGATGAGCTGTTCGCCCACGTCACGGATCTGGGCGGTCACGACCTCGGCCAGCTCATCGATTGCTTCAAGGCGTGTGACATCGAGGCCGACCGGCCGAGCGTCGTCTTCGCCTACACCGTCAAGGGTTGGGGCCTGCCGATGGCGGGCGACCCGCTGAACCACGCGGTGCTGCTGAACCCCGATCAGATCGACGCTCTGCGGGCCGAGGTGGGGCTGACAGAGGCAACCGAGTTCGACCGCTTCGACCCAGACAGTCCCGAGGGCCGCGTGTGTGCCTCGGTCGGCTCGGACATCAACAACCCGCCGCCCGTGCCCCGGCCCCACCTGGAACTGCCGGCCGCGGCCGGCCCACCGACGCTGCGGGGCAAGGTCTCCACGCAGGAGGCGTTCGGCCGCACGCTCACACGGCTGGCCGACATGGCCGACGTCGGCGAGCGGATCGTGACCACCGCCCCCGACGTGTCGATCTCCACCAACCTGGGCGGCTGGGTGAACAAGGCGGGCGTCTACTGGCACGAGCAGCGCGACGACCATGGCGGTGCCGAGCGGCTGCTGCGATGGGCTCCCTCGCCGGACGGCCAGCACATCGAGCTGGGTCTCTCGGAGATGAACATGTTCATGCTGCTGGGTCAGCTGGGCCTCTCGCACGACCACCACGGGCAGCACCTACTGCCGGTGGGCACGGTGTACGACCCGTTCGTGTTGCGGGGCCTCGACGCCTTCATCTACAGCCTCTACAACGATGCCCGCTTCGTGGTGGCCGGCACGCCGTCGGGTATCACGCTGGCCCCCGAGGGTGGCGCCCACCAGTCCACGGTCACCGCCGGGGTGGGGGCCGAACTGCCGGGGCTCACCTACTTCGAGCCCGCCTATGCCACCGAGGTGGACTGGCTGCTTTGCGCCGCCCTGGACGGGCTCAGCAGCCCCGATGGCGAGAGCGCCTACTTCCGGCTCAGTACCCGGCCGCTGGACCAGGCGCCGTTCGCGGCGGCCACCGAGAGGCTCGGCACCGACGAGTTGCGCCGGCAGGTGCTCTCGGGCGGCTATCGGCTGCGGCCCGCGCCGCTGACAGACCGCCCCGGCGTCACCATCGTCACCACCGGGGTTATGGCCCCCGAGGCGCTGGCCGCCGCCGACGCACTGGGGCCCGAGGGTGTGGACGCCGCCGTGGTGCACCTCACCAGCCCCGACCTGATCTATCGCAGCTGGCAAGGCACCTACCAGGCGGCCGCGGCCGCGGCCACGGTGGTGCGGCGCCCCAGCCGGATGCACCAGTTGATCCCGCCGGAGGAGCGTCACCGCCCCGTGGTGAGTGTGCACGACGCCTCCAGCCACGCCCTGGCCTGGCTGGGCGCGGCCGTGGGCTCGCGGCACATCCCGCTGGGGGTGGACCGTTTCGGCGAGTCCGGCACGATCGCCGACCTGCACGCCATCGCCGGGATCTCCGCCGGCGACATCGTGAACGCCGCCCTCATCGCCATCTACGAGAGCACCGACTCCGAGTAGCGGGTTCGGCCGCGGCCGGCTGTTCGGGCCGTCACAGGGGGCGGTTACCCTGCGGCGTGGCGGTTTCTGGGGGTTGTCCCTGTGGTCGCCCTTTCGGCCGGCTGTCGAGTCCTCGGGATCAGCAGCGCCGACCCATGCCGATCCGAGCCCCGGCTGGCAGGCGCTTCTCTGACTGTCGGCCTGACCGGGCCCCCGTTGTCTCCGGCGACTTGCTGCGATGGCCGGCAGGTATCGCGGCGGAGACCCACAACCACTCTCGACCCGACGGCGCCCGCCCGCGCGCAGCGACCGATCGGCCAGAAGGGAGCAACGAATGAACATGATGCCGAACTCCGTCCGGGGCCAGACCAACGGATCCCAGAGCGGCGCCAGCGGTGAACTCGCCGAGGACTGCCGCCCGCTACCGGGGGAGGAAGGCACCGACGAGTTGGGGCCGCCCCCGGTCGTCATGCCTTTCCGCGTCAATGTCATCCGCAGCGCCAACCGGCACAAGACCGTGTCCTCCCGTCTGACGGGCGGAGTCCTCGAGATCCGGATACCGGCCTGGATGTCCGATTTCGACGAGGCCGAGGTCGTCAACAACTTCTGTCGACGATTCGACGAGCGTCACCGTTGCTGGGAGGTCGATCTGGGCGCCCGCGCACGCGACCTCGCCGCCGGCTACGACCTTCCCGAGCCCCGTGCCATCCGCTGGTCCACTCGTCAGCGCCGGCGGTGGGGTTCTTGCAGCAATTTGAAGGGTGAGATCCTCATCTCACACCGGCTCACCGAGGTGCCCCCTTGGGTGCTCGACTACGTCATCGTCCACGAGTTGGCCCATCTCGTCGAGGCTGACCACTCGGCGGCCTTCGACGCACTGGTGGCGCGCTACCCGCTCACGGAGCGGGCAATCGGATACCTGGAGGCCTTCGGAGCGTGGTCGGCCGACGTTCTGGGCCGACGATCCGCTGGTTGAGCGGTGGCGCGGACCGGTCGGCCGCACGATTGACCGCCCGCGCGGGCTCCTTTAGGGTTCGGCAAACCGGCAGGCGAGGAGCGAGATGAGCATCAATTCATTGGACCACTACAACATCGAGACAGTGCGACTCGACGAGACGGTGGAGTTCTATACCGAGGTTCTCGGGCTCTCGAAGGGTTACCGGCCGACCTCGATACCGATTCCCGGCGCCTGGATGTACGCAAGCGGCCATGCCTGCATCCACATCAACGAGGTGGACGAGGAAATACCCGGTCCAACCGGGCCCATCAATCACGTGGCCTTCGAGACCGCCAATGCCCCTGGTGACTACGACGCCATGAAGGCCACGCTGGCGGAGCGAGGCCTGCAGTACGAGGAGGCTGACAGCCGGCCGATGATCCCGCTGCGGCAGATCTTCGTCCACGACCCCAACGGCATCCGCCTCGAACTCAACTATCGGGACGCCCCGCTGGCCGCGGAGACGGAGAGTTCCGCCTAGGTCTGCTGAGCAGTTGGCACTCGAGACCGCGGGCCCTGGATTCCGGCCTTCGCCGGAATGACGGCAAGTTGGCACCGGCATCATTCAGCAGCCTTGAGGCGCCCGGCAATGCGCACCGGACTTCGAGGCCGCTGGCTTGTGGCGGGTTACTGAAGCGGAGGCTGCCATAGTCGAGCCCGCCGCGGCGCCCGGTACCTGGCTGGTGGCCGTGGACGACGATCCGACGGGGTGTCAGAGCGTCTCGGGGATCCCGCTCCTCACCCGGTGGGACACCGAGACCCTCACCGAGGCGGCACGCCGGGCCGCCCCCGTGACGTTCGTGCTCACCAACAGCCGCTCGCTGGATCGCGCCGAGGCGTCGCGCCTCAACGGTGAGGTCGGGCGTTCGCTGGCCACCGTTGCCGAGCGCCTGGGCCTCGCATTGCGGCTCATCAGCCGCAGCGACTCCACACTGCGGGGTCACTATCCCGCGGAGGTGACCGCACTTGCCACCGGCGCCGGCATGGCGCCCGATGGCGTGTTGATCTGCCCGTGCTTCTTCGAAGCCGGGCGCTACACGGCCGGCGGGATTCACTGGGTGCTCGCGGACGGTGAGTTGATCCCGGCCCGCGAGACCGAGTTCGCCCGCGACGAGACGTTCGGGCACACCGAGTTGACGTTGACGGAGTGGGCCGACGCCCGCTCCGATGCTCCGGCGTCCGCGTCGCAGATCGCCGCCGCCGACCTGGCCGCCGGCGACCGGGCGGCTGTGCGGGCAGTGCTGGAGGATGCGGCCGATGGCCGGCCGGTGGTCGTGAACGCCACCAACTACGCGCAGCTCGACGTTCTCGTGGACGTGATCGAGGACGTCGAGGCCGCGGGCCGCTGCCTCGTCTACCGAACCGGTCCCTCGTTCGTCCGGGCCCGCGCCCGCCTCGGCCCTCCGGCTCTCGCCGACTTGGTGGGCCTGGCCGGCGGCGACGAGCGGGGGCTCGTGGCGGTCGGCTCGCTGACCGCGCTCACACGCACGCAGGTGGCGCGGGCGCGTGCAGTCCACGGGCTCGCAGAAGTGGAACTCAACGCCTCGCTTGTGTTGGAGGAGGTGGCCGCAGCGGCCCACGTCGAGTCTGTCGCGGCCGAGGTGGCCGACGAACTGGCGACGCGCGACGTGGTGCTGGCGACCTCGGCCGCGCCGGCGGCCCGCACCGATCACTCGGCCCTGCAGGTGAGCCGCACTGTCTCCGGCGCGCTCGTCGCTGCCGTTCGGCGGATCAGCGAGCTGCGCCCGCCGGGATGGGTCGTCGCCAAGGGCGGCATCACGTCTCACGACCTGCTGTCGCGAGCCTTCGAGGTGGGGGCGGCGACCGTGGTGGGCCAGGCTCGGCCGGGGATCGTTCCCGTGCTCGCGATCGAGTCGGGTGGGCGCCGCTGGCCGTTCCTCATCTTCCCCGGCAATGTGGGATCACCCGACGTGCTGGCGGAGATCGTGGGCGACTTGGTGCGGCGGTCATGAGCCGCGGCCTCGGGCTCGACGAGCTCAATCACGCTCGGCGCGAGGGCCGGGGCATCCTTGGGGCCGTGGCCTACGACACCGTGGGGGTCGAAGCCATCGTCACCGCCGGCCGGCGCAGCGGCCGCCCGATCATCGCCCAGATCGGATCCTCCGCCTTCAACCACGTCGATGCCGGGGGGCTCATCGCCGCGGCCCGGATGATCATCGAGCGGTCGCCGACGCCGGTGGGGCTGCATCTCGACCATTCCCGCTCGCTGGACGAGATTCGTCGCTGCCTTGACGCCGGTTACACGTCGGTGATGGTGGACGGCTCCCATCTGGACTTCGCCGAGAACGTGGCGCTCAGCAGCGGGGCGGTCGACCTCGCCGGGTCATACGACGCTTGGGTGGAGGCCGAGTTGGGCCGCATCGAAGGCGATGAGGACCGCTCGACAGCCGTCGCCGGGCCCGGTGGCCTGACCCATCCGGATTATGCTGCGCGCTTTGTGGGGGCGACCGGCGTGGACGCGCTAGCCGTCAGCGTCGGCAACGTCCACGGCAGGACCCGGACGCCGGCGCAGATCCAACTCGACCTGCTCGCTGAGTTGAGGGAGGCGGTCGACGTGCCGCTCGTGCTGCACGGTGTCTCGGGTATCGACGGCGACATCCTCGCCGCCGCCTGCCGTCTGGGCGTTGCCAAGTTCAACGTCAACGCCGACCTGCGCGCCGCCTACCTGGGCGCGGTCACCGAGTGGGCGCGCAAGCCGCCCGGCGACGACCTCGTGGGTGCGTTACGCCTCGCCCGCCAACGGATGACGGAGGTTCTGACCGACCTGATCGCCGTCCTCGATCCTCCCTGAGCGCCACCGTCTCCCTGGGGTTGTCCTCAGCGGGGCCTAGCCCTGCGGGCTAGCGTGTGGCGAGCCGCGACCGTCACCGACCCGGTGTTCCGGTACGGCCGATTAGTCGTTGAGATCGGGAGGGAATCAATGCGACGTGCACAACGAACGAGCGTGCGACGGGGACGGGGGCTGCTTCTCCTTGCCGCGTCCTTGGTAGTGGCCTTGGTCGCAGTGGGAGCCGGTTGCGGCGACGACGAGCCCAAGGGCGCAGACTCGAAGGAGATCATCGTCTTCTCGCGAACGTCGTCGGACACCTACCAGGCCGCCTGGCAGCGCGGCATGGTCAAGACCGCCACCGACAACGGTTACACGGTGACGTTCTTCGAGAACAACGCCGATCAGAACGAGCAGAACAACCAGGTCAGCCAGCAGATCGGCGGCGGCGCCGAGCCCGCTGCCTTCGCCTGGATGCCTGCGGACGCCTCCGCTGGCGCGGCGACGCTGAAGAGGCTGTCGGAGACGGGGATCCCCGTGTTCCAGGTCAACCAGTTGCCGCCGGCGGGCACCGAGGACTACGTCGTGGCCTACGCGGGCGTGAACGACGTCATCAACGGCCGCACCTCCGGTGAGTTGATCGCCGAGGCGCGCGACGAGATGATCGCCGACGGCAGGATCTCCGCCTCGGATCCCACCAGGCTGGCCATCATCAAGTTCCATCCCGAATTCGCGGCTTCCATTGACCGCCTCGCCGGGATGCGCTCGGTGATCGGTGCCGACATCGACGCCGGCGTCTACGAGATCGTCGGCGAAGCCGAGGACGCCGTGGACGCGGCCACCGGATTCGACGCCGCCTCGTCGATCATGTCCCGGTTGCAGGAGACCGGCGTGGACATCGTCTACGCGCAGAACGACGCTTCGGCGGCCGGCGTGATCCAGGCTCTCATCGAGGGCGGCTTCACTCCGGGCGACGACGTCGAGGTGATCGGCGGGAACTGCCGCGATGACGTGTCCGACCTGACGTCCGGGCTCCAGTTCGGCACGGGTCTGCAGGGCGCGGAACTCGAGGGCGAGTTCTCGATGCAGATGATCATCAACTACCTGAACAACCGCGAGGTTGCTGCCGGCGAGTACGAGGCGCCGGCCACGGCGGACGGCTACCCCGACTGGCCCGAGACCATCTCGAAGTACAACTTCATCCCCAACCCGCCGGTGAAGGGCGATGAGGTCGACGGCTACAGGCTGTGGGGCCAGTCCATGGTCGCCTGGTGCTCGTACTGAGTGGGTCGCAGCAGTCGAACAGTCCGAGCTGAACTGAACTAACACAGGGCCGCCTCGCCGCCGGTCGTGCGCTTGCGCCGCCGGTGGCGAGGCAGCCTGTCCCAGGGTCGCGGTCGTTCATGGAATATCTGGTTGCCACCGATGTCGCCAAGTCGTTCGGTGAGGTCGTGGCGCTCGAGACAGCCGACTTCGAGTTGCGCCGCGGCGAGGTGATGGGGCTCGTCGGCGAGAATGGCGCCGGCAAGAGCACCTTCGTCAAGATCCTCTGCGGCATGTACCGCCGCGACCGGGGCTCCATCTGCATCGACGGCGAGGAGGTGGCGCTCGGAAGCACCGCCCGCGCCGAGCGGGCGGGGATCGCCGTGGTCCAGCAGGAACTGAGCATCGTGCCCACGCTGAGCGTGGCCGAGAACGTCTTCCTGGGCCAGCCCGAGGCTCGCGCGGTGATGACCCGCAAGTGGTTGCTGCGGGAGGCCGGCAAGCATCTCGACCACGTCGGCCTCGAGGTCGACCCGCTCACCATCGCCGGCGACCTGCCGCTCGCAGAGCGTCAGATGGTGGAGATCGCCCGAGTCGTGGCCCGGGACGCCGGCATGATCCTCCTGGACGAGCCCACGGCGGCCCTTCCCGACGACGACATCGAACGGGTCCACGAGGTGGTGCGCCGGTTGGCGGCCGCGGGTCGTTCCGTCGTCTACATCACCCATCGTCTCGGCGAAGTGTTCGAACTCGCCGATCGGGTGACGGTGTTCCGCGACGGTCGCAGCCAGCCACCGGCGGACGTGACGGACCTCGACGGCGACGAGTTGATCACCCGGATGCTGGGCCGGCGCCTAAGCCAGATGTTCCCGCCGCGGGCCACGTCGGTGGGCGATGTCGTGCTGGAGGTCTCGGATTTTCGTACCGAGGGCCTGGGGGTCCCGGCCTCGCTGACAGTCCGCCGCGGCGAGATCGTGGGCCTGGCCGGGCAGCTCGGTAGCGGCGCAACCGAGTTGCTGCGGGGGATCTCCGGCACCCAGCCCCACGAGGCGGGCAGGGTGCTCGTGGAGGGCACCGAGACCGTGATCAACTCGCCCGCAGGGGCTCTGGCCAACGGTGTCGCCTACTGCTCGGGCGACCGCAAGTTCGATGGCTTCTTTGCCAACCGGAGGGTTGTGGAGAACTTCACCGCGCCGGGCCTGGCGCGGGTCACGCCCAGGAACCTGCTCAGCCGGCGGTTGGAGCACCGGCTGGCCTCCTCGCTGGCGGGGATGGTGAGCTTCGACACCGCCCGGTTGCGCCACCGGGTCAGCACGCTGAGCGGCGGCAACCAGCAGAAGGTCACGGTCGGCAAGTGGCTGGGGGCGCAACCCAAGGTGCTGCTGATCGACGAGCCCACGCGAGGCGTCGACGTGGGCGCCCGCGCCGAGATCTACCGGACGCTGCGAGACCTGGCCAACGACGGCCTCTCCGTCGTGTTTGCCACCTCGGAGATGCACGAGGTGCTGGGTCTGGCCGACTCCATCGTGACGTTCTTCCGGGGCCGGCAGATCGCCCACTACGACGGGGCCGACGCCACCCAGGCGGCGCTGATCCGCGACATCACCCACCCCGACGAGACCGAGGCCGCCTAGCGATGTCCATCGAGCAGCACCCCGGCGGCCCGCCCGAGCCACCGGCGTCGGCCGAGGAGTCGTCGCGCCAGGAGGTCCAGCAGTGGCGAGAGTTGCGGGCGCAGCGGCTCGCCCAGTTGCGCCCCGAGTCCTGGGCGGACTACCGGGCCCGCTACCTGATCCCCACGATCTCGTTCCTGGCGGTGGTGGCCGTAATCGTCATCGGCGGCGCCACCACGCCGGGCTTCCTGTCCCAGACGAACATGCTGAGCATCATCCGCATCGCCGCCCTCACCGGGATCATGGGTCTGGGGATGACGTTCATCACCATGTCGGGCAGCTTCTTCTCCCTGTCCTCGGCGCAGACGGGGGCGCTCTGCTCGATCTCCTTCGCGGCCATGATCACCTGGGGCTGGGGCTGGCCGGCGTCGCTGATCGTGACCCTGCTGATCGCCGCGGCCGTCGGTGCCGTCCAGGGGGCGTTCGTTGCGGCCGGTGCCAACCCCGTCGTCATCACCATCGCCGCGGCGGCCGCCATCATCGGCGTTCCCGCCATCCTGACCGACTCCCGGGCCATCATCATCGACACCACCGAGGCGCATGTGATCGGCCGCAGCACCGGCTTCGGGGTGCCGATCCAGACGTGGACGTTCATCGCCCTCATCGTCATTGCCCAGTTCGTGCTGGTGCGCACCCGCTTCGGGCGGGCGGTCACGCTCGCCGGCGCCAACCGCGAAGCCGCCAAGGCCGCCGGACTGCCCATTGCCCGCATCGAGGTCTGGACCTTCACGCTCGCCAGCATCACCGCCGGCATCGCCGGCATCTTCGTGGCGGCTCAGTCCAATCGCGGGCTCATCACCAACCTGGAGGCGACCACCCTCGAGGTGATCGCCGCGGTGCTGATCGGGGGCACGGCCATCCAGGGTGGCGAGGGTTCGATGATCCGCACCGCCTTCGGGGCGATGTTCATCGTGGCCATCAACAGCCTGCTGGTTCTGCGGGGTTACAGCCCGGCGATACGCACCCTCGTGGAGGGTCTCGCCGTCGTGGCCGGTGTCAGCCTGTTCTGGCTGGCTCGCGGGGGGGCGAAGCGATGAGTCCGAGACTCCGGTCCGCCGCAGCCGAGGCCACCACGCAGGCGCGGCGCCATCCCGAAATCCTGCGGGCGTGCGCCATCGGCGTGATCGCCTACATCGGCTTCAGCATCGCCGAGTCGGGTTTCTCCACCATCAACAACCTCTACACGATCGTCGAGGGCCTGGTCTTCCTCGGCCTCGGTGCTCTCGCTTTCGGTCTCACCATGATCGCCGGCGAGTTGGACCTGGCCGTGCCGTCCACCGCCGCGGTCGCCGGCGTGGTGGCGCTGCTGTACACCGACACGATCATCACCGGGCTGCTGATGGGGATCCTCTGCGGTCTCATCATCGGCCTCGTCCAGGGCCTGCTGGTGTGGCGGATCGGCCTGCACTCGGTGGTCATCACCCTCGGTACATCCACCGCCCTGCTGGGCATCGCCGAACTGTTCTCACCCACCACGCTCGTGCTGCGCAACCTGGATCTGGCGAGCCAGATCCAGCACCGCCTGTTCATCTTCTCGCCCGGCAGCTTGATAGCAATCGGCCTGTTCGCTCTGGCAGGGTTCGGATTGCAGCGCACCCGCTGGGGGGCCGAGATCCGGGCCATCGGCGGGGGGCGCAACGAGGCCATCGCCTCGGGCATCCCCATGTGGCGTCCCATCATCACGGTCTTCACCGCCAGTGGGATCATCTCCGCCATCCTGGGTGTGCTGGCGTCGCTGAGCGTGGGCTCGGTGGGGCCGCCGTACTTCATCAACCTGCTGCTGCAGGCCGTGGCGGCGGCGCTGATCGGCGGTGTGTCGCTGTACGGGGGCCGCGGCAGCGCTTTCGGCATCGCCGTGGGCGTGCTGACGCTGCGGTTCGTCATCTCGGGCATGAGCCTGGGCGGCAACAAGTTCTTCGTCATCAACATGGCCATCGGTCTGCTGCTGTTGTTCGTCGTGGTCATCGAGATCGCCAGCGATCGGGGGGCGCTGGCGCGCTACGCCGAGTACAGCAAGCGGCTGGTCAGTTGGGAGAGAAAGACCGGCACTCGGGCAGCCGAGTGACGATCGCAGAACCACCCAGCGGGCTGATCGGGAACCGGTCGCCGACCCCGGGAAGTGCCCCGCCCGCGCCGAATCCGGCTGGATCGGTTCCGCGACGGCGCTTCCCGTGGTGTCGGATTGCCGTTGTGGCGATCGCTCTAGCGGCGCTCGTACTGCCGGCCGGCGCCTGTGGAGGAGAGCCCGAGGGGGCGACCGAGGCCCTCATCCTCGAGGCACCGAGCAGTCAGAAGCGGCGTGAGCGCCCTGCTGATGCGGTCGGGGGCGACTGGCTGGTCGACCGCGGCTTTCCCGCCAGCTTCCCGCTCCCGCCGGAGTCGTGGGTCGTGTCGTTCCGGGGCTACGACGTCACCGGCTTCGACATCATCGTCCGCACCACCCGGACCGCGGGCGAGTTACAGGACTACTTCACCGAGGTGCTGGGCGTCAATGCCGAATGGGGTCTCGTCGAGATCGAGGGCGCCTACCCGCTGCATGTGCTCGACGATCCGTGGATGCCGCACATCACCGACGCCTTCGACGCCCGCATGTCGCACGTCCGCGGCCCGTACAACGGCATGGTCAACGTCATGGACTCCGACGTGCACATGGTGCTGTGGGCCACGAGCGACGCCGCGCGGGAGGACATCCTGGCCCTGCTGCCCGATCCCGCGGCGCTGCCGCTGCCGGCGGCCGGTGACCTGCTCGAGGCCTACGGTGACACGGGACGGGAGGTGGGCCGGATCGTGCTCGTCTACCGCACCGGAGCGGCCGCGCTGGACGACCTCGTCGCGGCGTACGAGAGGCTCGGCCACTCCGTGAACACGGCGGGCGACGTGGTGCGGGCCCAGGTGGGGCAGTGGAAGGTGGAACTCTCCGCCCAGCCGGTCCCAGAGGACCCGGGCGCGGCGACGCTGACTGTCCGGCTGACCGAGCAGTACAGGTTCGGCTCGCTGAGATGACCCGGACGTTGTCCCTGGCGAGCGGCGCCGGGACGGCGGCGACGTCCTGGCGCCGGGGCTCAGGTGAGGCGCGCCACCAACTCCCCCCACTCGTCGGGCGTGTAGGCCCGCAGCGACGTCGCCTTGACGTTTCCGGAGCGGCGCAGTGCCATCACGAAGGCGGCCACCGACTCATCGTCGGGCGCCTCGACCTTCATCACGAAGTCCACGGGTCCCACCGTGTAGAACCACTCCAGGATGTCCACGCCGTAGCCGGCCGCGGCCGCCACGACCCCCTTGGCGCGCTCGGGCGCGTCGCCGACCGACATGTCGGCCTCACGGGTCATGGTCTCGAACAGGAAATAGGTGGCCATCGGGCACGTCCTTTCCCCGAGCGCCGGGCGATCCTACGGGCCCGTGCGGTTTGACGTCCTGGTAGTCGATTGAGAATATGCCAAGGTCGCGGTCCGATGCTCGGAACGGGATGGTCCTGCGGCGTGTCTGGATCGGTAGATCGGCGGGGCGGGTTGCCCGTCTCGTGGCGGGGGACGGCTCCGGTGGACTCGAGGAGTGAGAAGGAGGTGGGTCGATGGCTGCGGTGCGACGGGTGGTGACGGCCACTGACTCCGACGGTCGCTCTTACTTCCTGTCGGACGGTGAGGCCGGCAACGTCCTCGAACAGCCGGGACGAGGGCTGGTGTTCCACGAGCTCTGGGTTACCGGCGGCCCGCTGGCGTCCAACGAGAGCGTCGCCGACGCCGCCGCCGGTCCCGTCGAGCACCATCCGCCGCCGGGCGGGACGCGTGTCCGGATCGTCGAGTTCCATCCCGACGACCAGCACGACACTGAGCTCGTGCAGGCCGACTTCGAGGCCATCGACGCCGTGCACACCCAGATCGACTCTGATGATCCGACGATGCACCGCAACGACACCGTGGATTACAACATCGTGCTGTCCGGTGAGATCTATGCCTGCACCGACGCCGGCGAGGTGCTGCTGCGACCCGGCGACGTGTTGATCCAGCGAGGGACGAACCACACCTGGCGCAACCGTGGCACCGAGACCTGCGTGTTCGCCTCGGTCATGGTGAGCGCCGAACCGCTGCCGCCGCCCACCGGCCGGAGCCGGCATTGAGCCCGACCTCGCCGGCGTCCCGGCGTGGCGGCGCGCCGCGGCTTGCCGAGGCGGCCGGAGGGGTGTCGGACATCGTCCAAATCGCCCCGGGGGCGGCGACCGGGTGAGCGCCGTCCGCATCGATGCGATCGCGGCCAGAGAGCTTGCCCGGGAGATTTTCGTCGCCCGGGGGGCCTCGGCGCACAACGCCGCAATCGTCGCCGATCACCTTGTGCAGAGCGACCTCATGGGGGTTCCGTCCCACGGGCTGAACAGGGTTGTGCAGTACACAGACGAGATCGCCGATGGCTTGCTGAAACCCGACGCCGTCCCTGTGGTCGAAGCCATCACGCCGACCCGGGTCCAGGTCGAGGACGAGAGCGGGTTCGGGCAGGTGGCGTGCACTGTGGCGGTGGAAGTGGCGGCGGAGGCCGCCGCCGCGCACGGTGCCGCATTCGTGACGGTGCGGAACACGCAGCACACCGGGCGGCTGGGGGCCTACACCGAGGCTCTGGCACGCAAGGGGAACCTGGCCGTGGCATTCGGGACCGGCGCTGTTCGCTTCCACCGGGTGCCGCCGTTCGGAGGGATCGAGGGGCGCATGTCCACCAATCCGATCTCCTGGGCGGCACCGACGGTCGGCGAGCCTCTGGTCGCCGACTTCTCGACCACGTCGGTGCCCGAGGGGAAGATCCGGCTCTGGCGCGACACCGGTCGCGAGGTCCCTCCGGAGGTGCTCTGGGACGCCGGTGGACGGATGTCATCGGATCCTGAGGATCTCTACAGCGATCCACCCGGGTTCTTGATGCCGCTGGGCGGGGAGCGATTCGGCCACAAGGGATCGGCCCTGGCACTCCTGGCCGAGATGGCGGCGACGGTCCTGGCGGGCGACGCCATCGACGACGCCGACGGCAGGGGACAGAACCTGGCGCTGCTGGCGATCCGCGGTCCCGAGGACATGGCCGCTCGCGTGAGCGACACCGTCGGCTACCTCCGCTCGTCGAGACCGCGAGACCCGCGGCGCCCCGTGCTCATGCCCGGAGAGATGGAGCGGCGGGCCGCCGCCGGGGCCACCAGCGTCGAGTTGGGGGAGGCCTCCTGGCGTCGCCTGGCGGCCGTCGCGGCTGACTGCGGTGTGCCGACTCCCCCCGTCGACCGGCCCTAGGGAGGCTGCCGAACGATCTGGCCACAAGCGCGGATCGAGCCGCCGGACGGTGCATTCCGGCCTCCGCCCGAATGACGCAAACAGGCCCCGCAACAGCACTGCCCAGCGCCTAGGTTGTGGCCGCCTACCGGCGGAGAGGATCCGAGCATGAGCGAGTCGACCTTGAACAGAGCACCATTCTCCGAGGAGCATCATGTCCTCGATCGTTTCCGACTCGACGGCCGGGTGGCGCTGGTGACCGGCGGCGCGCAGGGGCTCGGCCGCGGCTACGCCCTGTCACTGGCCCAGGCGGGCGCCTCGGTGATGATCTCGGACATCAACGCCGAGGGGGTCCAGCGCACGGCAGCCGAGATGGCCGCCGCCGGCTTGGACGTGGCCGGCGTCCGCAGCGACGCCACGGACGCGGAGGAGATCGCGGGCATGATCGCCGCGACCACCGATCGCTTCGGCGGCCTGCACATCGCGGTCAACAACGCCGGCATCAACTTCAACTCGGCGGCAGAGCAGACCCCCATCGAGGAGTGGGACACCACGTTCGATTTGAACCTGCGGGGCGTATTCCTGTGCTGCCAGGCCGAGGGCAGGCACATGATCGCCCAGGGCTACGGCAAGATCATCAACGTCGCCTCGATGTCCAGCCTGCTGGTGCCGCACCCCCAGAAGCAGGCCGTCTACAACACCTCCAAGGCGGGCGTGGCCCACCTCTCGGCCTGCCTGGCGGCCGAGTGGGCACCCTACGGCGTCCGGGTGAACGCGATCTCACCGGGGATCGTGCGCACACCGCTGATCGAGTCCGAGGCCTTGGCCCACCTGAAGGACGAATGGCTGACACAGATCCCCATGGAGCGTCTCGCCGAGGTGAGCGACATCCAGGCCGGCGTGGTGTACCTGGCGAGCGATGCCTCGGACTACATGACCGGCCACAATCTCGCCATCGTCGGCGGCCAGAACCTCTGGTAGCGGGGCCAAGGATCCAAACCCGCCGCAGCACGGCCCTGCGTCGGCCGCGCTGGTAGCCTGCGGGATCACGCCGTCCCGTTCTGTTCCCCCGGAGGTAACCGATGGTGCTGGCGACGGCCGATACGGCCTCGATGATTACTGACGCCGACTGCGAGGCGTTCGACCGCGACGGGTATCTCGTCAAGCGCGGGCTCTTCAACGAGGCCGAGGCGGAGTTGCTGCAGCAGGCCCTGGCGACCGACGAGGCGCTGCAGGACAGCGCCTTCGGTCTCGACGACGGCTACGGCGGCCAGACCATCGTGGCAGTGTGGAACCACCCCGGCGACGACACCCTGGGGATCGTGGGCCGGCTGCCGCGCGTCGCCGGCGCCTGCGCCAAGCTGCTCGGCGGAGAGGTGTACCACTACCACTCGAAGATCACGTCCAAGGCGCCCGGCGGCGGCGGTACCTGGGACTGGCATCAGGACTACGGCTACTGGTACAAGAACGGACTACTGTTCCCGAACCTCGTGAGCGTCGCGATCGCCGTCAGCGAGCTCACCGAGGCGAACGGCACGATGCGGGTGCTGAGCGGGAGCCACCTCTGCGGGCGCCTGGAGCACAGCATCATGGGCGGCCAGAACGGCGCCGACATCCAGCGGGTGGAAACCTTGATGCGGCACCTCGAGGAGGTGTCGTTCATCGCCGAACCGGGCGATGCCTGCTTCTTCCACTGCAACACGCTGCACACGTCGGCCCCCAACGTCTCCGACGGCAACCGGGACCTGTTGCTGTGCTGCTACAACCGGGCCGACAACAACCCGGTCGTGCAGCACCACCACCCCTTCTACACCCCTCTGGAGATCGTCGACGACGGCGCGCTGTTGCGGACCGGGCTCTGGAGCGTGGGTTTCGAACGCTCGTTCATGGACCCCGCCACCGACATCAGCATCGGCGAGTACGAGGCCGAACCGTTGTCGTAGCCCTCAGCGCGTATCCGCCTGGGGAAACCGCCCGAAGGAGGACAGATGCGAGTCGGACTCTTCTGCGAGTTGCTCATCAAGCCCGAGTGCATGGAGGAGTTCCTGCCGATCATGCAGGAGCACTCCACGGCCTGCCCCGCCGAGGAGGAGGGATGCATCCTGTTCCGGGTGGGTCGCGATCGCGACGATCCCAACCTGATCCGCATCTACGAGGAGTATGTCGGCCAGGCCGATGTGGACCTGCACAACTCCACGGACCGATTCTTCGCGCTGAACGCCAAGATCGAACCCATGATGGACAGCGTCGTCGTCTACACCGTCGACCTGCCGTGGTGAGAGGGTCTCAAACGGACACCACCACGCCATGAGCCGGGCGCCGCGATGTGCACTCGTGACCGGCGCCACGAGCGGTGTCGGCGAGGCGGCAGCCGTCGCCCTCGCCGAGGCGGGGATCCCCCGGATCATCGTCAGCGGCCGCGATGCACCCCGGGCCGAGAAGGTGTGCGCGCGCCTGGGTGGCCTGGGGGTCGAAGCCCACGCCGTGCTCGGCGATCTGCGGGATGACGCCGTGGCGGAGGCGATCTTCGGCGAGATCGACGACCGGGGCCTGCTCGCGGACGCGCTGGTGAACGCGGGGGGGACGACCAAGCGGGCGTCGGTCCTCGACTGCGACGCCGCCACGTTCGACGAACTCTTCGCTGTCAACGTCCGCGCCCCGATGCTGCTCTGCGGGCGCTTCGCCGAGCGGCTGCGGTCGGCTGGCGCGCCCGGAACCGTGGTCAACGTCGTGAGCCTGGCCGCCTATGGCGGCGCTCCCGCCATCAGCGTCTACGCCATGACCAAGGCGGCGCTGGCGATCCAGACCCGCAACGCCGCCGCCGCGCTGCGAAACGACAAGATCAGGGTGAACGGTCTCAATATGGGCTGGACCCTGACGCCGGGCGAGGACGACGTCATGCGCGACAGCCACAACTACGGCCCGGGGTGGGAGAGCGAGTTCAGAGACATGCTGCCGCTCGGACGGTTGCTGCGACCGGCCGAAGTGGGTCGCGCCATTCGCTTCCTGGCGACCGACGCCTCGGCGCCGATGACGGGATCGATCCTGGACTTCGATCAGGTGCCCTACGGCATCGCCGACTGGCCACCGGGCTGAGGCGGCCGCCCCGGCCGCCCGCCCTGGGAGGAGCAAAATGACGATCAAGTCGCTTGACCACTACAACATCCAGACAGCGCAGTTGGAGCGAACCGTCGACTTCTACGTCGACATTCTCGGCTTCTCCAAGGGGTACCGGCCCGGGGTCCGGGGGACCGGAGCGTGGCTCTACGCGGGCGGCAGCCCGTACGTCCACATCAACGTCATCGACGAGGACTTGACCGGACCCACCGGCTCGATCGATCACGTCGCCTTCGAGATGGCCAACGAGCCGGGCGACCTCCAGGCCATGAAGGCCAAGCTGGCTCACTATGAACTGCCGTTCGAGTTGAACGACAGCAGGCCGAGGCTCCCCCTCTGCCAGATCTTCGTGGAGGATCCCAACGGAATCCGCCTCGAACTCAACTACCGCGATGCCCCGCTCGTGCCCGGTCCCGAGGAGACCGGACCATGACCTGGATTCCGAGCTGCGTGCTCGTGACTGGCGGCACCAGCGGTGTCGGCGAGGCCGCCGCGATGGCCCTCGCCGGGGCGGGGGTACGGCGCTTCGTGATCACCGGGCGCCACGCCGGGCGGGCCGAGGAGGTGTGCGCCCGGCTCGATGAGCTGGGGGCATCGGCGGAGGCGGTGCTGGCCGATCTGTCCGAGGCCACCGCCGCCGACGCCATCTTCGCCGAGATCGACGCGAGGGGACTGCTCGCCGACGTGCTGATCAACGCCGCAGGGTTGACAACGCGCACCTCGGTGCTGGATGTCGACGTGGCGGCCTTCGACGAACTGTTCGCCGTGAACGTGCGCTCGCCGGTGCTGCTGTGCGGGCACTTCGTCGAGCGACTGCGAAGGGCCGGCGCGCCGGGCACGGTGGTCGACGTGTTGAGCATCGCGATGTACGGCGGCTGCCCGGAGATCAGCGTCTACTCCATGACCAAGGCGGCTCTCGGGATCCACACCCGCAATGCCGCCTACACCCTCCAGAGCGAGGGGATCAGGGTCAACGGTCTGGCTTTGGGCTGGACGCTCACTCCGGGCGAGGACACCGTGATGCAAACCACCCATGGCGCGTCCCCCGATTGGGAGGGCGACTATGCGGGCAACCTGCCTCTGGGGCGATTGTTGACTGCCGAGGAGGCGGGGCGCGCCATCTGCTACCTGGCGACGGACGCCTCCGCACCGATGACCGGATCGATCGTGACTCTGGACCAGGCCGCCTACGGAATCCGGAGCATCCACGCCGGACTCGAGCGCCCGGACGGTGACTGACGTCGCGGCGTCGCTTCAGGAGCGACCGCGGCGTCACAGCGTCAGCGCAGCGGCCAGATTCGGCGGGCCAGGCGACCGAGAACCACCCCGGTGAGCCAGCCGCCCGCGACATCGGAGGCGTGGTGGATGCGCACGTGGATGCGGCTGAGCGCGACCGTCGCCGCCAGGAGCCACAGCACGCGGCGCCAGCGGCGTCCGCCCAGTTCGCCCAGCAGGGTGGCCGCCACCACGGCGCTGGAGGCGTGGCCGCTGGGGAAGGCGGTCGTGATGGGTTGGCGCAGGTACAGGGGTCGCTCACCGTCGTCGATGAGGGGGCGGGAGCGCCCGATGACCGACTTCAGGAGTCCGTTCACGAACATCGAGTCCAGCCCCAGCACGGCGGCCAGGCGCAGCAGGTTCCGCTCGGCACGCCCCGAACCCCCGAACGCGGCGAGCGCCGCCAGCAGCAGCCAGATCAGGCCGTAGTCGCCGAGTTGCGACGCGGTGTAGAAGATCCGGTCCGCCCAGGGTCGCCCCCGCAGCTTGTCGAAGAGGCTGTCGACGCGGTCGTCGAAATCGGCCACACGTTCGAGGATCCTCGCGAGATCGAAGCCACCCACGTGATCAATGCTATGGGCGTGGGGTGTCGCGGGACGATTCGGGCGCCGGCGCCGCTGCGGCAGCGGGTCGAGAGTGTGGCGAGGCCACTCGTGGGCTCGCCAGGCGGCACGGTCGTTGGTGCGTCGCGTGAGGGCTGCTAGATGTAGGTCCGTGGCCGAACCGTCCGAGGACTCCGCACGTCCGGCCACCGATGCCGGCGGGACCGGCGACGTCGGAGCATCCGAAGACGACCGCAACGGGGCTCCGGAGCACCGGCGACCGCTGGACTTCATCCGCAAGCAGGTGGTGTCCGACGGCGAGGCGGGAACGTTCGCCGGGCGGGTGCAGACCCGGTTCCCGCCCGAGCCCAACGGCTACCTGCACATCGGACACGCCAAGTCGGTGTGCCTGAACTTCGGCGTGGCCGCCGAGCACGGGGGCGTCTGCCGGTTGCGCTTCGACGACACGAACCCCGCCGGCGAGGACGCCGACTACGCCCGCGGGATAGCCGAGGACATCGCCTGGCTGGGCTTCGAGCCCGGCACGCCGATGCACGCCTCGGACTACTTCCAGCAGCTCTACGAGTGGGCGGAGCATCTGGTGCACAAGGGGTTGGCCTACGTCGACGATCAGGACGCTGAGACGATCTCGACGGCCCGGGGCGACTTCACGACCCCCGGTGTCGACAGCCCTTGGCGCGATCGCAGCGCGGAGGAAAACCTGCGCCTGCTGAGAGAGATGCGGGCGGGGCACTTCGGCGACGGCGAGAAGGTGCTGCGGGCCCGCATCGACATGGCCCATCCGAACATGCTGATGAGAGATCCGGTCATGTACCGGATCCGCCATGCGGGCCATTTTCGCACCGGCGACGAGTGGTGCATCTACCCGACTTACGACTGGGCGCACGGCCAGAGCGACGCCGTCGAGGGGGTCACACACTCCCTCTGCACGCTGGAGTTCGAGGGGAACCGGCAGCTGTACGACTGGTATCTGGAGCACCTGCCGTTGCCGGGTGACCGGCCGCGCCAGACCGAGTTCGCCCGGCTCAACCTCACCCACACCGTCATGTCCAAGCGGGCGTTGGGGGCGTTGATCGATACCGGGCTCGTGGACGGCTGGGACGATCCGCGGCTGCCCACCCTGCGCGGCCTGCGCCGGCGCGGCTACCCGCCGGAGGCGATCCGGGCGTTCTGCGCCCATGTCGGTGTGGCACGCATCAACGGGGTGCACGAGATCGAGTTGCTGGAATCCTTCGTGCGTACGCATCACAACCGGTTCGCACTGCGGCGCATGGCCGTGCTACGCCCGCTGGAGGTGGTGATCGGAAATTGGCCTGCCGGGGAGGTCGAATACCGGGCGGCCGTCAACAATCCGGAGGATTCCGCCGCCGGCACGCGGGAGGTGCCGTTCTCCGGGCGGCTGTGGATCGAGCGGGACGACTTCATGGTCGACCCGCCCCGCAAGTTCTACCGCCTCGCTCCGGGGCGTGAGGTGCGCCTACGAGCGGGCTATTTCCTGCGCTGTGACGACGTGGAGACCGGACCCGGCGGAGAGGTCATCAGACTGCACTGCAGCTACGACCCCGAGACCGGCGGCGGCCAGGCTCCTGACGGGCGCAAGGTTCGTGCCACCATCCACTGGGTGTCGGCCGACCATGCCGGCGATGCCGCCGTCGCGCTGTATGACCGCCTCTTCACCGATCCCGTGCCCGGCGCGGACGGCCGTGACCCGCTGGAGTCTCACAATCCGGCGTCGCGCGAGCTGATCACCTCCGCGAAGGTCGAGCCGGAGCTGTTGGACACCCCACCAGGCGAGGTGGTGCAGTTCGAGCGGCTCGGCTACTTCGCGCGCGACACCGGACCGGGTTCGCCCGTGCTGTTCCATCGCACCGTCGGCCTGCGCGACGAGTGGGCCAACATCCTCAAGCGCCGAGAGAGCGGATAGGAGAGCGGACATGGACATTGAACAAGCAACCGCCTGGGCGGCCGAGCGGACCCTCGGCGTGCTCATCACGATCCGTTCCGACGGCCGGCCGCAATCGTCGGACATCGTGTACGACCTCGACGACGGCAAGTTTGTGATCTCGGTGATCGAGGGCCGGGCCAAGACCGCCAACCTGCGCCGCGACCCCCGCGCCGTGCTGCATGTGTCCGACGGCGCTTCCTGGTCGTACGTGTCCTTCGACGGCACCGTCGAGTTGCTGCCGACCGCCGCCGGCCCGGACGATGCCACCTGCGACGCCCTGGTGCGGTACTACGAGCGGGTGTCCGGCGGCCCGCACCCGGATTGGGACGAGTACCGCCGGGCCATGGTGGACGAGCGCCGGCTGGTCGTGCGCTTCACGCCCAAGGCGGCCACGGGGATGCTGCGCGCCTAGACATGATCCGCGGGTCCGTCCGGGCTGCCCGGTGCGCATCGATCGGGCGGACCGCCGAATAGAGTCCTCAACTGTTTCAGGTAGGGAGGGTTGCTAATGAGTTTCATGCAGCGAGAGTCGCGGTGCCGCCGGTCCGTAGTCGTCGGTTTAGCGGTCGTCCTGGTCGGCGGCGTTCTGGCGGTTGCCGGTGCCGGTGTCGCAACCGGTCAGGAGATGGCCTCGGAGCAGAAATCGGCCGAATGCCCGGTCACGAGCATGGGTGGGCTCGGCGCCCCGGCCGGCAGTTCCGTGCAGGCGGAGGGTCGCTGGACCACCGAGGACTGCGACTCGCTCTTCCGCCCAGGCAACGATGCCCACACGTACCGCTTCGAGATCCACAGCCCGGGGCGGGTCCGCATCGAGCTGTCCTCGCCCGAGGCCGATCCGTACCTCTACCTGCTCGCGGCCGACGGCACCCGTATCGCGGACGATGACGACGGGGGAGCGGGCCTTTCGGCGCGCGTGGAGCGCGATCTGACGCCGGGGGTCTACCTGGTGGAGGCCACCACCGTCGGCGGCCGCGGGCGCGGCGCGGCGGACTTCACACTCACCGTGAACCGTGTCCCCGGCTGCGGCGTCGTGCACCTGGGGACGCTGGCGCCTGATGCCGACCTGACCGCAGAGGGCTTCTGGTCGCTGGACACGTGCGGTTCCCGGATCGTGACGACGCACCCTGCACACAGCTACTCGTTCGCCCTTGCGGTCGACGGGCGCGTGCGTATCGACCTGGAGTCGGAGAACGGAGATCCCGTGCTGTCCATGGCCACACTCGAGGGCGACGTGATCGGCGCCAACGACGACGGCGGACCACTCCGAAACGCGCGCATCGAGCAGTACCTGCCTGCCGGCGTCTACTTCATCGAGGCCACCACCTATCTGACCCGCGACCTCCAGCCGCTGCGCGCCGACTTCACCCTGACCGTGCACTTCGTGGACGAGTTGGCGCAGCAGCAGGAGTTCCAACTCAAGGTCGAGAAGTTGCACATCCCCGATGTGGCGGTCGCGGGAGACCCGGTGATGGTGAACTACCGGGTGGGCAATGCCGGAGGCGGCGATCTGCCTGGCGGCGGGAACCTCACCTTCGTCTACGTCACGGGGCGGGTCGTGGATGGTGGCCGCGTTTTTGCCCTCAACCCCCCGATCTTGCAACGCTGGCCGGCGAGGGTGTCGTACCACTCCGATGATGCGGTGGCGAGCGCCACGAGTCTGGCCAACGCCCGGATGAGGCCGCTCGAGATCAGCTTCGACGCAGCGGGCGAGGCCTGGCTGTTCGTAGGCATCGTCCCCCAGGACGAGGACGAGAACGAACTCGGGTTCCACGGCGTCTGGAAGAACCTGATGGTGCTCAGCGGCCCGACATTCGGCCCCGTCGAGGTGACCGTCGACGGCGCGGCCTACAGCGTGTTGGCGGAATCCGATGACGAGGGGGAGGTCACGACGGCGGTGACGCCGGTCGCCGATCCGGAGGCCGAGGTCGATGAGGCCACCCAGGCCAGGGCGATCTACGTGGCCGGAGTGCGCACGCAACTGCTGGAGGGTCTCGCCGAGCGACAGGCGGTGGCGGCGCTGGACGAGGCGGCCGACCCGGAGGCGGCGCCGCAGGCCGTGTCATTGGCGAACCCGTCATCGGACAGCCTGCTTGAGGCGTTCGGAGCGGGCTACGCCGGCGCGGTCGCAGCCTCGGGCTTGTCGGCCGTCGTGGCCGGCGGCGAGGCCATCAACCCGCTGGCGCTGGAGGATCTGATCCTGGCGCTCGCCGAGCGTGCAGCGGGCGAGTACGCCTACCTGGCCGCGTCCTGGACGGCGTTGGAGGAACGGGTCGGCAGCGGTGCGGCGCTGACGTTCGGCGAGGCGTTCGCCCTGCAGTCCCAGGTCGCCTACGCCGAGAGTGTCCTGGCTCCGGCGGTCGCAGCTGGGCGGATCGTGACCGCTGCACGCGACGCGACCCTGGGTTGGGATGATCCGGGGGTCCTGGCGATGGCCTCCGATCTTGCGATCTGCTACCCCGGCACCTCGGCCCTGCAAGGTGCCCTCGAAGCCGCGGAAGCGGACGTCGACGGCCTACTGGCCCTGGATGCCGAATTGCGGGCGGTGTTGCCGTTGTGGGGGCAGGCCGCCGACAACGCGCTCTGCAGCGCGGCGGACATCGACGACGAGACCTACAGGTTCCTGGAGCGGCTGGCGCTGGACGAGAGCGAGGAGCTGCTCCACCTGCTGCTTCCCGAGGACGAGCCGACCGAAGAGGATCCGGAGCCGCAGACGTACCGGTTACGCGTCATCGCCCGGCTGGGCGCCGACGGGCGCGTCGAGCACGGCGTCGAACTCGTCGGCGGCTTCCAGATTCTGCCCGATGTCCGCTACCTGCGGGCAGACGCCCCGGCAGGCGAATGGCGGGAGACCAGCGACGTGGAGTTGGGCGACGAAGTTCTCGGGAGGGTCCGCGCCCGGCGCCTGGCCGACGGCCGCATCGAGATGGCCTTCGTGGCCGGCGGCGAGGAGCACCAACTCGACATCCGCTACCTGCCCGCCGATCTCCCCTCCGATGTCTGGTTCCGCAGCAGCGAGATCGAGGTGACGTCCACCCCCGCTCCTTCCGGGTAGCTCGGGGCGGGCGCGCCCGCCCCGAGTGGTGATCTGGATGAAGCGAACTCGGCGCCGGCGCCCGTTCGGGGATCTGGTCCGGCCGCGTGACCGGCGTACTGCGTGCGTGAGATTCTTGGACTTCGCACCAAACGTGCTACACCGACGACTTGCACGGGGAGGTGACCGTGGCCGGTGGGGGAGATGAGAGGGCCATCCGTTACGAGCCGGAGGATCGTCCGCCCGCGCTCGTGACCGCCGGTGTGGGGCTGCAGGCGGCGATGACGATCATCGCGCCGGTGGTCCTGACGGTGGTCATCGTGGCCCGCATCGGCGGCCAGCCCGAGTCGTACGTGTCGTGGGGAGTCGTGGCGGCGCTCGTGGTCAGCGGGATCGCAACCATCTTGCAGGCGGTGAGACTCGGGCGGATCGGGTCCGGACACGTCATGGCGATGGGCACGTCCGGCGCGTTCATCGCGGTGTGCGTGGCCGCCCTGGAAGCGGGCGGTCCGTCCCTGATGGCGTCCCTCGTCGTCGTCTCGTCACTGTTCCAGTTCGCGCTGGCGGCGCGGCTCTCGCTGCTGCGCAGGGTGTTCACTCCGGTCGTCTCCGGGACGGTGGTCATGCTCATCGCGGTGACCGTGGCCCCCGTCCTCTACGACACGATGGGGAACGTGCCCGAGGGCACCGGGCTAGCTGCGGCCCCGGCGGCGGCACTCGCCACCTTGGTGACCGTCGCCGCCCTGGTGCTACGCGGCTCTCCGGCCTTGCGGCTGTGGTCGCCGATCGTCGGCATCGCGGTGGGCTGCGCCGTGGCGGCACCCTTCGGGATCTATGACACGAACGCCGTCCTGGAGGCATCCTGGGTCGGTTTCCCAGTGGCGTCCTGGCCGGGGTTCGATCTTTCCTTCGGCGCGGACTTCTGGACTCTCCTTCCACCGTTCGTGGTGGTCACCATCGTGGGTGCGGTCGAAACCATCGGCGACGGCATCGCGGTCCAGCAGGTTTCGCGGCGCACGCCGCGGGCCACCGACTTCCGGGTCGTGCAGGGGGCTCTCAACGCCGACGGCGTGGGCAACCTGTTCTCGGGCTTGGCGGGCACGCTCCCCAACACGACGTACTCCTCCAGCCTGGCGCTTGCAGAGGTGACCGGCGTGGCTTCGCGGCGCGTCGGAGTCGTCATCGGCAGCGTCTTCATTGGAGTGGCGTTCTTCCCCAAGATCTCGGCCCTGCTCATCGCCATCCCAGGGCCTGTGGCGGCGGGATTCGTGCTCTTCCTGATCGGGATGCTCTTCGTGCAGGGCATGCGGCTCATCGTTCGAGACGGTCTGACCCATCGCAAGGCGGCTGTCGTCGGACTGTCGTTCTGGCTCGGGGTCGGCTTCCAGAACCAGTGGATCTTCCCGGACATACTCGGAGATGGTTTCGCCGGGGTGCTGCTTGCGAACGGCATGACCGCCGGCACGATCGTGGCGGTGGCGATGGTCGTCTTCATGGAGCTAACGGGTTCGCGTCGTCGGCGTCTGCGTTTGCCATTGAACACCGCCGCGCTGCCGCCCCTTCGAGAGTTCCTCCAGGCGTTCGCGTCGAGAGCCCAGTGGAGCGAGAGCGCGACCGCGAGGTTGACGTCGGCGGGCGAAGAGGCTCTTGCCGTCCTCTTGCAGCAGACTGGCGACGGTTCCGACGCCCAACCGCGTCGCCTCGTCGTGACGGCTCGCAGCGAGGGCCCCTCAGCGGTGGCGGAATTCGTGACCGTCCTGGGGGGACAGAACATGGAGGACCAGCTTGCCTACCTGAGCGAGTTGCCTCCCGCTCCCGATGAGCGCGAGGTGTCGTTCCGGCTTCTCTGGCATTACGCCTCCTCCGTGCGGCATCAGAAGTATCACGGGGTCGACATCGTCGAGGTAACGGTGGATCGGCACCTATAGCCGGACGCTCCGTCGCCCGGGGGCAGGGGAGGGTGGGCCTCTAGGCTCGCGTCATGACCACCATCACCGCCGACCTGACGGTTGAGGAAGGCGCCGAGTTCCGGGTGGAGTTGCGGGCCGGTGGGCACCTCTGGTGCGTGGATGAGCCCGCCGACCTGGGCGGCTCGGATACCGGCCCCAACCCCTACGAGTTGCTGCTGTCGTCGGTAGCGGCCTGCACCTGCATCACGGTGTCCATGTACTGCCGCCGCAAGGGGTGGAACCTCCACTCCGTCTCGGCTCGCTACACCCACGACCGGGTGCACGCTCGGGACTGCGACGACTGTGAGAGCGACGCCTCCGGCTACATCGACCGGGTCCGCAGCCAGATCTTCATCGAGGGCGACTTCGACGCGGACCAGCGTGCCCGACTCGCCGACATCGCCCGACGCTGCCCGGTGCACAAGACCCTTGAGCGGGGCGTGACGTTTACCACCGAGGCGGTGTTCGCCGGCTAGGCGGAGTTGTCGGGGAGCGGCTCAGTCCCGACCCGCAGCCGCGCTGGCGAGTCGCGGTGGCGGGCGATGAGGCTGTTGACGACGGCGCCGACAAGCAGGCCCATCGCCAGCAGGTACAGCCAGAACAGTACGCCCAGCACCCCGCCCAGCAAGCCGAAAACCGTGGTCATCCCACCTGCGGCGAGACCGAGATAGAGGCTGAAGCCCGTCGAGGCGACGAGCCACCAGGCGGTCGCTACCACGGCGCCGGGTAACTCTCGGCGGAAGGACGATTTCCGGAGTGGCGCGAAGCGATAGACGGCTGCGGTCCAGGTCACGACGCCGATGAACGTCACCGGCCAGCGGAGCCACACCCAGGCCGTAGCAAATCCCGATCCCCGTCCGATTCGCTCGGCGACATCCTCGCCGCTCCCGAGGAGCGGGCCGATCACCAGCAGGGCCGTCGTCAGCGCGAACACCACGACCGTGACGATCGTGATCGTGAACCCCACGACTCGCGTTGAAAGCCAGCCGCGGCGGTGCTCGTGGCCGTAGACCACGCCGAGGGCGCGCACCACGGCGACGAAGCCGCGAGATGAGGCGTACAGAGTCAGGATCGCCCCGATGGTGACCGCTCCGGGATTCGATCCGGCGAACAGGTCGGCGACGGTTTGGTAAAGAGAACTGTCGGCCCCGAACGATGTCGCCGTCCAGTCCAGGAGCCCCTCACGGATGGCGGCGGCTGCGCTTGCGCCGACGACCGCGTCGAGCGAGCCGAGGATCGCGGTGAACGCGATGATCGCCGGGAACACTGCGAGGATCCCGTAGAAGGCGATCTCCGCCGACAGGCCGGTCAAGCGCACCCGCAGCCAGTGCTGGAGGAATTCATCAGCCAGGGCCACGGCCCTGTCACGAAGTGCGCGCAACCGTGCGAGATCGGGTCGGTTCACTTCCCATCGAGCCTACGGCTGGTCGCTTCAAGGCTTGGGGACCGCGCCGAGGAAATCCGAGGAAGGGGGCCGGAGCGCCACCGTACGGGTGGGTCGCCCGAGGTGGCCGTCGGGTCAGCGGTGCGTGACGAGCGTCAGGCCGTCGCCGACGGGCAGCATCGCCAGCTGTGAGCGCGGATCTGCGGCTGCGTGGGCGTTGAAGGCGCGCAGCGATTCGGTGGTGTCGTCGTTCCGGTCGGGGTCGGCCACCCCGCCTCCCCAGAGCACGTTGTCCACCAGGATCACGCCCGTGGGCGTCAGCCGCGGCAGCAACTCCTCGTAGTAGTTGATGTAGTTGGCCTTGTCGGCGTCCATGAAGGCGAAGCCCACCTGGGGCCCGGGCGGCAGGGCCCGCAGCGTCTCCAGCGCCGGGGCGATGCGCAGGTCGATGCGGTCGGTCACACCGGCGCGCTCCCAGTACGACCGGGCGATGGCCGTCCACTCCTCGGAGACGTCACAACACAGCAGCCGCCCGCCCGGCGGCAGCCCTCTCGCCACAGCCAGCGCCGAGTAGCCGGTGAACGTGCCCACCTCCACCGCCAGCGAGGGCTGCAGAAGCTGCACGAGCATCGTCATGAACGAGCCTTGCACGGCGCCGATCTGCATCCGGCCGGCGTCACCGAGCGCCTCGGTGGCGGCGATGAGGTCGCGCTGCAGTGCATCGGGCTCACTGGAGTGGGCGTCCATGTAGGCCAGCAGGGCCTCGTCGATGTTCGTGATCTGCGAACTCACCGGGTCGATCTTACGAGGCGTCGCCACGCGGGGGTTCGCCGGCGCCGCCCCACCCTGCCCTCGCCGGTCGCGCTCGGGCGGCCGCTGCAACCGGTATGGCCGCCACCGCCAGCAGACCTGCAGCCACCCCCAAGGCGACGGGCAGCGAGACGTATTGCGCCACCAGCCCCAGGGAGACGCCGCCGATGACCTGTCCCAGCGCCTCAGCCTGGCCGAGGAACGAGACGACCGTGGCCCGCACCGTCGACGTGGCCTCGCGATTCGCCATCGCCTCGGCCAGCGGGTAGGTCGTCTCGCCGGCCACGTCCAGGATCGTCCAGCCGGCCAGCGCCACGGCGAAGATGGGGCTGACTGCCAGTGCGAGCGCTCCGGCGCCCGCCACGATCAGCAGCCGGGACAGCAGGCGGGCATCCCGGGCCGTGTCGGGCGTTGCCAAGCGGCGGCGCAGCCACATCATCACCGGAATCGACAGCGCCGCCATGATGAACCACACCACTCCGAAGAAGAGGACCGCCTCGCCGCCGTCGTAGTCCGGAAGTCCCAGTTCGACGAGCCTCAGCGTGTCGAGCCGCTCGATCGCCTCGCTGGCGAAGCCGGTGATCGCCGCCGCCGACACCACTGCCAGCAGCGTCCGGCGACGCAGTGCGAGAGCGGCACCGTGGCGGAGGATCGTCAATGCCTCGCGCCAGGCACCTCCTGCGCTCAGACCACTTCGCCTGCCCCGCACGAATCCTGTCTCGGCCATGGTGACGGCGAGATAGACGGCGAAGGCCAGGCTCAGTGTCCCGACCACGACCAATGCGCCGCGCAACGACCATGTCCCCGTCCCCGCGGCGACGGCGAGACCGGCCATCACACCGATCGCTCGCCAGGTGGCGTGCCGCACGATCAGTTGATCCAGCCCTGCGGCGCCCGGCGTGGCCGCAGGAACCTCCGAGGAGCCGGCACGGGCGTCCTCGACCGATCTACCGCCTCCTGTGTCACGCGCCGTCGGATGTCCCGATCCCGCCGGCAACTCGTCGGTCACCCAGGCGGTGGTCGCGCCGCTCTGCATGGTCCAGCCCAGGGCCCAGACAGCCTGCCAGACCATCATCGAGGCGAAGGCGGGGGAGCTCGCCATGAGTCCGATCGCGGCCCCCATCACGGCGAAGGAGGCCACGACGGACCGCTTCCGACCGTAGAGGTCGGCCAGGACGCCCGTCGGGGCTTCCGCCAGCAGGATCGTGAGCACCAGCGCGGTCCCCAGCAGTGCCAGCCGTAGCGGCGGGAAGCGCAACTCCACGACCCACCAAACCACCGCCGGCAGTCCCGCCGCCAGGGCGACTCCCTGGGCCGCGCCCATGAGGAGGAACAGGCGATCGGGCCGGCTGCGCACGACGCGCAGCATAGGAACGGGCACCGGTCGGTTCGGTGCCGAGGCGAGCGGGCGAGGGGAATCGAACCCCCGTCATCAGCTTGGAAGGCTGAGGTTCTACCGTTGAACTACACCCGCGGTACCGCTCAGGCTAGCGACGCCGTGAGCGGTCCCCGGCGGCAATGGCGCCGACCCGACTCCGGGAATCCACGCCGATGTGATTCCCGGGAGGGCAGTCTGAGGTCCTGGCGACCAGAACCGGCGAGTCTCAGCGCGCCGGTAGGGTTTTCGCCGTGGATAGCACGCTGGCGACGGCCGACGACGGCAAGGTCAGGATCTCGATCCGCCTCGACCGCGATGAGATGGATGCGGCCGAGGAGGCCGCCTACCGCAAGATCGTCCGTCAGGTGCGCCTGCCGGGGTTCCGCCCCGGCCGGGCGCCTCGCAAAGTGCTCGAGGCTCGGCTGGGGACGGGATACATCCGGGCCGAGGCGATGCAGGACGCGCTGCCGGAGTACTACCAGCAGGCAGTCGTTCGCCACGACGTGGATGTGATCGCCCCGCCCGAGATCGACATCACGGCCGGACGCGACGAGGGGCCGGTGACCTTCGAGGCCCTCGTCGAGGTGCGTCCGGAGGTGACTGCCGACGGCTACGACGAGCTGACCGTCGAGATCCCCAACCCGCAGCCCACCGACGAGGAGATCAACTCCCGGATCGACGCCCTGCGCGCGCAGTTCAGCGAGCTCGAGACCGTCAGCCGGCCGGCCACCGACAGCGACCATGTGACCATCGACGTGGTCGGGAGCCAGAACGGCGTCGAGGTGGAGGGCCTGACCGTGTCGGACTACACCTACGAGGTGGGATCCGGCGCCGTCGTGCCGGAGATCGACGAGAACCTGCGAGGCGCCAAGCCCGGCGACATCCTGGAGTTCAACGCCCGCCACCCCGATGAGTCCGTTGAGGATCTACTGCGGTTCCGCATCCTGGTCAAGGAGGTGCAGGCCCGGATCCTGCCCGACCTCGACGACGATCTGGTCCAGTCGGCCAGCGAGTTCGAGACGGTCGCCGAGTTCCGCGACGACGTCACCGATCGTCTCGCCGAACTGAAGACGGCACAGGTGCGGATGCTGCTGCGGGAGCGCGTCTCGGAGGCCGTCGCAGGGCTCGTCGTGGCCGACGTGCCCGAGGCGCTCATCGTCGCCGAGACCGATCGCCGTCTCGGCGACCTCCAGCAGGTGCTGCAGAATCAGAACGGAACGTTGGAGGGCTATCTCGAGGCCACCGGGCAGACCACCGAGGAGTTGCGGGATCAGCTGCGGGAAGCCGCCGAGCAGAGTGTGCGCCTGGACTTGGGATTGCGAGCGGTCGCCGAAGCCGAGGAACTCGCTGTGGACGACGCCGATCTGCGGGCGGAGGCCGACCGAACCGCCGAGCGCATGGAGCTCGATCCCGCTGAGGTCCGCGACCGGCTCGACCGCGGCGGCGGCTGGTCCAGCCTGCGCGCCGAGCGCCGCAAGGCCATGGCCCTCGACTGGCTCATGGACCACGCCACGGTGAACGATCCCGACGGCGTCCCGATCGACCCCGGGCTGCTGGTGCCGCGCGGCGATACCGCTGCAGCCGAGGACGTCGGCGCCAACACGGACGACGACCCCGGGAAGGGGGACGGGTCCGGCGAGGACCTGGATTGAGCGCCCGCGCCGACTACGAGGCCGGCGAGGCGCCGCAGCACGAAGTCGAGACCGTATCCTCGTTTCAGGACACCCCGCCCGCCATCGCCGGGCACATAGGCCCTAGGAGTCACCCCCTGTGAGCGCACCGCGCAACTACCTGGTCCCGACGGTCATCGAGCAGACATCGCGTGGCGAACGGGCCTTCGATCTCTTCTCCCGCCTGCTGAAGGAGCACATCGTCTTCCTGGGCACGCCGATCGACGACACCGTCGCCAACCTCACGTGCGCCCAGTTGCTGCACCTCGAGTCGGAGAACCCCGACAAGGACATCAGCCTCTACATCAACTC
>JAPPDX010000025.1 GCA_028824415.1 bacterium | reverse complement strand
CCGCCAGCGAGGCGGCCAACTCCGCCGTGACCGGCCGGTTGAGCGCCACGATGCCCCCGAACGCGGAGGTGGGGTCGCAGGCGTGCGCACGCCGGTAGGCCTCGGCGATGTTGTCGTGGGCGGCGGCACCACAGGGGTTGGCGTGCTTGACGACCACCGCCGCCGGGTCGGAGCCGAGGGCATGCACCAGGCGCCAGGCCGCGTCGGTGTCGTAGACGTTGAGGTACGACATCTGCTTGCCGCCGAGTTGGGAAGCGGTGTCCCACCAGCTCGCCGCATCGTCCCGGCGGTAGCGGGCGCCCGCCTGGCCGGGGTTCTCCCCGTAGCGCAGCACCTCGGCCCGCTGCAGGTGCAGGGACAGCGACTCCGGCAGGCCGGCGTCCGGGCCGCCCGCCGCCGCCCCGGCCATCCCCGCCGCCGGGCCCCCGGCGTCCAGCCAGGACACGATGGCGGCGTCGTAGGACGAGCAGTGGGCGAAGGCCTTGCGCGCCAGCCGGCGCCGCAGCGATTCGCCGAGGGCGCCGTTGGATTCCAAGTTCTCGAGGACGGCGCCGTAGTCCGCCGGGTCGACGACGACGCCCACGTGGGCGTGGTTCTTGGCGGCGGCGCGCACCATGGCCGGTCCGCCGACGTCGATCATCTCGACCGACGGCGCCGAACCGAACGGGTACAGGTTGCACACGACCAGGTCGATGGGAGCCCCGCCGGCGGCGGCCAGGTCGGCGAGATGCTGCGGCTTGAAGCGGTCGGCCAGAATCCCGCCGTGCACCACCGGGTGCAGTGTCTTCACCCGCCCGTCCAGCATCTCCGGAGCGCCGGTCACCTCGGCCACCTCGGTCACCGCCACCCCGCCGTCCCGCAGCGCGGCAGCCGTGCCGCCACTCGAGACGATCGCCCAACCCAGACCAACCAGCCGAGTGGCCAGCTCCACCACACCCGAACGGTCCGAGACAGAGATCAGAGCCCGCACCCCCCCATTATCGGCCGCCAGCGGCAGCAACCGGCGTCCCCGACCGGACAGCGCCAGACAACCGGAGGGAGGGGAGGCCGGGGGGACGGCCGGCGGAGCGATTTCGCCAGACGCTCCCGCCGACGCCCACCGGCGTCCCCGACCGGACAGCGCCAGACAACCCAGGGACGGGACATTGCGAACACAATCCGAGCGAGCCGGGATGTTGGCGTATGGTTGTGCCGGTCGAGCGAGGGAAGTGCAGATGAGCCGACCCACTCGTAGGGACGCATGAACGAGACGCCGACCAACGGCTCGGACCCGCAGCCCGTCGTCCGGCTGCGTGAGATCCACAAGTCGTTCGGATCCAACCACGTCCTCAAGGGCATCGACCTCACCGTCCACAAGGGCGAGCACGTTGTGATCTTCGGCCCCTCGGGGTCGGGCAAGTCCACCCTGCTCCGCACGATTAATCTGCTGGAGACCCCCGACTCGGGCTCGGTCTGGTTCGAGGACCAGGAATACGGCCCCGGCCTCGACGACGAGGACCTCCCGAAGGGCAAGGCCCGCCTGCTGCGCCAGCAGATCGGCATGGTCTTCCAGCAGTTCAACCTGTTCCCGCACGTCACCGCCCTGGACAACGTGGCGCTGGCGCTCCGGCGGGTCAAGCGGATGCCCCGACCCGACGCCGAGATGCGCGCCGCCGCCTACCTGGACAGGGTGGGCCTGCTGGACAAGCTCGGCGCCTACCCCACCCAGCTCTCGGGCGGCCAGCAGCAGCGGGTGGCGATCGCACGGTCCCTGGTGATGGAACCGAAGGTGATGCTGTTCGACGAGCCCACTTCTGCGCTCGACCCCGAGTTGGTGGGAGAGGTGCTCGCGGTGATGCGCAGCCTGGCCGAGTCGGGGATGACCATGGTGGTGGTCACCCACGAGATGGGCTTCGGCGAGGAGGTCGGCGACCTGAACATCTTCATGGATGAAGGCGTCGTGGTGGAACAGGGCGGCCGTGAGCTCTACAAACACGCCCAGGAGCCGCGCACCCAGGCATTCCTGAAGTCGATCCTGTGATGTTCGAGCCGGCGATAGACATCCTCGCCCAGGCCACGTTCCGCCCGGAGTTCATCTGGGACAACCGTCATATCTTCATCGACGGCGTGTGGCTCACGATCCGCATCGCCCTGGTGGCCTTCGCACTGGCCACCGCACTGGGCTTGGCGGTGGCACTGCTGCGCCTGTCCAAGTCATGGATCATCAGCCCGATCATGGCGACCTACGTGAACGTCTTCCGGGCGATCCCCCTGCTGGTGTTCGTGCTGTTCGTGTACTACGGCGTGGCCATCCACTTCGGGTTCTCGATCACCGCCATCCAGGCCGGCGTCCTGGCGCTGACATTGCAGTACTCGTGCTGGCTGGGAGAGATCTTCCGCGGCGGGATCCAGGCCGTGGCCGACGGGCAGCGGCAGGCCGCCATGTCAGTGGGCATGAGCCGTCCCCAGACGTTCTTCCGCGTGGTGATGCCCCAGGCCACCCGCATCGTGGTCCCGCCGACCAGCAACATGTTCATCGGCATGATCAAGGACTCCTCGCTGGTCTACATCATCGGCGTGCCCGAGTTGCTGCGGGTCAGCAATCTGCTGGCCAACCGCACCTTCCGCTACTTCGAGGTGTACCTGGGCACGGTGATCGTCTACCTCATCCTGACCACTGCGGCGTACTTCCTCTTCAAGTACATCGAGCGGCGGTTCCAGCTCGTCGACGTGCTCACATCGAAGGTGCGCTCGCCGTTCGCCCGTGCCCGGAGCCGGCGGCTTCGGGCCCTGCAGGAGGCGGTAGCGGCTGGTCGGGGCACCGATTCGGCGTTGAGACTGGCCGATTCATAGAGCCACTCAGTAGCCTGTTCACCGATCGACCGGTAGAAGCTCCTAGCGAGCCTTCGCGACTGCCTCACCCAGGGGTTGATGCGCGGGCACTTGTGCTAGACGCCGGTCTGTGAAGCAAACCCCTGAGGGAGGAGTAGTACATGAGGAGACTCATGAAGTTCATGATTCCGCTGGTGGCGGTGGCGCTGCTGGCAGCGGCATGCGGCGATGGCGAGGACGCAGCACCGGCGCCCGCGCCGGCGGCAGAGGCTCCGGCACCTGCCGAGGACGCAGCGCCGGCACCCGCCGCGGACGCAGCGCCGGCACCCGCCGCGGAGGACGCAGCCCCGGCGGCGCCCGCCGAGGAGGAAGAGGTCACCCTGAGCCAGGGCGAGTCCGGCTCGGCCGCCCAGGCCGTGGTGAGCGGGAACCTGCTCGACGAGATCAAGGATCGCGGAACTCTCAGGGTCGGCATGGTCCTGCAGTTCGAGCCGCAGATGTACATCGACGAGAACG
>JAPPDX010000081.1 GCA_028824415.1 bacterium | reverse complement strand
AGCGCCGCAAGCGCATGCGCAAGAAGAAGTACCGCAAGATGCGCCGGCGTACCCGTTTCCAGCGCCGCAGGGGCCGCTGAGCCGCCGTTCAGGCCAACCGCGGCGACGGAGTCGTCTGCACCACCCTCCGTCCCGGCGCCGGATGCGCGCCTTCCACGAACCAGGTCGAGCCGCTGCCGGCAAGGCGCGGCCGCAGGCCCGTCGCCTCCGCCAGTGCGTCGCGCACGCCGGCGAGCCGCGGCTCGACCGCCAGCGCTGCGGCCTCCAGGTCGTTGCCCGCCGGCCCCCTGGGGCCGCCGAGTTCGTCCCAAGCCCGGTAGACCGCAGCCGTCGAGCAGCCGAACGGCGGGGTGCAGAGCGTGAAGGTCCGCCGCTCGAATGCCAGCGGTTCGACGATCTCGCCGATGCCGCCGACCCGCGCTCGCCCGCCCACCAGGCAGAACGCCACATCCGCTCCCAGTTGCACGGCGCGCCGCTCGTCGTGGTAGCCGGCCCAGCGCAGGATCGCCGCCGCGTCCGCGGAACCGCCGCCGAGACCCGCGCCGGCGGGGATCGACTTGTGCAGCGTGACCCGGGCCCGGCGCCCGGCGAGGTCCAGCGCCCGCGCCACCAGATTGTCGCCGCCCGCCGGCACTTGCACGGCTCCGGATGACCCGCCGGGATCCGCGGTGACCCCGGCGCCGGCATCCACGACGACCAGACCGTCACCGGGCTCGACGACGAGCCGATCCGCCAGGTCGAGCGTCACCATCTCCGCATCGAGCAGGTGGTAACCATCCGGACGCCGTCCCGTGATGCGAAGGGACAGCGTGAGCTTCGCCGGTGCGATCAGCTCCTGCGCGTTCACGTTGCCGCACCGGACCGCCGGCCGTCGCCGGCCATGGGCCCGTCCGCACCGGCGACGGCCGCCGCCAGGCGCGACCAGTCGTCGACGGCCAGATCCCCGGGCCGGGCGGAGGGATCCACCTCGGCGGCCGCAAACGCGGCGGGCGCCGCCGTGCCCCGCAGGGACGCCCGCAGCATCTTGCGTCGCTGGCCAAATGCCTTCCTCGCCAGGCGATACAGGTCGTCGACGTTGCCCGCGGCCGGTTCGGGCAGCCGGTTGATCGCCAGCAGCGCAGAGGACACCCGCGGGCGGGGCCAGAACACCGTCGGCGGGACCCGCCCGAGGATCTCGGCGCGGGCGCGGCAGGCGACCTTCAGGGACGGGAGACCGTAGGCCTCCTGGCCCGGACTCGCCGCCAGCCGTTCCGCCACCTCGTCCTGGACCATGACCAGCATGCCGGTGACCTGTGGCAGCCCGTCCAGGGTGTCCAGCAGCAGGGGCGTGGCGATGTTGTAGGGCAGGTTGGCGACGAGCTTCCAGTGCTGGGCGCCCGCCAGGCGCGGAGCCCAGGAAGCCAGATCGGTGGCGTCGGCCTGCAGAACCTCGACGGGCCGCCCGGCGCACACCTCGGCGAGTGCACCGACGAGGCGCCCGTCGACCTCAATGGCGAGCACCTCGGCGCCGGCGTCGACCAACGCCACCGTCAGCGCGCCGCAGCCGGCGCCGATCTCCACGACCCGCTCACCGGGCGCCACACCCGCCAGGCGCACGATTCGCCTGATCGTGTTTGGATCGATGACGAAGTTCTGCCCCAACGAGCGGCGCGGCCGGACCTCGTGGCGGCGCAGCAGGTCGGCAACCGCGGCGGCGCCGAGGGTCACCGGGCGGACTCCATTCAGGCGCCGGGACGCAGGTGGCGGCCGCAGATGGGCCACGGCTGGTCCCCGCGCTCCTCCCAGAGCCGGTACGCCATGCGCGTCTGATCCTCCGGGGTTGCATCCCACGGCACCACGCCGGCCAATCGAGGGTAGTTGCGGCTGGCCACGAAATCCCAGGTCGGCTGATCGAATTGGTAGGCGCCGTAGTAGGGGCCGGCGCGGCTGAAGGCCTCGTAGTTGCCGCTGGACTCGCACTGACGCAGTGCCTCCCACTGTTCCTCGGTCGGGAACCCCGGCACGTCCGGGGGGACGGCGGGTTGGATGGCCGGGTCTATGTCCAGTTCCGGGAGGTCGACGAAGGACGTCGTGGCGGTGACCTCCGTCTCGTCGGACTCCGCCGCATCGGCACCGGGAGGCGAGATCGGGACAAGCTCGTCATCACCCGGCGTCCCCTCGAGGGGCTCGTCCTCGACGGGCTCCGCGGCGGTCGCCGCGGCGTCGGAAGGCTCCCCGGAGTCCGACCCGCTCGCAATGGTCTCCGTCGACGGGATCTCGCCGGTGAAGACGTGGCTGCAGGCTGGCCAGCGCGCATGGCCCGACTCGATCCAGAGGTAGTACGCCATGCGGTCCTGGTCCTCGGGAACCGCCTGCGACGGCAGGACACCCAGCAGGTGGCTGTAGCGCTGGTTCGCCAGTCGGTCCCAGGTCGCCACGGTGAACTGGTAGGCCCCGAAGTACTGACCGGAAGGGTCGACGAACCCGTAGTCGCCCTGCGACTGACACTGCCGGAGCGCCGCCCAGACCTCCGGGCCCGGGAAGGTCCGCGCCCCGGAGGTGTCGAGCTGAGCCGACGGCCGCGGCGAGGGGGCGGGCCGCGGCGCCGGTTCTGGCGGCGGTCGGGGCGAAGCGGCGGGCTGCTGCGAAGCGGCGGCGGTCGTGGCAGGCCGGGGTGGGATCTCCGGGGGCACCGCAGCGGCGGAGTCGCCGGCCGGCGGCGTGGCCTCCGCGCCGGCAGAGGGCTCCGCGGCCTCCGAGGTACCGGGGGCGGGGGGCGCATCGGCGGGCTCGGTGGCATCGGAGCTGCAAGCGGCACCGAGCACCACCACGGCCGCGACCGCACCCACGATGTGGGCGCTCATCAACTGCGACCGGCGGCGCCGTGCGGCCACCGCGGTACACCCGGTCATCTCCGTCCCCCAACGTCGGCGAGTGCTGTCGGTCGTCTCAGACACAGCAGGCTAGGACGGATCGACCTCGGCGACGAAGTGGCTCAACCGCCCTGGGGGGTCTCCAGGCCGAACGCCCGGCGGGCGTTGGCGGTCGTGATGTCCGCCACCTCCTGTGGCGTGCTATCCCGGACCCGAGCCAGCGCGGCCCCCACGAGGGGAACGTTGGCGGGGCTGTTGGGTCTGCCCCGCAACGGCACCGGTGCCAGCAACGGGGCGTCGGTCTCCACCAGCAGCCGGTCGGCGGCACAGCGCGCCGCCGCCTCGTGCACCTCGAAGGCCTTGGGGAACGACACGATCCCGCTGAAGGAGAGGTACGCACCGATGTCCATGACGCGCTCGGCCTCGGGCACCCCTCCGGTGAAACAATGCATGACGGTGCGCTCCGGGACCCCTTCGGAGGTCAGGATGGCGAATGTGTCGTCCCATGCCGATCGGCTGTGCACCACAAGCGTCAGAGCCGTCTCGTGCGCCAGGGCGATCTGGGCGGCGAAGACCCGTCGCTGCTCCGGGCGGGGCGAGTGGTCGTAGTGGTAGTCCAGGCCGCACTCGCCGACGGCCACGACATTCTCCAGCCCGAGCAGGTCGTCGAGCCCGTCGATGCCTCCGGCGGCCTCGTGGGGGTGCACCCCGACAGCGGCGCGGACGTTCCCATGGCGGCCCGCCACCGCCAAAGCCTCCCGGGAGTCGGCCACGTCGGTCCCGATGGCGATCAGCGCCACGACGCCGGCCTCTCGGGCGTTCGCCACCTCGCTGTCGCACGTCTCGAGCTTCAGGTGGCAGTGCGTGTCGATCCAGGGTCCGGCCGGGGCGCCGGCCGGGGCGGCATCACCCACGCTCGCCCCTCAGTCGACCGCCACGCGGGGGAACAGCGGATCGCCGAGGGTGACGGTCCGTCCGGCGGGATACTGCCCCCAGCGCGCCGCCTCGGGCAGCCGCGCCTGCGCCGGGTCGCCGTCGAGCCCGATGCGGCGCCAGACCTCCGCACATGACCGCGGGATCGCCGGATGCGCCAGGACGGCGACGATCCGCAGAGCCTCGAGGGCGTCGCCGAGCACCGTGTCCAGTTCGGCGCCCGCCTCGAGCTTCCACGGTTGCCGGTCCTGCAGGTACTCGTTCGTCTCCCGGACGAGACGCCACGTCTCCTCGAGAGCGACCGAGGGCTGCACCCGGGCCCATGCCGCCGCGGTCGCCTCGTAGGCCGACGCGGCGGTGGCGGCCAGTGGGCTCCCGGGGTCCGGCGCGGTGCCGACCGAGCCGTCGGAGCGGGCGACGATGGTGGTGACCCGCTGCAGCAGGTTGCCGAGGCCGTTGGCGAGGTCGCTGTTGCAGCGCTGCACGAGCGCCTCATAGCTGAAGTCGCTGTCGGGACCGAAGGGGTTGTCGCGCAGCACCGAGTAGCGCAGGCCGTCCACGCCGATGCTGTCGGCCAGGTCGCGCGGCGCGATCTGCACCACGCTCGTCTTGGCCATCTTGGCGCCGCTCACGAGCAGCCAGCCGTGCACGTGGAAGCGCGGCATCGGCTCAACGCCGGCCGCCATCAGCATGGCCGGCCAGTACACGCAGTGGAAGCGGATGATGTCCTTGCCCAAGAGGTGCCGCACCGCCGGCCACCATGTGGCGAAGCGGTCCTCGTCGGTGCCGTAGCCGGCCGCGGTGGCGTAGTTGGTGAGGGCGTCGTACCAGACGTAGAAGACGTGCTTGGAGTCCCAGGGAACGGGGATTCCCCACTGCAGGGAGGTGCGGGTGATCGACAGGTCCTCCAGCCCGCCCCGAACCAGCGCCCTCGCTTCGTTGCGGTAGCGCTCGGGGGTGATGTTGTCGGGCACGTCCTCGAACCACTCCAGGAGACGGTCCCGGAACGCCGAGAGCCGGAAGAAGTAGTTGTCCTCGGACATCTGCTCGACGGGGAATCCGTGGATCGGGCAATTCCCGTCGATGAGGTCCGCCTCGGCGTAGTAGGCCTCGCAGGACACGCAGTAGGCGCCCTGATACGTGTCCTTGTAGACGTAGCCGTTCTCGTAGCAGCGTTCCAGGAGGGTCTGGACCGCCGTGTGGTGCCGCGGCTCGGTGGTGCGGATGAAATCGTCGTAGGCGATGTCCAGCAGGTCCCACGCCTCTCTGAAGCGCTTGCTGGTGCGGTCGGCCTGCTCCTGGGGGCTGAGGCCGTTCTGCTCGGCGGCGCGCTGCACCTTCAGGCCGTGCTCGTCGGTGCCGGTGAGGTAGAAGACCTCGTCGCCGTGCAGGCGCCGCCAGCGGGCCAGGGCGTCGCCGTTCAGCGTCGTGTAGGCGTGACCCATGTGGGGCACGTCGTTCACGTAGTAGATGGGGGTCGTGTAGAAATAGCGGCCCACGCCGTCACGATACCGGCGCCCGCCGCGCGGCCCGGCGGATCAGCCCCTCAGATCAGCCTGTCAGATCAGCCCGAGTTTGCGGGCCTGCTCGTAGACGTGCCGGCGGCTCACACCGAGGCGGCCGGCCACGGCCGAGGTGAGATCGCGGACCGAGGAGTCGGGCGCGGCGGCGCGCTCCTCGGCCAGGGCCGCGGCGATGGCAGCGTCGCTCGGCGGGATCGGAGGGGGCGCCCCCTCGATCACCAGGACGACCTCGCCACGAAGTCCCCCCTCCGCCCAGCCGGCCAACTCCCCGAGCGTGCCCCGCCAGATCTCCTCGTGCAGCTTCGTGAGTTCGCGCACCGCCACGACACGTCGCTGCGAGCCGAACGACTCGGCGAGGTCGGTTGCGGTGCGGGCACAGCGGTGCGGCGCCTCGAGCAGCACCACGGCCCGTTCGGAGGCGGCCAGTTCCGCCAGTCGGCCGGCACGGGCGGCCCCTCGACGGGGCAGGAAGCCGTCGTAGACGAATCGACCGGCGGCCAGCCCGCTCACGGCAACCGCGGCCAGCGGAGCCGACGGCCCGGGCACGATCGTCAACGCGCAGCCTGCCTCCACAGCGGTCCGGACGAGTTGCTCGCCGGGGTCGGCGACCGCCGGCGTGCCGGCGTCGGTGACGAAACCCACCCGCTCCCCCGCCTTGATGCGCGCCGCCAACTGCGGCGCCGCCTCGGCCTCGGTGTGCTCGTTAACCGTCACGAGCTCCTTCGGTGACACCCCGGCGAGCGACAGCAGGCGCCCGGTCCGCCTCGTGTCCTCGCAGGCGATCACGTCGCAGGTGGCCAGTTCCTCCACGGCGCGCGGCGACAGATCGCCCATGTTCCCGATCGGCGTGGCGACCAGTACGAGCGCCGGTTCGCCGGGCATCGCGGCTACTCCTTCACTTCGAGGGTCGTGCCGACGGTGATTTCCCAGCGCTGCATGTTCCCCGCCTGTGCCTCCACGACGCTGCGCGCCCGCAGCCGGGGCCGGCCCAGCCGCCAGGGTCTCATCGTGACGATCGCCAGCACCCGCCCGTCGGCGTCGCAGTAGGCAACGTCGACGGCGAAGCGCATCCCCAGGGTGTGCACGGCGCGAGTCCGCGGCAGCCAGAGCGCGCCGTCCACACCGTCGCGGCCCAGCAGCCCGCGCGCACGCCGGCGGGCGCTGCCCGCCACTTCCACACTCGCGAAGACCCTGTCTCCCGACACCAGCCACGGCATTCCTCCAGTCTGCCCCCAGCCACACCCGGCGCGATCGCCGCCGTGACCGCCTCGGCGCCGGAACGGCCGCCCGCATGCCGGGATCGAGGGCTTGGAGCCTGACCGGTGTCGCAGGCAGGTGCTAGAACTACACACATGCAATCCAGAGAAGCCGGCACCCAGCCCGGCACCGGAGCCAGCACAGAATCCGTCCCCGAGTCAGGGGCGGTGGTGGACATCGGCGTGCGTCCCCGTCACCTCTCACCTTCCAGCGCCTCCATGTTCCGTCAGTGCCCGCAGCGCTGGAAGTTCCGGTACGTGGACAGGCTGCCGGATCCGCCCGGCGAGGCCGCCGTGGCGGGAACCTTCGCCCACCGTGTGCTCGAGGAGTTGCTGGAGTTGGCCCCCGACGAACGCACGTTGGAGAGCGCCAAGTCACTCGCCAAGCAGGTGTGGGCCGAGACCGAATCCGAGAAGGACTTCGAGGCGCTGGACCTCGACGCCGATGGCGTGCGCAACTTCAAGTGGACGGCCTGGCGGGCCATCGAGGGACTGTGGGATCTGGAGGATCCCAAGACGGTCGACATCGTCGCCACCGAGACGGAAGTATCAGTGGAGATCGGCGGCGTGCCCTTCGTCGGCTACATCGACCGGGTGGAGGAGGGCGCCGACGGGCTCGTCGTCAGCGACTACAAGTCGGGACGGGCGCCCGGCCGCAGGTTCGCCGAGGGGCGCCTCGAGCAGGTGCTGCTCTACGCCGCGGCCCTCGCCGAGATCCACGGCACGCCGCCGGCACGGGCACGGCTGATGTACCTGGGCCAGCGGATCGACGAGGTCACCGTCACCGCCGACGCAATCGCCGAGGTCACCCGCCGGCTCGCCGATACCTGGGAGGAGCTTCAGGAGCGTGCGGCGACGGGCGACTTCCCGCCGCAACCCGGTCCCCTGTGCGGCTGGTGCGCCTTCGTCCGGCACTGCCCAGAGGGTCTCGCCGAGGTCGAGCGCCGCCACCTCGCCGGTTCCCTCAGGCCGGACGCCCCCGCCCTCGCCGAGGCCGTCTAGCCGGACCCTCCGCTGCCGGGGATCGCGGTGCCTGAGCTGCCCGAGGTCGAGACGATCCGCCGCCAGCTGCAACCGCGGCTCCTCGGACGCACCATCACCGAGGCCGCCGGCCACCCGAGCGAGAAATTCCTCCCGGCGCGTGAGGTCACCGGCACGACGGTCGGCGCAGTGGTGCGCCGCGGCAAATACCTGATCGTCTCGCTGAGCGACGGCCGCGAGCTGGTGTTGCACCTGGGTATGACGGGTCGCCTGCAATTCGCCGCGGCCGATCCGCCCAGCGACCACTACGTGAGGGCCTGGTGGGCCCTCGACGACGGGGCGGCGCTGGAGCTGCACGACGTGCGCCGGTTCGGGAGGGTGCGGGTCGTCCGGGCGGGCTGCTACGACGCGATCCCCACCCTGGCGCAGCTGGGCCCCGAACCGCTGGGCGAGGGGTTCAGCCCCGAGGGGCTCTGGTCGGCTCTGCGGCAGAGCCGGCGGAAGGTGAAGACCCAGTTGCTCAGCCAGCGGCCCGTGGCGGGTCTCGGCAACATCTACGCGGATGAGGCGCTGTGGCGGTCCGGCATCAACCCCGCCAAGCGTCGGATCTCCCGGGCCGAGGCCACGGCCCTGCACGCCGCCATCGGCGAGGTGCTGCGGCAGGCCATCGCCCACCGGGGCACGACATTCCGCGACTACCGCACACTGCTGGGACCCGGCGGCGACAACTTCGCCCATCTGGACTGCTACGGCCGGCGAGGCGAGCCCTGCCGCCGCTGCGGCCACGGGCTGCGCAGCCGCGCCGTCGACGCCCGCACCACCACCTATTGCCCGGCCTGCCAGCGCTGAGGGGGGCCGACGACTCTGCCCACCGGACGGCCGGAGGGTAGCTTTTCCCCCGGCGGGACTCCCCGCCGCGACCCGACACAAGACACTCCCATGACTTACCGCCTGACGCAGTACAGCCACGGCGCGGGTTGAGCCGGCAAGCTCGGTCCCGGTGACCTGGCGCAGGTTCTGCGCTCGCTCCCAACACACGCTCACCCCGATCTGCTGATCGGCACCGGCGACGACGCCGCTGTGTGGCGCCGGCCGGACGGGCGCGCCCTCGTGTCGACGGTGGATTTCTTCCCGCCGGTGGTCGACGACGCGGAGACCTGGGGCCGGATCGCCGCCGCCAACGCCGCCAGCGACGTCTACGCCATGGGTGGGCGTCCCCTGTTCGCCCTCAACCTCGTCGTGTGGCCCCAGGGTCGCCTGCCGCTGGACCTGCTGGCCGCGGTGCTCGGTGGTGGTGCGGAGATGGCCCGCCACGGCGGTTGGCAGGTGGTCGGCGGTCACACGACCGACGGACCCGAGCCGGTGTACGGCCAGGCGGTGACCGGCGAGGTGCAAGCCGACCGGCTGATGCGCTGCGGGGATGCCGAGCCGGGCCAGAATCTCATCCTCACCAAGCCGCTGGGCACCGGCATCATCACGACCGCGCACAAACGCCTCTCGCCCGGCGACCCGGCCCTGCCGGAGGGCGCCCTGGCGGCCGCGGTGGCGGAGATGACCCGGCTCAACGACACGGCGTCGGCACTGGCCGTCGAGGCTGAGGTCACAGCTGCAACCGACGTGACCGGATTCGGTCTGCTCGGCCATCTCCAGGAGATGTGCGAGGCCAGCGGGACCGGCGCGGTCATCCACGTCGCCGAGGTCCCGCTGCTGCCGGAGGTCGACACACTGTCAGCCGCCGGGCACGTCCCCGGTGGCACCGGCCGGAACGTCGCCGCCATCCGGCGCCATCTCCGCGTCCGTGCCGGGGAGCCGGAGGAGGACGCTGCACTCCTGGACATCCTGGCCGACCCGCAGACCTCCGGCGGCCTGCTCCTGGCGTGCAACCACAGCGTCGCCGGTGACCTCCTGGACGCCCTCGTCGCAGCCGGGCACACCGCCGCAGTCATCGGCGAGACCACCAGCTCGGTACCCGCGGGGGGAATCGAGCTGGCCCTGGGATCGTGAGCCGCCCCGGCCCGGGACGATCCACAGCCTCCGGTGCGGTGGGACACCCCCGTCACCGAACTGCTGCCGGCCGCCTCGCGGCCCTGGTGGCGGCCCTCGCAGTCGCGCTATCGGCGGCTTCGTTGCTGGTGAGAGAGGATTACCTCGTCGCTCAGGGGGCCCGAATCGTGATCGTTTCCTTCGCGCTGGGTGCGATCCCGTTCTCCAACCTGCTCGCTCAGTCGGTCTCAGGGACCGACCTGCGGTCCGTCGGCAGCGGCACCGTCTCGGGCACGGCGCTGTACCGGGTGGCCGGCTTCGCCTCACTTGCCGTCGGCGGGATCATGGACGTCGCCAAGGCCACCCCGGGCGTCCTCGTCGCGGGTTCGGCCCCCGTGGTCGGTGCTCTGGCCGCGGGCGCCGCCGTCGCCGGGCACAACTGGTCGCCGTTCCTGAGGGGCGCCGGGGGGCGCGGCGTTTCGCCGGCCATGGGGGCCCTTGCAATCGTCCACTGGCCCGGGGCCGTGGTGCTGCTGGCGGGCTTGGCCGTCGGCAGGGCGGTGCGCCAGACAGGGCTGGTGTCCTTCGGCGCCATGGTGGCGCTGCCGCTGCTGGCGTTGTGGTGGGGCGGCCGCGACGCCGCGCTGGCAGGTGCAGCGGTCGTGACACCGATGCTGCTGAAACGGCTCACCGCCAACAACACCGTTCCCCCGCCAGGCCGGCGGGCGCGCGTCGCAGTCCAGCGCCTGCTCTGCGACAACGACGGCACGCCATGAGAGGCAGATCGTCGAGCGCCGCGGCCACCGGTAGGGCGCCATGAGCTCGCTGCGCCGCGTGCTCGGCGGCAACGACTTCCGGCGCCTGCTGATCGGCCAGGGCGTCTCGGGCCTGGGTGACTGGATGGCCACGTTCGCCCTCATGGCGCTGGCCTGGGAGGTGACCTCCTCGACGAGCGCCGTGGGCGGCATCCTCACCCTGCGACTGCTGCCGGCCGCCCTCGGCGGCACGGTGGCCGCCAGGGTGTCGCTGCGTTGGGACCGGCGCCGCACCATGCTGGCGACAGACCTGCTGCGGTTGGGGATCGTGGCGATCATCCCGCTCATCGCCCAGCTCTGGTGGATCTACCTTTGGGCGTTCGTCCTGGAGGCGGCGAGCGTCATCTTCCTCTCCGCTCGCGACGCCGCCGTCCCCGCCCTGGCCGAGCCCGACGACCTGCCCACGGCGAACAGCCTGATGCTGGGGTCGTCCTTCGGGAGCATCCCCATCGGTGCGGGCGCCTTCGCCGTCCTCACCCTGTTGCCGTTCGCGGACGAAGGTTGGCTGGCATCACGACCGCACGCCGTCGTTTTCTGGATCGATGCCCTCACCTATCTCGTCTCCGCCGTGCTCATCGCCCGGATGGCGCCGCTCGGCCGGCCGGCAGACGTCCCCGCAGCCGTCAGCGATGCGGGACGCCTGCGCGACGCGCAGCGCATCCCCCTCGTCCGCACGGTCATGCCCGCGGCGGCAGCCGTGTCGCTCGGCCTGGGGGCACTCTTCTCGCTCGGGCTCAGCCTGGTCCGCGAGGAGCTGGAAGCCTCGAACCTGGAGTTCGGGGTGCTGATCGCAATCTTCGGTGTCGGAGCGGGAGCAGGACTGATCCTGGTGACCCGGATGAGTTCCCCGCTCCTGGATGTCACCCGCCTGGGCACCGTCGGGATGGGCGCGCTGGTGGCGTGCATGAGTCTCAGCCCGGTGCTCTGGCTGACCTATCTGGGAGCGTTCGGATTCGGCCTTGCGGCCACGGTGGCCCTCACATCGGGGATGACCGCCCTGCAGTCCGGGACCGACGACTCCGAGCGCGGGGTTGCCTTCGCCGCCTTCCACATGGTGATCCGGATGGCGCTCGGTCTCGCCGCTGCTGTCGCCGGCGCCATCGGCGACGCCCTCGACGTGGTGAGGATCTTCAACTCCTGGACCCTCAGCGGCACCCGGCTGGTGTTGCTGGCGTCGGGGATCCTCGTCGTCGGAAGTGCAGCAGCGGTCCGCACCGGCTCGGCTCGAGATCCCGACGCCGGCGACGGCCCCGACACCCCATGACCGCCAGAACACGAAACACAGCAACCGAGCGCGCTCGCATTCCGATCGCCGTCGCCACGGGAGTGACCGCGTGACGGTCGCGGTCATCACCGACAGCGCCGCCGCGTTGCCACGGGCACTGCAACATGAGTTGGACATCGGCGTCGTCCCGATCCTGCTGACAGTCGACGGGAACGAGGTCGCCGACGACGCCCTGGAGCCCCACGAACTCCTCGCCGCCGGCACGCTCAGCACGGCGGCGCCGAGCCCGGGTGCATTCGCGCGGGCGGTGCGCGAGCGTCAGAGTGCCGACGGAGTGGTCGTGCTGACCCTCTCGGAGAAGCTGTCGAGTTGCCATCGAGCGGCGGTTCTGGGCGCGCGGGAGGCCGGCGGGTCGACGATCGTGGTGGATACGGCCAACGCGGCGGGTGGACAGGCCCTGGCGGCTCACGCCGCGGCCGTTGCCGCTCGGGACGGCGCAAGCCTGACCGAGGTCGCCGCCATCGCCCGCCGTGTCGCCGCACGAGTGCGCCTGCTCGGCGTGCTCGGCGGCCTCGAGCAACTCGTGCGAAGCGGGCGGATCCCGCCGATGGCGGGCTGGGCCGGCGACCGCCTGGGGGTCCGGCCGATGTTCGACGTGCACGACGGCCGGATCCGGCGGCTGCTGCCCAGCCGCAACGCCGAGAGCGCCCACCGGCGCATGCTCGAGCAGGCTCGCCACAACCGACCGCCCACCGTCCGCGCCTTGCACGTCGCCGCGGTCCACGCCGGCGCGCCCGATGACGCCAAGTCCGTCCTGGCGGCGGTGACCGCGGAGTGGGAGCCGGCAACGGCGTTCATCGGCGGATTCGGCGGGGCGCTCGTCGCCACCGCCGGCGTGGGCGTCTCGGGACTCGCCTGGTGGTGGGAGACGCCCGAGGACCGTCGCTAACTCACCGTCTCGGTACGCCTGGTGCCGGCGCCTCCGAGAGGTCGTGGGCGCAGCGGCCGTCGGCGGTGACGGTGAGTACCTCGACACCGTCGGCGGTCACCAGGAGCGTGTGCTCGAACTGCGCGGTACGGGACCGGTCGGCGGTCACCGCCGTCCAGCCGTCGCTCCAGAGCTCCACCTGCGCGCTGCCGAGCGTGAGCATCGGCTCGATGGTGAAGGTCATGCCCTCGGCCAGCGGCGTCGAGTTGCGCGGGTCGTGATAGTGAGGGATCTGCAGGTTGCCGTGGAAGTCGGTCCCCACGCCGTGGCCCACGAACTCGCGCACCACGCCGAGACGTCCCGGACGGGCGACTCCCTCGATTGCCCGGCCGATCTCGCTCACGGGCACGCCCGGGGCCACGATCCCGATCGCCTCCTGCAGCGCCCGCAGCGTCCCGCTCACGAGCCGGCGGCTCTCGGCGTCCACCTCGCCCACGCAGAACATGGCCGAGGTGTCGCCGTGCACCCCATCGAGGTACACGGTGACGTCGATGTTCACGATGTCACCGGTGGCCAGCGGGCGGCTGTCGGGGATGCCGTGGCAGATGACCTCGTTGACCGAGGTGCACACCGACTTCGGGAAGGTGCGGTAGCCCAGCGGGCTCGGGTACGCACCCCGGGCCAGTACCTCGGAATGAACGACCGCGTCGATGGCGTCGGTGGTGACGCCGGGGGCGACCTGCCGGCCGGCGATGAGCAGAACCTCCGCCGCCACCGCGCCTGCCTGGCGCATCGCCTCGATCTCCGCAGGCGAGCGGGCCGGCGCCATGCGCGGCGGCCCCGGCTCCCCGCCCGCGTTGGCGGCGTACGGTGGGCGCGTGATGTGGCGGGGCACAGGTCGGGGTGGCCCGACGATGCCCGGTCGTACCGAGGCGGACCGCACCAGCGGCCGCCGTTTGCGCTTGGCCACTCCGCTACACCGCCGCCGGATCTCCAGCCACCGTCGACGGCGCGGGCCAGACCGGCGGGCGCTTGTCGAGGAACGCCCCAATGCCCTCCTGGGCATCGTCCATGGCCGCGTTCGCCGCCATGACCCGACGCGTGTAGTCGTAGGCCTCCGGCTCGCCGCGATCGAGTTGCTCGTAGAAGGCGCGTTTGCCGATCGCGAGTACGCCGGCGCTGAAGCGGCCGATCCGCCCAGCCAGTTCGGCCACCGCATCCTGCAACTCGCCGGCGGGCACCACCCTGTTCACCAACCCCCAGTCGGCGGCCGTGGCGGCATCAATGGGATCACCGGTGAGCAGCATCTCCAGCGCCCGCTTGCGTCCGATGGCGCGGGACAGCGGCACCATGGGAACCGAGCAGAACAGGCCGATGCGGACCCCGGGCGTGGCGAAGCGACTCGCTTCGGTGGCCACGACGAGGTCGCAGGCCGCCACCACCTGGCAGCCGGCCGCGGTGGCGATGCCGTCCACGGCGGCCACCACCGGTTGTGGCACGTTGCGGATGGCCGCCATCAACTCGCAGCAGACGTCGAAGAGCTCCTCGTAGAAGTCGTCGGGGCGATCCACCATCTCCGCCAGGTCGTGACCGGCGCTGAACGCGGGCGGCGTCCCGGAGATGACGATGACCCGCACCTCGGGGTCGGTGCCGAAGGAGGTGACCGCCGAGATGAGATCCCGCAGCACTGCCAGGCTGAGCGGGTTGCGACGTGCGGGGTTGTCGAGCAGCACCTCGCCGATGTCGCCGCTGCGGCTCACGCGCACGTGGCCCGTGACCTGGGATCCGTTTCCTCCAGCCATGCGGTCAGCCTAACGGTGCACCGGATGAGCCGCCGCGGCCCGGCCCGTTGTGCTACGGATGGAGATATGTGCGGTCAATCCCCCCGCCCGGGGAGCCGGGAGGTCACGTGGCCGCCCAGGTAGGGACGAAGTCGGTCATCGCCGCGCTGCTGGCCAATTCGGGCATCGCCGTGGCCAAGTTCGTGGGCTTCTTCTTCACCCAGTCCTCGTCCATGCTGGCCGAGGCGATCCACTCCGTGGCCGACGCGGGCAATCAGGCGCTGCTGCTGCTCGGCGTCCGGCGGGCCACGAAGCGGCCGTCGGCAGAGCACCCGTTCGGCTACGGGCGCGAGCGCTACTTCTGGTCGTTCATCGTGGCCCTCGTGATCTTCACTCTCGGCGCGGGCTTCGCCGTCTACGAGGGGATCGACAAGGTCCGCCACCCCCACGAGATCAAGGGACTCTGGGTGGCCGTGGTCATCCTCGGCCTCGGCATCGTGCTGGAGAGCCTGTCGTTCCGTACCGCTATCCGCGAGGCGCGCCCGCTGAAGCGCGAGCTGACCTGGTGGCGGTTCATCCGCCGCAGCCGGACCCCGGAACTGCCCGTCGTCCTGCTCGAGGACCTGGGCGCCCTGGCGGGCCTTGTGATCGCGCTGGTGGCCGTGGTCCTGGCGCACGTCACCGGCAACGCCATCTGGGATGGGATCGGCACGCTCTGCATCGGCGCGCTCCTGGGTGTGATCGCCATCCTCCTGGCGGTCGAATTGAAGAGCCTGCTGATCGGCGAGGGGGCGCTGCCCGAGCATCGCCGCCGACTCCTGGAAGCGGCGGCCGCCGCTCCGGGAGTTCGCCGCGTCATCCACCTGCGCACCCAGCACTTGGGCCCCGAGGAACTGCTGGTGGCACTGAAGGTCGAGTTCGACCCGACGCTCGACACGCCGGGCCTGGCCAACGCCATCGACGCCGCCGAGGTCCGCCTGCGGGACGCTGTGCCTCTCGAGCAGGTGATCTACATCGAACCCGATCTGCTCCGGAAGGACTAGACCGCAGATATTTCCAGATTAGTTGTAATATTCTGATCTCTTTCATATAGTCTCCATTGCGTGAGACTGTATGAAAGATACTTTGATGCGCTCCATATTGGCGATGTGCGGCGGGGGTCGATCAGCGGTGCCGCGGCACTCGGGCTCGCCGCCATCGCCGTCTTGGCTTCGGCCTGCACAGCAACCGCGCAGGACTCCGCCGACCCTTCCGCGGCCATCGCCTACCTGGTGACCGCGACTGCTCCGGCACCCGGGCCGTCAACCCCGAAGACCGCCGGGGACACCGACCGGACCCCGGGTCAACCCACGCTCGATGAGCCCCTTCGCGGCCCCGGTCATCCCGCCGCCGACGACCATCGACCGAGCACTGCGCCCGCCGGGGCTCGCTTGTCTCACTGGAGCCCCGAGGCAGCGCGGGCCGGCCAGGTTCGTGCCGGAGCCGGGATCCCCTCGCCAGAGGGCGAGCGCGGCGCGTCTGTCCCCATCGCGCCGCCCGAAACCGTCGAAGTCCTGCCCGGGCCGTCGGAACCCCACGGGCGGGCGTCCGAGTGGGCGGCGCCGGCCGGGCCGGTTCGGCTCGTCTCCTCCCGCCAGGGAAAGGACCCACCCACCGACGTCGCCGCAGCGATCCTCGGCGCCTACGCGGCGTTCTGGGACAGCTACTGGGCGGCGGCGACCCACCCGGTGAACCCGGAGCATCCCGGGATCGGGCGCCACAGCGTCGAGCCGCTGCGCAGCCGAACCGTCGGCGTGCTGCTGGGGCGGGCGGTCGAGGGTGTCGCCTTGCGCCTCCCCGGCGACCACGGCGCGGGCCGGGTCGTCCACATCGAGGGCTGGGGTATCGACAGCGCAGAGGTCCTGGACTGCTTCGTCGACACCGCCGTTCTCTACGAGGTGTCGACGGGACGGGTGCGCAACGACGAGCGGGCGACCGTGGTGCACCTGGCACTGCTGCGGCGCCAGGAGGGCGACTGGCGCGTCGCGGAGATCTTCGAGCAGGCCATCCACACAGGAAGGACAGACGGATGCACCATGCACGCAGACAGTCCAACGACCCCCGCTCCCGGCGCGGGCGGCACCGTCACCGCGGGCGCGCCGCTGTTGCCCTGGTGACGGCGGTCGGGGCGCTCTCGGTCGCGGCGCCCGGCGTGGCTGCGGCCGACTCCACCGAGATCGAGAACTGCAGCGACGGCCAGCAATTCTGTTCGACGCTCACCGTCGAGCGTCCAACGACCGAGGACGTGCCGCCAACGGGCATCGGTGGAGGGCTGCACTACTGCGGGCCGTTCTACCTCCAGGACGACGGCGACTACACCGTCGCCCTCTGCGACAGCAACGGGAACTACATCCAGACCATCACGGTGTCGCCGAGCAGGCCGCGACCTCGCCCCACCCAGTCCACGGTGGTCTCCTCGGCGATGGGGGCGCTCAACCCGCCCAGCCCGACCATCCACACCTCTCCGGGCCTTCGCTCGGGCTTGCTGGTGCAGACCCCGACGTGGCTCTGGCTGCCGCCGTCCTACTGGCGCACCTACAGCACCACGGTCATGGTCTGGGGCTACGTGGTGACGATCTTCGCCACCCCCACGACGGTGCGCTGGAACATGGGCAACGGCGACTCGATCACCTGCCTGGGCCCCGGAACCCCGTGGATCCCAGGTTTCGGCGACGCGCTGAGCACCTGCCGGTACACCTACCGGCACTCCTCCGACGGTGCCGCCGGGGACCGCTTCAGGATCACCGCCACCGTCACCTTCGTGGGCAGCTTCACGACAGTGGGCCTCGGCGGGATGCGCGGCCCTCTGGGAGCGGTCACCCGCAGTTCCTCGGTCTACGCCCCCGTGGCGGAGATCCAGGGCCTGGTGGTGTGAGCGGGGCCTCCGCGGGGAGCCCGCAGCGCCATAGGCTCGGGACGTACCCACCCAGGCATCCGGGAGGCCCGCATGTTCACCGCCCTGCTGCTGCAGAAGACCGACGACGGATTCCGTCACGACATCACCGAGTTGGCCGACGACCAACTGCCCGATCACGAGGTGACCGTCGCCGTGGACTACTCCACCGTCAACTACAAGGACGGCCTGGCGATCTGCAACGGCGCGCCGGTGGTGCGCAACTGGCCGCTCGTGCCGGGCATCGACCTGGCAGGTGTCGTCGAGGCAAGCGATCACCCCGACTGGCAACCCGGCGACCGCGTCACCGTCAACGGCTGGGACCTCGGCGAGAAGCACTGGGGCGGCATGGCGCAGAAGGCCCGCGTGGAGGCCGGCTGGCTGACACGCCTGCCCGCCGGCATCGACACCCGCGCCGCGGCTGCCGTCGGCACCGCCGGCTACACCGCCATGCTCTGCGTGATGGCGCTGGAGGACCACGGCGCCTCCCCCGGCGGCGGACCGGTCGTCGTGACCGGTGCCGCCGGCGGTGTCGGCAGCGTGGCCGTGGCCTTGCTGGCCAAGCTGGGCTACGAGGTGGCCGCCTCCACGGGGCGGGCCGGCACCGAGGGCGACTACCTGCGCAGCCTCGGCGCCGCGGAGGTCATCGACCGCCAAGAGTTGAGCGAGCCGGGCGGCCGGCCGATGGCGAGGCCCCGCTGGGCGGCGGGCGTGGACACCGTCGGCAGCCACACGCTCGTGAACCTCATCGCGGCCCTCGAACCCGAGGGATGCGTGGCGGCCTGCGGCCTGGCCGGTGGATCCGACCTCACCGGCACCGTGTTCCCGTTCATCCTCCGGGGAGTCAGCCTGCTGGGCGTCAACTGCGTCTACCAGCCGCCAGCCCGGCGGACCGAGGCCTGGAGCCGGCTGGCCACCGATCTGGACAGCGGGACCCTGGAATCCATCACCTCGGTGGTGCCCCTGGCGGAGGTGCCCCGGGTGGCCGCCGACATTCTCGCCGGGGCGGTGCGCGGCCGGGTCGTCGTGGACGTGAACGCCTGAGAATCAACCCCCTCAGGCGATACGCTGCGGATCGGCGGCCCCCAGGGCGGCGACGGCACATTCCTTCCTGGCGGCTCCGCGAACGCTTCAAGCACGAGGAGGCACCCGATGGGGTATTTCGGACGGTCCTGGGAACTCGGCAAGACGTCGTGGCGCGTCCTGCGCAAGGACAAGGAGTTGCTGTGGCTGCCGGTCCTCGGTGGTCTGGCGGCGCTGATCATCGCCGGCGTCGTCTTCGGCCTGATCGTGCTCATCGACTACGACCCGGCGACCGGCTGGGACAACTTCGAGGTCGGGGGCGGATCGAGGCTTCTGGTCGTCCTGGGGGTAATCGCCAGCACCATCGCCGTCTACTTCTTCCAGGGCGCCCTGGTCCACGGCGCCCGCGAGCGGCTCACCGGCGGCGACCCCACGGTGGCCAGCGCCATCCGCGGCGCCTCGGGCCGGTTCGGCACCATCGCCGTGTGGGCGATCGTGGCTGTCGTGGTGGGCATCATCATCAACTCGATCCAGGCGGCGGCACGCGACCGAGCCGGCTTCGCGGGGGCACTGCTCGGCGGCCTCCTGGACCTGGCGTGGCGGGTGATGACCTTCCTGGTGATGCCGATCATCATCGCCGAGCGCGTCGGTGCGTTCCGGGCCCTCGGGCGCTCCAAGGATCTGCTGCGGCGGACCTGGGGCGAGAACCTGATCGCCCAGGCGGGGCTCTCCATCGTGGGCTTCGTCCTGATGGCGCCCGGACTGCTCATCGCCATATTCCTGGGCACCGGGCCACTGGGCATCTTCGGCGTCATCGTCGGCGGCCTGCTGATGATCCTCGGCGCCGTGGTGGCCTCGGCGCTGAGCGCCGTCTACCAGACCGCCCTCTACGAGTACGCCACGACCGGCGAGTCCCCCGCCGAGTTCGCCGAGGTCGACCTGGGCCGGTCCTTCGGCCACCGCGATCGCGGCAGCAACTGGGGCCAGCCCGGCCGGTACCGCACCTGAGTCCTCTCCCGCCTCGTCGGCGAGGCGGGTCTCACACGTCGAGCCAGTCGGGGCGGTCCGAGACCCCTTGGACGGTCCAGCCGCCGTCCACGACGATGGTCTGGCCTGTGATGTAGGAGGCGCCCTCGCCCGCCAGGAAGACCGCTGGGCGGGCGATCTCGGCGGCCTCGGCCAGGCGGTCCAGCGGGACCTCCAGCAGCATCCAGTCCTCGGTGAGGGAGCCGTCGTCGAGGGCCTGCTGCACCAGCGGTGTGCGCGTGAAGCCGGGTGCGACGGCGTTCACCCTGATGTTGTGCGGCGCCACCTCCACGGCGAGGGATCGGGTGAGCCCCATGATCCCGGCCTTGGCCGCCGAGTAGGGGGCGCGGCCGGGGATGCCGACGATGCCGGCCGCGCTCGCCGTCGAGACGATGGCGCCACCGCCGACCTTGCGCATCTCGGGGATCGCCGCCGCGCTGCACAGGAACATTCCGCCGAGGTGGATCCCCACGACCAGGTTCCAGATCTCGGGGTCCATCAGGTGTGTCGGTGCGGCCCGCTGGATACCGGCGTTGTTGAACAGCACGTCGATGCGGCCGAGACGGTCGACCACCTCCGCCGTGGCGGCCCGGACCGACTCGGCGTCGGCGACGTCCACTTCGAGATCCAGCACGCCGTCGCGCGCCTCGTCGGGCGCGATGAGATCGAACGACGCCACCGCGGCGCCCTTCGCCACCATCTCATCGGCAATGGCGGCGCCGATGCCGCGCGCCCCGCCCGTGACGATCGCCACCTTGCCCTCGAACTCAGCCGACATCACGAACTCCCCTCGGTAGGAAATTCGGGGCCCTCTTCGTAGCCGGTGCGCAGGGCGGCGGTGGCGGTGGCGTCGAGGATGAAGTCGTCGGCGCCGGCATCGTGGGTCGCCACGACGCCGTAGTCCCGCTGGGCGCCCTCGAGGCTGATGTAGCCGTCGCGCAGGTCGTCGAGGACGTGCTCGATGCGCCGCGTGAACGGTTGGCCGTACCCCCCGCCGCCCGGCTGGAAGCAGTCCAGCATCTCCCCCTTGCTGATCGGCAGGTTCGTGCAGAACATGCCGACGTTGACCTCGTCGTCGGTGCCGGGGGCGTACGTGAACTTGTTGGGCCGGGCGTCGGCGCCGCCGGCGAAGCCCCACGGGCCGAACTTCTCGCCGTCCCCGAGGTCGGAGAGCACCCCGTCGCCGTGGGTGAGGTACCACCGGCGGGTCACGCCAAGGCCGCCGCGCGACCAGCCGGCGCCGGCGCTGTCGGTCTCCATGCGGTAGCAGTCGAACAGCACCGGGAAGAGCCGCTCCTGCAGCTCCACGGGCTGGTTCATGGCGGTGGTGGCGAAGGTCGTCATGGCGGTGGCGTTGTCCTTGCGCTGCGCCCGACCGCCCCAGCCGCCCTCCAGCCAGAGGTACATGACGAACTCCCGGTCGTAGCCGGGCCGCGGATCCCAGCCCGCCGTGATGGTGTTGATGAGCCCGGTGGGTCCCGACATGGACCGCTCGGGCGCCAGGTGCATGAACGCCTTCAGCACCAGATCACAGACCGCCGGGTACACGCCGGCGGCGCAGCCCGACACCGGCGCCGGGAACTCCACGCTCACCAGCAGACCCGGCGGCAGCACGAAGTCGATGGCCCGGAACACGCCCTGGTTCATGGGGATGTGCGGGAAGATCATCTTCATGGTGACCACTGCGGCCGACAGCGTGACCGACCGGGTGGAGTTGACCGCCCCCTTGGCCGGGGGGTCGGAGCCGGAGAAGTCCATCGTGGCCCGGTCGCCGTGCACCGTCAGCACCATGTGGCATGACAACGGTTCGTCGGAGTCGCCGGCGGGGTCGCAGTCCAGGAGCGACTCCACGGTGACGGGGCCGTCGGGCAGCTTGGCGAACTCGGCGCGCAGCAGATCCTCGGAGTACTCGATGAACTCGTCCATGGCCGCCAGGATCATCTCGGTGCCGTAGCGGCGGGCCAGCGCCTGCAGGCGCTGCTCGCCGAGGCGGACCGCACCGATGGAGGTCAGCAGGTCGCCGCGGGCCGTGTCGGCCATGCGCACGTTGCGCAGGATGAGGTTCGAGACCTCCGGCTGGAAGACCCCCTCGCGCACGACGTGGATCGGCGGCACCGCCAGGCCCTCGCCGTAGGAGCTGCGGGAGTTGGAGTCGAATGTGCCCGGCACGTGGCCGCCGATGTCGGTCCAGTGCATGGAGTTCTGCACGAAGCCGGCCAGGGAGCCGTCGAAGTAGAAGGGCATGACGGCGCGCATGTCGTTGTGGTGCGTGCCGCCGATGTACGGGTCGTTGATCAGCACCACGTCGCCGGGGCGGAAGTACTCCTCGGGGGCGGTGCCGATCCAGTCGAGCATGCCCTTGATGGTGAAGGGGTGCGTCCCCAGGTGCGCAGCCAGGTCGCGGACGCCTGAGGCGATGAGGTCGCCGTGGCGGTTGCTGATGGTCCCGGAGTAGTCGCCGCCCTCGCTGACCACCAGCGAGAACGCGGCGCGCATCGTGAGCGCGCTCATCTCGTCCACGATGCTGCTGAAGGCGCTGTTGAGGACCTGGAAGAGGATCGGATCTTGCTGGCGCAGACCCACCGACTCGGTGGGCGCGGTGTCCACGACTCGCAGGCTCATGGGGTTCCCTCCCTCATGCAGGTCCCTCTCTCATTCAGGCCCGTCCCGCACGCAGACTCTTCCCTCATTCGGACCGGGCCATCTGCAGGTTGCCGAGCTTGTCCACCTCCACCTCCCAGTGCGGCGGCACCCAGGTGGTGGAGTCCTCCTGCGTCAGCACGAGGGGCCCGGAGATGCGGCTGCCGACATGGAGGCGGCTGCGTTCGGCGACCCGGGCGGTGACCTCGCCGTCACGGGTCAGCACGGGACGTTCGAAAGTGTGCAGCGGTGCCGTCGAACCGCTGAACGGGATGTGCGGACGCTCGGAGCGGCGGACGCCGCGCACCCGCAGCGCCGAGATCTCCACGGGAATGTCGACCGCCACGGAGTGGAACTGCCGCTCGTACTCTTCGAAGAACATCTCGCGGTACTCCTCGGTGAATCGTTCCGGCACCGTGCCGGTCTCCAATTCCACCGTCAGCGCCCGCACCTGGCCGAGGTAGCGCAGGTCGACTGAGTACTCGAGGCGCTGGCGCTCGGCGGCGACACCGTCATCGGTGAGTCGCTGCCTCATGGTCGCCCCCAGACGGTCGAAGACCTCTTGCAAGCGGGCTCGGTCCGCATCGGTCAACTCGCTGATCAACGCTTCGCCGATGTCGTGGGTGATGTCGACGTAGAGGCATCCGAGGCCCGAGGTCACGCCGGGCGCCAGCGGCACGACGATCCGCCTGATTCCCAGCACGTCGGCGAGCTCCGCGGCCATCAGCGGTCCGGCGCCGCCGAAGGGGACGAGGGTGAAGTTGCGCGGGTCGAGTCCCCGCTCGACGGTCACGACGCGGATCGAGCGGGCCATGTTGTTGTTGCAGATGTCGATGATCCCCAGGGCGGCGTCGGTCACGCTCAGCCCGAGTTGGTCAGCAAAGGACTCGACGGCCCGGTGCGCGGCGTCGGTGTCGAGGCTGATGCCGCCGGCGAGTCCCGCGTCGGCGACGAGGCGCCCGGCGACGAGGTTGGCATCGGTCACGGTGGCGTCGCTGCCACCGAGCAGGTAGGCGGCCGGCCCCGGATCGGCGCCGGCGCTCTGCGGTCCGACGTGCGGCAGGTGCCCGGCGTCGACCCAGGCGATCGACCCCCCTCCGGCTCCGATCGTGACGAGGTCGATGGCCGGGAATCGCGCCGGCTGGCCGAACCGCGGCGAGAACTCGTGCACGATGTCCGCCCGGCCGCCCTGCACCACGGCGATGTCGGCGCTGGTGCCCCCGATGTCCAGCGAGATGACCTCCTCCAGACCCTCCGAGGAGGCGAGCACGCCGGCCGCCACCACTCCGCCGGCCACACCCGTGGACGCGGCGACCCCCTCGGCGGCCTTGGCTCCGGCGGCGGGACCGGACGTGAGCAGGCGAGCCGGAAAGCGCGAGGCGCTCTCCACGGTCAGCAGCCCCCCGCCGGAGTGCATCACGTAGAGGCGGCCGACGAAACCGGCCTCACGGAGCCGGCTCTCCAGCGCCGTCAGGTAGTCGCTCACGACCGGGGCCAGGTAGGCGTTGAGCACAGCGGTGGAGGTGCGCTCGAACTCGGGGGGTTCCCGCAGCAGCGAGCCGGAGGTGCTGACGAACGCGCCGGGAACCTCGGACCGGACGAGCTCCGCCGCCTCGTCCTCATGGGCCGGGTTGACATAGGAGTGCAGGAAGGCGATGGCGAAGGTGCCGATGCCCCGCCGTGCCGCCAGCCGGGCGGCGGCGCGCACCTGCTCGGCGTCGAGAGGGATCACCACGTCGCCGGCGTAGTCCAGCCGCTCGCTTATCTCGAAGCGGTTGCGGCGCGCCACCAGCGGCGGCGGGGGATCCCACTGGATGTCATAGGGGTCGCCCCGATTGTGGCGGCGCAGCTCCAGCACGTCGCGGAAGCCCCGGGTGGTCAGCAGCGCCGTGGCGGCACCCCGCTGGGTGATCACGGCGTTGGTGGCGACCGTGGTGCCGTGGGCGATCATCTCGATCTCGGAGACCTCGATTCCCGCCGCGGTGATCGAGTCCAGAACCCCCTGGTCGAACGCCGATGGTGTCGAGGGCACCTTGGCGATGCGCTGCTCGTCCCCGCGCACCGCCACCAGGTCGGTGAAGGTCCCGCCCGTGTCGATCCCGACCTGCCAGCCGCCTTGCATGGATTGCGCCTCCCGTGGTGCACCGCACCGACGCCCGAGCGTCAGCGTGAAGCTACAGCATCACCTCCGTCGGACGGAATCCCGGGTCCGCCGGCCCGAGGTGAAGCGTACGTTGGACCGCGGGACGCTGGATCCCGGCCTACGCCGGGATGACGATCGTCGGGCGGACACGAGCGCCGGAATGACGGTCGGAGGGCGGACACGATCGCCTTGCTAGGAATCCCGGGCCGATTGCTCCAGGCGGCGCAGCCGACCGAAGAGACGCTCGCAGGTCTCGTCGCAACAGCGCCGGGTCTCGGTGCCGTCGGGCTCGATGAAGCTCCAGTAGCGGGCGATGAGGAGGTTCCCGCAAACGTCGCAATAGTCGACGGTGGTGTCGTGCCAGTTCTTGTTCAACTCATGCCACGCCATCGCGCATGCTCCTTCGCAACGCCTCGGTGGCGGCCTCGTCGACGGCCAGACCGTCGTCCGGAGCGCCGGCGAGCACAACGCCGTAGACCGACTCGGCGGAGACGCGGCTCACGAACCCCAACTCCACGTCGGCGAGGACCTTGGCGGGGTCGCGTTCCAGCGGGTCGCCGTAGCCGCCACCCGACGGCGACGTGATGCGCACCCGGTCGCCGCGGCGCAGGCGGATGTTGGTGAATTTCGAGGGCGAGATCAGCCCGAAGGCGTCCTGGAAGGTCTCGTAGGCGTCGCTGCCCGCCGGAGCGACCTCCAGGGCGGTCCGGCTGCCGTCGTGGCCTCCGAACAGCCCCCAGGGGGAGCGCTTCATTCGCTCCGACAGGGCGCTCACGGTGATCACGTCGCCCTCCACTTCCATGACGCGCCGCACACCGAGCCCGCCCCGGTGCCGCCCGGCACCGCCGGTGTCGTCGTTGAGGCTGTACTCCTCGTGCACCCAGGGCCACTTGGTCTCGAAGATCTCCACCGGGGTGTTCCGGCAGTTGGCGTGCGGCACGATCTGGGCGCTGTTGCCGTCGCTGTCGGCCCGGCCGCCCCAGCCCATCCCCTCGAAGTGGTAGTGCGCGTAATACTCGCCGTTGCGGGGGTCCACCCCGCCGAACAGGAAGTTGAGCGACGTGTTGCCGCTGGCGGCGGCGGCCCTCTCGGGCAGGATCTGGCTGAGGATCTGACCCAGCACCAGTTCCATGATGCGCGGCTGGAACTCCGTCTGGCCGCCCACGCACGGCCCGGGCAGGCGCACGCACGTGATGGTCCCCGCCGGGGCCACCACCTTGACGGGTCGCACGATGCCGGCGTTGACCGGCACGTCGCGGGCCAGGACGTACAGCAGGCCGTTCAGCGACGCCGACAAGGTCACGACGTAGGGGGCGTTGATGGGCCCGACTGCCTGCTCATCGGACTTCGAGTAGTCGAATATCAGCTCGTCACCCTCCACGATGATCCGCGAGCGGATCCAGTAGGAGCGGTCGGAGATGCCGTCGTCCTCCATGCAGTCCTCGCCGGTGTAGATGCCGTCGGGGAGCGCGGCGATCTCCGAGCGCATGTACGCCTCGGCATAGTCCAGGATCTGCTCGAATGCCTCGTTCAGCCCGTCGACGCCCCGCTCGGCGATGAGGCCGCCGACGCGGCGCTCCCCCACCCGCAGAGAGCCGACCATGGCGTGCAGGTCGCCCCAGGAGTTGTTCGGCGTGCGGTGGTTGGCGAGCATGATCCGCCAGATGTCCTGCACCGGCTCGCCGCGGTCGAAGAGCTTGGTGGGTGGGATGCGCAGCCCCTCCTGGAAGATGTCGGTGGCGGTCGCCGCGAAGGAGCCCGGCGCCATCCCGCCGATCTCGGCGAGGTGGGCGATGTTGCCGACGAATGCGGCCAGCTCGCCGTCGCTGTAGACGGGAGCGACCATCATGTGCTCGGGCAGGTGCGAGCCGCCCCGGTAGGGATCGTTGTGCACGAAGATGTCGCCCTCGGCGAAGTTCTCCGGGCCCACCTCGCGGATGATCCACGTGGCGGCGTACAGCGAGGCGCCCAGCATCGCCGGGTTGATCCCCGCCGTGGCGATCAGCCGGCCCCTCCGGTCCAGCACCAGGGTCGAGAAGTCGAGCCCCTCGGAGAAGATCGGCGAGTAGGCGGTGCGCATCATGGCGAACGCCATCTCGTCGCAGATGTTGCGGACCCGCTTGTAGAGAAGCGTGAGACCCACCCGGTCGATGCCGTCGCCCGGCGACGATGTGCCGGTCATGGCTGGGCCGGTCTTGGATGGGCCGGTCATGGTCGGGCCTCGGCGTCGCTGCGGGCGATTATGAGGCACTGGCTCTCGTGAACCGTGGCCCGGAACCCGGGCGGGACCCAGGTCGTAGAGTCCGCCTCCTCGATGACCGCCGGGCCGTCGAGCGTCTCCCCGGTCGCCAGGGTGTCGCGCTTGACGATGAGGGCATCGGTCCACTGCCCGGCCGCCGCCAAGACGCGCCGGGTCGCCCGCGCCGTGCCGTCGCCACCGCCGGCGTAGGGGCGGATGAGCACCTCCGGCGTCTCCGAGAGCGCCGTGGCGCCCAGGTAGACCGACTGGATGGGCTGGTCGCGCATCTCGTAGCCGTAGGAGGCCTTGTGGGTGGCGTGGTAGCCGTCGGCGAGTCGCGCCACGAAATCGGCCGCCTCGGGGCCGATCGGAACGGCGAGTTCGAAGCTGCGGTCCACGTGGCCGAACTCGGTGCGGATCTCCTGCTCGTAGTTCTGGCCGAGGTAGCGGCAGGCCACGTAGGTCGTGACGTCGACGGGCACCTCCGGCCGCCGCAACTGCGACCGCAACTCCGCGACGGTCTCATCGGCGAGGCGGCCCAGAGCGGCCGGCAGGTCCCCGGACTCGCCGTGGTCCAACCGGCGCACGAGCGTGATGCGCCGGTCCACGCGCTGATCGGCGATCACGGTGCCGTAGGCGGAGACGAGCCCCGGGTTCGGCGGCACGATGACGCGGTTCATCCCCATCCGCCGGGCGATCTCGGTGGCGTGCAGCGGTCCGGCACCGCCGTAGGCCACGAGGTCGAACTCCCGGTAGTCCAGCCCGCGGTCCACGGTGACGAGCCGCATGGCGCCGTCCATGTTCTCGATGGAGACCGACACGATGGCCTCCGCGGTGTCCTCAGGCGTCAGCCCGAGTCGGTCCGCGACGGGGTCGATGGCACTGCGGGCCCGCTCGGCGTCGAGGTTCATTCGCCCACCGAGGAAGTAGCCGGGGTTGAGGCGCCCCATCACGACGTTGGCGTCGGTCACCGTCGGCGCCTCGCCGCCGAGTCCGTAGCACGCCGGGCCGGGTTCGGCCCCGGCACTCTCGGGCCCGACCTTCAGCAGTCCGCCGGAGTCGATGGAGGCGATCGATCCCCCGCCGGCGCCGATTGTCGTCACGTCCAGGATCGGCAGCGCCAGCGGCAGCCCGAACTCCACCTCGAACAAGCCCGAGAACTGCAACTCGCCGTCCACGATGACGCCCACGTCGGCGCTGGTCCCGCCCATGTCCAGCGTGACCGCCTTGGCGGAGTCCACGGCGCGGGCGAAGTGGGCGCCGGCGATCATCCCCGCGGCGAGGCCCGAGAGCACGATCTCCACGGGCTTGGCGGGGGTGTCGGGAATCGCCACGTGGCCGCCGTTGGACCGCAACAGGCCGTGCCAACCGCCCATCTGGAGTAGTTCCAGTTCCCTCAGGAGGTCGCCGGCGAAGTTGGCGACGATGGGTTTGACATAGGCGTCCATGGCGGTGGTGTTGGACCGCTCGTACTCGCGCCAGATCGGCGCCACCTCGCTCGAGATCGAGACGGGCAATCCACCCAGCGCCTCCTGCAGAGCCGCCGCCAACTCCTGCTCGTGGATGGGATTCACGTAGGAGAAGAGCAGTGACACCGCCACCGCCGGACTCTGGTCATGGGCCGTGATCCGGCGCACCTCGTCGATGACGCGATCCAACTCCTGGCGGGCGAGCGGCGTGCGCACCGAACCGTCGGCGAGGATCCGCTCGTTCACGCCGACCACCCGGTCGCGCGGCACATAGGGCTCGGCTTTGATCCACTGCAGGTCGTAGAGACCCTGGCGGTCGATGCGCTGGATGTAGAGGACGTCCTCGAACCCCGCGGTCGTGATGAGCACCGTCGGCGCGCCGCGCCGCTGGATGAGGGCGTTCGTGGCGATGGTCGTCCCCATGATGAAGGAGTCGACCTCGCCCCTTGGATCGACCTGGGATCGCTTCAGGGCCTCGAAGGTGGCCCGTGCCGGCTCGGCCGGCGTGGAGGCGACCTTCTGGAGGCGCACCTCACCGCCCGGCCCGACGGCGACAAGGTCCGTGAACGTCCCCCCGGTGTCCACGCCGATCCGCCAGGCGCCGTTCGGGCTCCCGCTCACTCCCACCCCCGCCAACCGGCGCTCAGTTGCCTAGTGCTCCGGAATGGCAGCCCGAGCGTGCAATCCGCCGTCCACCGAGATGACCGTGCCGCTCACGAACGTGCTGTCTCGCGAGCAGAGGAAGGAGACGACCCCGGCGACCTCCTCGGGTGTCCCGACCCGCTCGAGGGCGTGCGAGCGGCCGAGCAGCACCTGGCGTTCGGGCGGGTGCGACGTCTCGAACATGTCGGTGCGGATGTAGCCCGGCGCAACCGCGTTGACCCGGACCCCGGCCGCTCCCAACTCGAGGGCCAGCCCGCGGGTGAGATGGTTGAGCGCGCCCTTGGCGGCCAGGTAACTGATGATGGTCTTGCAGGCGACCAGCCCCATGACCGAACTGACGTTGACCACCGAGGCGTCGCCGCCGGGGGCGCCGGCCGCCGCCCGGAGCGCCGGCTCGAGGGCGCGCACCAACTCGAAGGCGGCGCGCACGTTGATCTCCATGACGTCGTCCCAGTCGGCCCCGCCGAATTCGGCGATGTCGCCGACGCGCACGATGCCGGCGTTGTTGACCAGCGCATGTATTGCCGGGTGGGCCGCGGACAGCTCATCGCAAACTGCCGCCAGCTGCTCACGATCCGTGAGGTCGCAGACAATGACCTCCGCCTCCCCGCCCCCGGCATGGATCTCATCGCGAATGCCGTCGAGCAGGTCCGCCTTGGTCGCCAGCAGAGACACACCGAACCCGTCCGCCGCCAGACGGCGAGCGATGGCGGCGCCGATCCCCCGGCTCGCTCCCGTCACGACGGCCCAGCGTTGATCGTTTTGCACAGCTTCCCTCCCCCGAGTCAACCGCATAGGCCGCGCAGATCGTAGCGGCCGGCCGCTTCGCCGCCGAAGTGGGCGAAGCGGGGACCCCGCGGCGGCCGTCGCGCGTCGGGCAGTGAGCACGTGTTGCACGTCCTGTGGAAATTGTCCCCAAGTTGGGAACAAGTGGTGGACAATCTGCGGTTCTGTTCTGGACGCGAAACGAATCGGCCGTTGTGCCGCGGAAAAAATCGGTATTGTTCCGCCCGTGCCCGAGGCGCTCGACACTCTGGTGCTCGGACAGCGGATCCGGTACGAGCGGCGCCGGAAGGGGCTGACTCTCGCCGAGTTGGGCAAACTCGTCGGCCGTCCCGCTCCCTACCTCTCCCAGCTCGAGAACGGCCGGATCGAGCCGCGCCTGTCACTCCTGGGTGACCTCGCCGAGGCCCTGGGGTGCCCCCCGGCTGACCTTCTGAACGGCGAGGCCCCGACCCGGCGCGCCGAGTTGGAGGTCGGGCTTGCCCGCATCCAGCAGTCCGACGCCTACCGCTCGTTGCGGCTGCCCGAACTGAAGGCCACGGCGCGGGTCCCCGACGCCGCCCTCGAACATCTCCTGGCACTGCACGATGCCTGGAGAGACGGTTCGGAAGGCCGCTCAGCCGGAACCGGGGTCCCGGCGGTGGATCCGGTGCGGCGGGCGAACATTGTGCTGCGGGCGCAGATGCGCGCCCGCAGCAACTACTACGGCGAGATCGAGGAGGTGGCCGGCGCAGCCCTCAGGGCCGCTTCCTACCCCGGCACCGGCCCGATCTCCGAGCGGATCCTCCTGGACCTCGCCGGTCACTTCGGTTACCGGATCGACCGGGTGCGGGACATCCCCCGCTCGACCAGATCGGTCACCGACCTGCGCCGTCGCGTCATCTACATCCCCCAGCGCGACGAGTTGCCGACACGCGCCTCCCGATCGGTGGTGCTGTCCACCCTGGGCCACTTCGCCCTCGATCACTCCGACCCCGAGACCATCGAGGACTACCTGCGCCAGCGGGTTGAGTCCAACTACTTCGCCGGGGCGGTGCTGGCGCCCGAGAGCCCGGCGGTCTCACTGCTGCAGGAGGCGGCCGGTGAGGGCGACATCGCCGTGCAGGATCTCAAGGACGTCTTCTCCGTGTCCTACGAGATGGCCGCCCACCGGCTCACGAACCTCGCCTCCGAGCACCTCGGAATCCCGATGCACTTCATGCGGGCCGACGAGGAGGGGCTCATCTCCAAGGCCTACGAGAACGACAACGTGCCTTTCCCCGCAGCGCCCGACGGGAGTCTCGAAGGTGTGCGTGTCCCGAGCTCGTGGGCGCCGCGCCAGGTGTTCCACTCCGACGACACTTACGCCACGTACGCCCAGTACACCGAGACGGACGCCGGCGACTACTTCTGCGTCACCCAGGTGGACACCACCCGCGACCACGGCCACACCGTGACCGTCGGCACGACCGCGGCCCATGCGGGGCGCTTCCGGGGCAGCGAGACCGCGCGCCGCATCGTCTCTCCCAGCGCAACCGGCGTCGCCGGCCCCGCAGCCGGCGACGGGCCGCCGCGCGATCGCAGGGTGTGGGCCTCGGCGCGCGATCGCGAGTTCGTGCTGGGCCCCCTGACCTCGCCCGACGGCGCCCTTGCCCCCTCACCGGGCGTCTCGATGAGCGAGGTCCACGCCTTCCTGGACCGCCACAGGACCGACGGCGCCGGCTAGCCCCGGAGAGCTCCGTCCGAACCGTCCCGGGTCGGCGGCACGGCCTCTACAGGTCGAACTCGTCGTTCAGCGGCGAGTCCACGATCATGATGTCGCGCAGGAACACCGGTGGCCGGGTGGGATCGAAGACCTTGATCCGCACCGCGCTCGTCGGGCGACGGTTCTCCGGCGTGCCGTAGACGTAGTTCTCCGCGGCGAGGCCGTCGAGATCCACCTCCCCGAGTTGCGCCAGGGCGTTGCGGATGCCCTCCCGGCTGAAGTCGCCCAGTTCGGCGGCCTTCTCCAGCAGGGCGTGCACGGAGATCTGCAGGAAGTAACCCGAGAGTATGAACGTGCTGATGCTGCCGCTCCCGTAGCGCTCGAACCGCTCGTGGAACTTGGCGATACCCGGAACCGACGTGTCGGTGTACTCGGGTGAGTCGAGGGCGACGTAGTACTTGGCGTACAGATCGGGGGCCCCGGCTGCGAAGAGGTTGAGGTACGTCGGCAGCAGGCCCAGCCAGACCGGGTCGAGTCCCTGGCTGGTGGCCTCGGCCAGCATGGCGTGCTGCTCGGTGGGGACGGTGATGGCGAAAATCACCGTGCAGCCGGCGTCGGCGAACGCCGCGACCTGCGCCGTGAACGCCCGGTCGCCCCTGTTGATGGTCTGGGTCTCGGCCAGGGAGAACCCCAGACGGTCGGCGGCGAACTCCACGCCCCGCAGGGAGTCCCTGCCGTACTTGTCGTTGACGTAGACCGCGCAGTACACGTCCGACGGGCTCGCCAGGCCCGAGTGGTTGACGTACCACTCCGCCAGGTTGATGCCCTCGTACTCGTAGGCGGCGCCGCTTGGCATCAGCAGCGGCTCGCGCGCCCAGGAACCCGCCAGGGAGCCCGGCACGGCCACGATGCCGTCCTCGTTCAGGAACTCCAGCAGCGCCTGGACCGGCGGCGTGGAGAGCACCTCGGCGAACATCACCACGTCGTCCTTGAGCCGCTGGTACTCCTGCACCGTCTGGCCCTCGGAGTCCTTGGTGTCGCCCACCGCCAGCTCCACCCGGTACCTGCCGGCGATGCCGCCCAACTCGTCGTTGACCCAGTCCCAGTAGAGCTGCGAGCCGGCCAGCAACGGGCCGCCGATGATGGCGAGCGGCCCGGACTGGTCGACCAGGTAGCCGAGCGTGAGGGTCTCGCCGTCGAAGCCGGTCGTCGGCTGGGGCTCCGGGGGCGGCGCGGGCGGCGCCTCCGGTGGTGCCGGTGCAGGCTCGGGCGGCGGGGCAGGATCATCGCCGGCGGGCGCCGGGGCAGGCTCGGGCGGCGGCGGG
>JAPPDX010000034.1 GCA_028824415.1 bacterium | reverse complement strand
CGGTGCAACGCCAGTACTCCTCCAGCGTCTCGCCCTTCCAGGCGAACACCGGCACACCGCGCGGTTCGGCCGGCGTCCCGTCCGGTCCGATGGCCACTGCCGCGGCCGCATGATCCTGGGTCGAGAAGATGTTGCACGACGCCCAGCGCACCTCGGCACCGAGCTCACACAGGGTCTCGATGAGGACGGCGGTCTGGATGGTCATGTGGAGCGAGCCGGCGATGCGGGCGCCGGCCAGGGGCTTCGAATCGCTTTGGCGGGCCCGCAGCGCCATCAGACCGGGCATCTCGTGCTCGGCCAGCTGGATCTCCTTGCGCCCGAACGGCGCCAGCGACAGGTCGGCGACCGCAAAGTCGCCGCCGGTGGATCTCACGCTCCCGGCTCCCCCGTTCCGCTGAGGGCCGCCTTCAACTCGGCGATGGCGGGGATCGGGCCCGGATCCACTCCCCGCAGCGAAGCGAGGTGCAGCGACACGTAGTCACCGAAGAGCATCAGGTCCAAGATCTGGGCGATCGGCCCCTCACCGCCGGCGCGCACCTCATAGACCTCCCGCACGGCGTCGGTGAGGTGCTCGTCGAGGAAGTCGAAGGTGGCCGAAACCTGCGGCGGCTCGAAGTCGTGACGGAGTTGGATGGCGCTGAACGACGGCGCTGTGAGCTCATCGAAGGTGCCCCAGCCCGCAATCTCGTTGTGGGTCATCTCCGGCAGCGCCGCACTGAAGGCGGGCGTCTTGGAGTTCTCGTTGAACTGCGCCTTCCAGCGCCGGCCGGCGACGTCGCCGATCCCCCCGGGCCCGTAGACCACCGGTATGGTGCCGGCGATCTCCCGGGCGAGCCTCAGTGCCGGATTGGGATCCTCGCTGAGCTGGCTGCGGCGCCGGCGCAGCTGCTCGGCCGCTCGCGCCAGCCACTCGCTGGCGCCCGGGAAGAAGCCCAGGTCCTCGAGCAGCACCAGCACCGGGGTGGCCATGGCGGCGAAACCTGCCCGAGGCATCGGGATGGCCGGATCAACCGCCAGGACCGGCGCCCCCCACGATTCGGCCAGGGCCTGCAGGCGGCCGCCCGTGCAGACGGCGACCATCTGCCCGCCGCGCTCGGCCGCGATGCCCGCGGCCGACAGCGTCTCCTCGGTCTCGCCGGAGAACGACACGGCCAGGACCAGCGTGCGCCGGTCGACATAACTGGGCGGCACATAGTTCTTGACGACCACCACCGGCAGCGACATGAACGGGCCCGCCGTCACGGCCAGGAAGTCCCCGACGAGGCCGCTGCCACCCATGCCCAGCACGAGCACGCTGGTGATGGCGTCGGGATCGGCGATCCGCCCGGCCACTCCGGTGTCGGCCACGGTCTCCACCCCGGCGGCGATCTGTTCGGGCATAGACGCCGTGGCGGCATACATGCCGAGGGTGTCGAGGGGAGTCTCGATGGTCATGGCGCGAAGTTCTCCTCGATCCCCGCCTCGGCGGCCCGCTGCATCACCTCGTCGTGCCCGTCGGCGTCCAGCGTGGTGGCCTCGTCGATGAGCATGATCGGGATGCCGTCGTCGATCTCGTAACGCCGCCGCAGCCGGGGGTTGTAGAGGAACCCGTCGGCTTCGAAGTAAAGCAACGGACCCTTGTCCTCGGGGCAGGCCAGGATTTCCACGAGTCGGGGATCGAGCACCATCGCTCCACCTCGGTCAGTTCTGCGGGCCGGACGATCGGCGCCAGCCACAAGGCAACAGCCTACGCCCCCCACTGCGGCGCACCCCAGATCCGGGACTCCCGGCCAAAAACGTCGTCGTGTCGCTGGTATGGCTCTCTCCCGTGTCAGAGCATGACGATTCGGGGGGAACCCCACAGCCTCATCGCAGTGTCCGGGCGGCGCTGCCGGTGGTGCTCCGGTGGCCTCGGAATGGCCGCCTACGGCGTCCACCGCCGTCGCCGACCCCGCGGGTTGGTGACGCTCTCGGGGCGCGACGCCGTCTGCGAGCGCCCCTGCCGAGTCGGTAACGCCCGTGCGGGAGCCTTGGCGGTGGGTGCTGGCTGCGGCGTTGACAGTGTGGCGTCGGCGCCTGCGCCTGACCGGGTTCGCCGGTGGCGGGTTCGCTCGTGTCCGTGGCGTGCCGCTGTGTTATGTGGATTTGTTGTGGATTTCGTACATTCGATTGATTTTGGGTTAACTAATAGTACAGGTGTTGGTAGTATTACAGGTATGGGATTCGTCGGCAGCGCCAGGCATGTGAGCTTCGAGCCGAAGCGCTACGAGCCGGTGAGTTTGGAGCGGTTCTGGGACGAAGTGGCGTGGCAGCGCCGCCAATTGGAGGAGGGCGACACGCTGGTTCCCGACCCGGAGAGCCGCTGCTTCTCGGTGCGCTACCGGTCCGGGGGTCTGCCCGCGGAGCGGTCCGCGCGGGTCACCGCCACCGGCACGTCGACGTTGTTCCTGTCCCAGCACGAGTGGGGCGAGGGCACCGCCAAGGTGGATTGTGGGGACTGCGGCGCGCTGGTGCGGGTCTCCCGGCGGGATCCCGCCACGCTCCCCGACGGCGAACTGGCCGACCGGGTCGTGGACCTCGCCGAAGCGCGGGCGCGCCTGGACGGGGAGTATCTGGCGGCGTTGGGCGAGTTGGCGGCACGCGACGGCGCCCAGGGCGCCGCGCACCGGCTGCGGGAGACGAACCGCCTCACCGCCATGGCCGCCCGCGGCGACGCCCGCCTGGCCTTGGAGCTCAAAGAACACGACTACAGCGACACGCTCGAGGCAATGCGCGCCGGCGAAATCAACCTGGGCCACGCCCGCGTGATCGCCCGGGAGGCCCCCAAGAAGCACCGCCGCTCAGAGACCGAGTTCCTCGAGCTGTGCCGCGCCTATCCCGCCGACACCGTCGCCAAACACCCCTTCGCCTATGAGAGCGAAGAGATGTACGCCGACCTCGCCGCCGAACAGGCCACCAAGAGCCGCGAACCCGCCGACGCCGAGTACGCCCTGCAGCGCGCACAACGCAACACCACCCTCAACGTCGGCGCCGACGGCATGTGGCACCTGCGAGGAAGGTTCGACTTCCTCACCGGCCGCAGAATCAACCAGGCACTCGCCGCCGCGATCCGCAGCCGCACACAGCACGAAGGCTCCGCCGACCACACCATCCCACAGCACGCCGCCGACGCGCTCGCCGCACTCCTCTGCGGCGAGGACCGCGCCGACACGAAGTTATTGATCCTCGCTGACTATGACCACACCGCCGACACCCTCCGAAACCCCCGCCTCGACGACGGCACCCCCCTATCGGCCGAACTCCTCTGAGGGTCCCCCTGTTGGCTTGACACCTCGATTAGGAGGTAGTCATGTCTGTGAT
>JAPPDX010000097.1 GCA_028824415.1 bacterium | reverse complement strand
ATCTGCCAGGTCACCGGGCGCAAGCCGTCGTTCGGCAACAACGTCTCGCACTCGCACCGTAAGACCCGCCGGCGCTGGAACGTGAACGTGCAGCGTCACCGCTACTGGGTTCCCAGCGAGAAGCGGTGGGTCACCTTGCGCGTCAGCGCTAAGGGCATGAAGACGATCAACAAGCACGGAATCGAGAAGGTGCTGGCCGACATGCGGCGCCGGGGGGTGAAGATCTGATGCCTGCGGGAAGCGACAAGCGGCCGATCATCAAGCTGGTTTCCACGGCGGGCACCGGCTACACCTATGTGACCACCAAGAACCGGATCAACCAGCGGGACCGCATCACGCTGAAGAAGTACGACCCGGTGGTGCGGCGGCACGTGGAGTTCAAGGAACAGAAGTAGCCGGCCCCTCCGCGGCAGGCCCTCGGCGGCGGGCGCTCAGCGGCGCTCGTCGCGCAGGTCGAAGGCGATCTTGATGGAGCCACGGCGTCCGGCCTGATCGGCGTGACGCAGCGCCGCCGCGTAGTCCTCCAGGCGGTACGTGGCCGAGACCAGTTCCTCCAGCCGCTCTGAGCGCACCAACTCGAACGCCATGTCGAAGGTGTGTGCCGAAGTGCCGTCGGCGAGGTGCTCGGTGCCGTAGGTGTAGGCCCCCAGTAGCGCCACCTCGCGATGCCACACCGGGGCCAGGTCGATGCGTCCCGGGCCGGGCATGCCGCACAGCACCACCGACCCGCGCGGCCGCGTGACCGCCACGGCGTCGGCCAGAGAGCCCGGACTGCCGACCGCGTCGACGGTGATGTCCGCGCCGCCGCTCAGCAGGTCGCCGGTCATGCGGCAGCCCACGACACGCCGCACCGCGCGGCGGATCTCGTTGGGCTTCACCACCAGATCGGCGCCGAGGCGGGTTGCGAGGTGTTGCTGCTCGTCGTACTTGACCGCGGCGATGATGCGCTCGGCGGGCGAGCCGAGCCGCAGCGCGGCGATGGCGCAGAGGCCGATGGGGCCGCCGCCGATCACCACGACGGTGTCGCCCTCGGCCACGTCGGCGCGCAGTGCCGCGTGGATGGCGCTGGCTGCGGGCTCCACCATGACCGCCGCCTCGTCGCTGAGATCCTCGGGCACTTCATGGAGTTGACTGTCGTGGGCCACGAACTCCGTCGACCAGCCGCCCCCGGTTCGCTTGCACGATCCGGTCTGCAGCCCCGCTCCCAGCGGGCCCGCGGTGAGGTGCCCGTAATCGTGGCCGTCGGCGGGTGCGGCGCCGGCGTGCGGTGGCGGCTCACCCCGTGCCGCGTGACCCAGCACTGCGTCGATCACCACGCGGCGACCGTCATCGAGGTCTCCCACCACCTCGTGGCCCAGCACGAACGGCATGGACGCCAGCGCTTCGAAGTAGCGCGAGGTTCGGCCCTTCAGCAGCGCCAGGTCGCTGCCGCAGATGCCCGACAGGCGGGGGCGGACGGTGTGCCAGCCGGCTCCGGGCAGCGAGGGCGGGTCGAGGTCGGCGAGTCGCAGCGGGGCGAGCCGGGGAGCGGCCGTCTCGGTGAGGCGCGTCGTGAGCGCCGTCGCCGCGTAGCGGGCCTCCTTGCGTTCGAACACGACCGCCTTCACCGTCGTCAAGGGTAGCGGGGAGGCGGATTCCGGCTCGCCGCGGCGGGGCGTCCACCGCGACAGGCGACAGAATGAGGGCATGGACGGCAAGGGCGCTCCCGCCGGCGCCGCCCCCGACACCCCGGGCGGCGAGCCGGCGACGCGCGCCCCCGATGCCGGCGGCGGCGAGGCGGTCGAGCTGCGGGACATGCTCTCGGCGGCGCTGCTGGCCGACGATCCCACGGGGCCACTGCTGCAGCTGCTCGCCAGCGGCTGGGCCGAGCGGATCGCGCCCGAGTTGCCGGCCCTGGAACTGGAGCAGGATCCCATCCATCGTCACAAGGACGTCCTGGCGCACACCGTGGCGGTCACGGCCAAGACCCGCCCCGACCTGCGGCTGCGCCTGGCCGCCCTGTTCCACGACATCGGAAAGCCGGCCACACGCTCCTTCAAGGGCGGCAAGGTGTCGTTCCACCAGCACGAGGCGGTGGGTGCCAAGATCACCCGCCGGCGCCTGCGAGCCCTGGGGTACCCCGAAGACGTGGTGGCAGACGTGACCGAACTGGTGCGGCTCTCGGGGCGTTTCAAGGGGTTCAGCGGCGGCTGGTCCGACGCGGCCGTGCGCCGCTACGCCCGCGACGCCGGCCACCTCCTGGGCCAACTCAACGAGTTGGTGCGCTGCGACTGCACCACCCGCAACCGGGCACGCGCCGAGGAACTGCAGCACCACGTCGACGAGCTCGAGGAGCGGATCAAGCAGTTGGCCGAAGAAGAGCGGCGGGCCGCCGAGCGCCCGCTGCTGGACGGCCATGCCGTGATGCAGCACCTGGGGCTCGGCCCCGGTCCCGAGATCGGCGAGGCGCTGCGGTTCCTGCTGGGCCTGCGGCGGGACAGGCCCGACCTGACTGCCACCGAGACCTTGCACCGTCTCGACCAGTGGTGGGAGGAGCGAGGCGACCCGGCGGATTGACCGTCCGAAGCGGACTGCCCACACGAGGTCGTTCTCTGCCGGGGCGGCATGCGAACAGGCCCGGGCGGTGGGCGTCGAGGTTGGCCGGTGGCCTATCTTGGGGCCGACGGAAGCAACCGAGAGGGGCACCGATGAGCGCAACGGATCAGGACACCGCAGTGATCGGCACACGGCGCCTGCGCCGGGAGGATCCCGCCCTGCTGTCGGGCGAGGCGCGCTTCATCGACGACCTCCAGGTGCCGGGCGCACTCTGGATGGCGGCGGTACGCAGCCCGCACGCCCATGCCCGGATCCTCGGCGTCGACCTCGAGGCCGCTCGAGCGGCCCCCGGTGTGGTGGCGGCCTACAGCGGCGAGGATTTCGCCGCCCTGGGCGCGGGTCCGCTGCCGTGCGCCTGGCCGGTGACCCCGGACATGAAGAACCCGCCGCACCTCTCAGTCGCCACCGGTGTGGCGTGCCACGTGGGACAGATCGTGGCAGTCGTGCTGGCGGAGAGCCGCTACGCCGCCGCTGACGCCGTCGAGGAGGTGGTCGTTGACTACGAGCCGCTCGACGCCGTGATCGACCTGGAGGACGCTGCATCGGACGCCACCGTCATCCACCCCGACATCGGCACGAACGTGAGCTACGTCTGGGAGTTGAAGCCCGACGAGGACGCCGTCGACGCCGCCTTCGCCGAAGCGGTGCACACCGTGAGTGAGCGCTACGTCCACCAGCGCCTCATACCCGCCGCCATGGAGCCCCGCGGCGTGGCAGTGGTGCCGTCCCCTCACGCCGGTGACGTGACGGTCTACTCCTCCACGCAGATACCACACATCCTCAAGATCATGCTGGCCCTGACCGTCGGGTTGCCCGAGCAGAAGGTGCGCGTGGTGGCCCCGGCGGTCGGCGGGGGATTTGGCTCGAAGCTGAACGTCTATGCCGAGGAGGTCATCTGCTGCGCC
>JAPPDX010000061.1 GCA_028824415.1 bacterium | reverse complement strand
TGGTCGCCGGCGTGACCATTCCCGGGATCGCCCTGTTCCTGCTGATCCTGGCCCCCTACATCGACCGGAACAAGGAGAACGCCCCCGAGAAGCGCAAGTTCGCGGTCTCGCTGATGACCGTGCACCTCATGTTCTGGGCGGTGCTGGTCATGATCGGCTCGTTCTTCCGGGGTCCCGGCTTCAACTTCATCTTCCCGTGGCAAGACGGGCTCTTCTTCGACTTCTGAGGAACGTGCCGTGATCGTCCTCGCCATCGTCATCCCGATCCTGGCCGCGGCCGCCCTGATCATGCTGATCGCCGCCTACCGCCGGCGCGAGGTGCGCTCGGTCACGGGCCGGCTCTCCCGGCGCACCCGGCTGCGCGACCGGTTGGCCAGGCGCACCGAGCCCGCCGAGCCCACCGCACCGACGGGCCGCGAGGTGGAGCGGGCCGCGGTTCTGGCCCGCCGTACCCCCGACGACCTGCCGGCGGTCCCCAGTGCCGACGACGAGCCCTGGACGCCGCCCGATCCGGAGGAGGTCGGCGTCTCCCGCCGGCAGTTCCTGAACCGCTCGATCGTGGGCTTCATGACCCTCAGCATCACGGGCTTCGGCGCCGCCGTCCTGGGCTTCCTGTGGCCCCCGTTCGTGACCGGCTTCGGGGCGGTCCTCAACATCGGAACCGTGGCCGGCCTCAAGACCCAGGTGCGCGACGAGAACGGTTTCCTGAAGCTGCCCGAGGGGCGCATGTGGGTGACCGAGTACCCCGAAGGGGCCCTGGCCAAGGCCCGCGAGGTCTACTCGCCGGCGGTGCTTGGGGGCATGGAGGCCGGGCTGGTGGCCCTGTACTGGAAGTGCCCCCACCTGGGTTGCACCGTGCCCGAGTGCGTGAGTTCGCAGTGGTTCGAGTGCCCCTGCCACGGTTCCAAGTACAACCAGGTCGGCGAGAAGCGTGGCGGGCCGGCACCTCGCGGCATGGACCATTTCGCCACCTCGGTCAACGACCGAGGTGAGCTCCTCGTGAACACCGGCAAGATCATCCAGGGCTCGCCCATCGGCACCAACACGACCAATCAGGAGGCGCAGGGTCCGCACTGCATCGGTGAGGCCAGCGAGTAATGCCGTCAGCATTGGGCGACCTCGGTGTCTTCGCGGCCTCCACTCAGCGGACCATCGGCGTCGTCATCGGGGCGCTGGCGATCGGCGGGTTCCTGCTCTACTGGATCTTCAACTGGTTCGCGGGCCGGGCCGAGACCGGGTCGGAGATCGAGCTCGCCCCCAACCGCAAGCCGCTCCCCGACGACGCGGAGATGGAGGGGCGCCGGCTGGATCAGGGCCTCATGGCCGGGCTGGTGTGCATCGTCATCATCGCCATCGCCCTGCCGCTGTACTGGCTCGGCGAACCGGGTCGCCACGACGGCCTAATCGAGGTCAGCGACGAACTGGCGGCCGAGCGCGGCCATCACCTGTACGAGGAGCGCTGCGCCACCTGTCACGGCTCGGTCGACGGGCCGGGCGGCCTGCGCGACCACACGCTGGTGGACAACAACGGGCTCTTCCTGGCACAGGTGCAGTGGAAGGTGCCCTCGCTCGCCGCCGTCCTGTACCGGTACTCCACCGACGAGGTGCGCTACGTGATGGAGTACGGCCGGCCGAACACCCCCATGCCGGCTTGGGGGATCGCCGGCGGCGGCCCGTTCACCACCCAGCAGATCGACGACGTCATCGTCTACCTGGAGCATGAGCAGATCGACGTTCCCGAGCTCCGTCAGCGGGCCCAGGACGGCATCGCCTCGACAGCCCGGGGAATGGCAGGCGAACAGCTCGGCGAGGCTGCCTCGAGGGAGGATGTCACCGCGGCCGCCCAGCAGATCCTGGCCGACGCGGCCGACGACCCGGTTCGCATGGGCGAACTGCTGTTCAACAACGCCGCGGACGGCGGCGTCTACGGCTGCGCCCGCTGCCACACGCCGGGATGGTCCTACGACGCGAACGAGGTGGCTGCGCAGAACCCGCTGGTGCCGGCCGAGATCGCCGGTGGCGGGGGATTCGGGCCGCCGCTGAACAGTGGCGCCACCACCCGCCAGTTCGACACGGCCGACGAGCACGAGGGCTTCATCTGGACAGGCAGCCAGAACGGCGTCGAGTACGGCAACTTCGGCCAGGGCGACGGCGGCGGACAGATGCCGTCGTTCGGCGTCTGCGTGGCCGACCGTGACGCCGGCGACCTGGAGTACATCACCCGCGCCGAGTTCTGCCTGGCGCACGGTGGCGAGGGGATGCTGACGCCGGAACAGATCGCCGCCATCGTGGCGTACGAGCGGCAGCTGTAGCGGGCCGGACCATGGGAATCGGGGCCATCGCGACCTTCGCCGGGATCAGTTGGGAGCCGGAGATCCGCGGGATCCTCACGGTGGCTCTCGCCTCGGCCCTGCTGATGGGGACGGTCTGGTTGCTGCTGGTGCTGAACACCGGCGTGCGACTCGGCTCGATGCTGGCCCTGGCGGGGCTGTTCGGTTGGTTCACGATCATGGCGGTCATCTGGTGGCTGCAGGGCATCGGCTACGTCGGCGAATCGCCCAGGTGGGAGTACGAGGGGACGTTCGCGGATCCGCCGGGTGTCGAATTGACCGGCATCGAGGACGCCTATGTGGCCACGGTCGGCGACCTGCCCGATCCCAACTGTGACACCGAACGCATCTTCCCTGTCACCGAAACCGGCTGGACCTTCTCGCCGCCGAGATACGGGTGCCTCCCCCGGGCCGTCGCACTGGCGCTGGCCTACTCGGGCCCCGATCGGGACGAGGTACGCGCGGCCGTAGCCACCGTCGACACCGGCACCATCCGCCAACGGTTGCTCGAGCGCAACAGCCTGCTGTCACCGGAGGATCCCCGCCACCTGGACGAGGCGGCACTGGAGGCCAAGTTCACCGAACAAGTCGCGGCGGAGGCCAGTCGCATCGACAACCTCTCGCTGAGCGCCCTGGCGGCGGCGGCCCCGCAGGTCATCGAGTGGGCGGAGACGCTCGGCTACATCGACCTGAGAGGTTGGGACTTGCTGTCCACCGCCGAGTCCGGCGAGGCGACAGCCAGCGCCGAGGCCTTCCTGGTCGAGCGCGAGACGTTCGCTTTCGTGCCGACCACCGTATCGCTGCCGGACGGCAGCGAGGAGGCCTCGGTGAGCCCGCTGTACATCTTCGAGGATGCCTACGAGATCGGCGGCAAACCCGCACCGGAGGGCGGTCTGTGGTCCCGGGTCGCCAACAAGATCACCAACTCGGCGCGCATCACGCACCCGCCGCACTACGCCGTCGTTCAGGCCCGTCCGGCGGTGCCGAAGGTCCAGGTTCTCGGCGAGGCGCCGCCCCTGCCGGAGCCGGATCGCAGCGGCGAGACCTTCTCCATCGTCATGGTCCGCAACCTGGGCGACCTCCGCCTGGTGCCCGCGCTGGTGGCGATCGGCTCGGGCCTCATCTTCCTGACCCTGGTGCTCAGCCTGCACTGGCGCGACCAGCGGTTCCGCCGGGAGCAGGAGGCCTTCGA
>JAPPDX010000022.1 GCA_028824415.1 bacterium | reverse complement strand
CACCGCCGCCGCCGCCGCCACCACCACCACCACCACCACCACCACCGCCGCCGCCGTCGCCGCCACCGCCACCGCCGCCGCAGCCTGCTGTGCCGGCGCCCTACGAAGTCGAACAGGCGGTCGCTGCCGTCCAGGAGCGTTCCGCACCGGTCGAGCCGGAGCCGGTTGGGCAGCCGCCGGCCCCGGCAGCGACGTTCGAGTCGGCCACTCCTCCCGCATCCCCCGACCCTCACTACGAGTTGCCGGCCTACGAAGGCCCACCGTGGGCTGTCCCCGACCCCTCCGATCCCTTCCTCTACGGGCCAATGGCCGGCGCACCCGAACCGCCGGGCCCCGCAGCCGCCGAAGGGCTGCAAGTCGCCTTCCAGCCTCCTCCCGCGCCCGTCGGAGAGCCGCGTGCCCCACAATTGCCCTCGGAGGCGACGCCGCTACACCTCCAGCCGCCCGTCGCGCCCCCGTCGCCTCACTATGCACCGCCGTCAACCCCTGCGCCGGGCTTCGAGTCGATGCCGGCTCCCGGACCCGTCGAGCCGGCCGCGTCACCGGAGCCCGAGTTGGAGGGTCCGGCATTGCCGGCGTTCATGCCCTCGCTGACAGGCGCCGCACGCTCCGCAGAACTGCCCGTCGAGCAGGTCGTCGAATCGTCACAGCGAGGGTTGGCCGGAACCGCCGTCGGCGACGCCATGATGCTGTGGCAACTCGGACGACTCCGGCGCCGGCGCGGCGCCAAGAGAGCCGCGCATGGTCTGCTCGAGCCGTCCGTCGAGCAAACCGCACGCACGAACTCGCTGCGGCTGATCGAGGCGGCCATGCGCCAGCTACGAGCCGTGACGGTCGCCCAACTCATGCCCAAGCCCCGCGTCATCTGCGTCCGCACCGGAGCATTCGGGTTCGAGGTCCTGCTCGACCAGCCCGTCGAACCTCCCGACGGCTGGCATGTCACCTCCGGTGGCTATGTCCTCGAGTTGCCGGGGACTGTCACCGTCCAGCAACTCGATGCTGTTGGTCGCGGCCCGTCGCTGTGCCCCGCGCTCGTACCCGTCGGCGACACGGCTGAAGGCCCGCTCCTCTTGAACATCGAGGAGATCGGCTGCCTTGCGGTCGCCGGGCCCACCGGTCCCACCGCCAGCCTGCTCACCTCCATCGTCGAGACGCTCGGTTCCTCGCCGCTGGCCGGCTACATCCGCGTCGTCACCGTCGGCATCGACTCACCGGACGGGCCGGGCTGGGAGCGAATCCACGCCACCAGCTTCGACTCGCCCCAACTCGAACATCTGCTTTCGACGGCGCATTCGCCGGCAGACGCCGGGGCCGGATCGGTTGATGTCCTCATCGTGGGACCCGGCAACGACCTGTTGTTCCAGCGCGCCGGCCAGATCGCCACGACACCCGGATCGCGCCTGATGCTCATCGGCGCCACCTCCTCGGCGGCGGCGCGTTGGCCGTGGCGCATCCACATCGACGAGGACTCGCGCGCCGTGGTCCACCCGATCGCAGTCAACATCATCGCAGCCCAGGCCATCGGGCACGACCTGGCGCATCTACTCAACGAGACCCCTGAGGGCCCGCACACCACGTCGAGGTTCCAGTGACGCCACAAATCCGGAATCCCGAACGACGCCACGAGTGCCGGCAGCGCAGCGGAGGCGGCAATTGAGGACCGAACGACGCCTGCTCGGAACCGCTGTCTTCGCGGCACTGGTCGCGTCGTCGTGTGCCGTCGGCAGTGGAGGGGAATCGTCCAACGTCGCAACCGCCACGACGGTCGTCGGACCGGCGGCCGCCCCCGAGGCGGTCCCGGCCGAGACCACCGTCGTCCGCCTGGCTCTTGCGCCCGACCCGCTGTGGCAATGGCTGGAGGACTCCGGCACCCGCGCCGCCTGGGAGCAGACCAACAACGTGCGCATCGAGGTCTCCAACCCGTTCGACCAGTTCGCGGCCTTTGCCGGGGGGCACGCTGACGTGGTCGTGATCAACGCTCTGGACGTGCCGAAGTTCGTGGAGCAGCCCGGCCGCGACCCGGTGATCATCGGCAAGTACACCATCGACCGCAGCATCCTGGCGGTGCGGCGCACCTCGCGCGCCGAGAGTCTGGAGGATCTCGTGGATCGGCGCATCGCCGTGGAGAGCTCGCTGGCCTCCACGCTGCTGTGGGGTCTCATCGCCGCCAGCCGCTACGACTTGGATTTCAGCCAGGGCAGCGCGGAGTTCGACTTGGTGACCGTGGAGCCGGCCAGCGTCGCCGACCTGGTGATGCGCGGCGACGTGGACGCCTGCATCTGCACACCCGATTTCAGCGTGCCGTTCCTGGCCGAGGGCCAACTGCGGGCGCTCTACGACGGCAAGTCGGCCGCCGAACTCTACACCGCCGGCATCTTCGGCGGCGAGGGGTTTGCTGGAGAGCTGGCGGCCATCGCCGACGCGTTCGTTGCCGACATGGATTGGTACGCGGCCAACAAACGCGCGGGCGATCTCCTGCTTGACCTGTGGGAGGAGGGCGTGATCGCCTGGAAGGAGCAGAAGGCGAAGATCGTGGCGGACTACCCGCATCACTTCTCGGTGGAGAGCGACGCCGAGATCGCCTGGCTGGCCGACTACGTCGAGACCCACGACTGGATCGTGCAGTCGGTCTACATCACCGACCAGGAAGCCGCAACGCACATGTACGCGTTCGACCGGCTGAAGGAACTCGGTCTGGTGGCCGCGGACGCAAGTGCGCCTGACATCGGCTTCGTCGGCTCGCCGCGAAGCGTGATACCCGAGGACGGATCCGGAGGCTAGACGTGACTACTGCAGCCGCTATCACGCCGGATGGGGTCTCGGAACTCTCCGTCAAGGAACTGCGCCGGTCGATCCTCGCCCGCTGGGGTTTCCGCTTCAGTGCGCTCGCCGGCTGGGCGGTGTTCATAGCCGTGTGGTACCTGTTCTCCCGGTTCGTCTTCACGCCCCAGCAACTCCCGCAACCGCACGTCGTGTTGGCCGAGGCGGGGAACGTACTCACCCAGGGTGGGTTCGCTACGAACATCCAGGCCAGCATCGTGCGGGTGGTGGCGGGGTGCCTGCTGGCGCTGGTGCTGAGCGTCGGCCTGGGCCTCGTGATCGCCTACAGCCAGTGGTGGCGGCGCCTGCTGAACAGCCTGTTGCTGTTCATCGTGAGCGTGCCGACCGTGAGCTTCGCCATCCTGTCGCTGATCGTGCTCGGCATCTCGCCGATGGGCCCCATCCTCACCGCCATGCTGGTGGCGACGCCCTACATCTCCATGAACCTCGCTCAGGGACTCACCGGTGTGGACCGGCGGCTCATCGTGATGAGCGAGTCCTTCGGCCGGACCCGCCAGCAGATCATCACCGGAATCCTCATCCCGTCCTCGCTGCTGTCCATCCTGGGCGGTGCCCGCCTGGCCTTCGCGGTGGCGTGGCGCATGGCGCTGCTCACCGAGATCTTCGCGTCCTCGAAGGGCATCGGCTTCCAGATCCGCCGCAGCTTCGAGAGCTACGACATCCGCGGGATGCTCGCATGGACCGTGCTGTTCGTCGGGATCATGCTGATCGCCGAGAACCTCTTCTTCCGCCAGATCGAACGCCGGCTCTCCCGCTGGCGCTCATCGGACGTGGGAACAACGCGATGAGTGACATTCACGCCCAGCAGGGCCTTCCCGGCCTTCGCCTGGAGGAGGCGCAACCCGTCGCAGAGGGCGCGCTGACGCTGCGGAATCTGCTGCGGCGGCCGTGGTTCATCCGCCTGCTTGCCGTCGGGTTCCTGCTGTTCATCTGGCAGTGGGTCACCTGGGTCAACACCCGTGTTCCCGGAATCGACGAGATCGTGCGCTTCATGGTCACCGAGATCACCGGCGGCTCCCACGGCGGGATGCTCAGCGGGGAGTTTTGGGGACCGTTGAGCCTCAGCCTGCGGCGCTACGCCGTCGGCCTTGTCATCGGAATTCCCATCGGCGGCGCGCTGGGCCTGGTCATCGGCTCCTCCCGCTGGGCGCGGGGGCTGTTCAACGACACCGTGCTGGTGCTGCTGGCGCTGCCGGCGGTGGTGTGGGCGTTCCTGGCCTCGCTCTGGTTCGGTCTGTCCTCCGAAGGCCCCATCCTGGCGGTGGTTCTCACGGCCGTGCCGTTCGTCGCGGTCAATCTGGCGGCCGGCGTGCGCAACATCGACCCCGGTCTCATCGAGATGAGCAGGTCGTACGGGGTGCCCCCTGGGCGCCGGCTGGTGCACCTGCTGCTGGGCGGCACCCTTCCCAGCGCCTTCACCGGTGTACGGCTGGCCTTCATGACGGGCTGGAACAGCCTGCTGATCGTGGAATGGTTCGGCGCCACCTCGGGGGTCGGCTGGCGTGCCCGGTTCTGGTACGACGCGCTGCGCTATCCGGGCTTCGTCGCCTGGATCTTCCTTTTCGTGTTGCTCATCACCCTGCTCGACCGCCTGCTGCTGAGCCCCCTGGAGCGCCGCGCCTTCCAGTGGAACCAGCAGCCCACCCTCACCTTCGAAGAAGAACTGTGAGCACCCTCGACGCGCCCCACGGTCACGTCGGCCCCCGCTCCGTCATTCCGGCGCAACCCGGAATCCACTCCACTCGACCCACCGGACCAACCGCCCTGGAAGGATGACATGGCGACCGTACTGATAGAGAACCTCACCAAGGTCTACCCCCCGTCGCTGAACCACCCAACGCAGGTGCAGGCCCTGGGGGGCCTGAACATGTCGGTGACCGGCAACGTGTTCGTGGCCATCGTGGGCCCGTCGGGCAGCGGCAAGACCACGCTGCTGAACATCGTCGCCGGCGTGGAGCGACCCACCTCGGGGTCGGTGCGCGCCCTGCACGAGGGCGTGCCCGCCCAGATCGGCTATGTGTTCCAGGAGCCCCGCCTGCTGCCGTGGCGTACCGTCGTCGACAACATGCTGTACGTGCAGGACCGCAAGTCGGATCAGTTGCGCCGCGAGGCCGAGTTCTACCTGAAGATGGTGGGGCTCAGCGAGGTCTCCCACCTGTATCCCAGCCAACTCTCGGGGGGCATGCAGCAGCGGGTGGGCATCGCCCGGGCTTTCCTCGTGAACCCCGACGTGCTGCTGCTCGACGAGCCGTTCAGCCACCTCGACTCCCTTACGGGGCGCGCCCTGCGGGACTACCTGCAGCGCATCTGGCTGCAGACCCGCAAGACGGCGCTGTTCGTGACTCACGACGTCACCGAGGCGGTGGAGCTGGCCGACCGGATCGTCATGCTTCGCCCGGGCGGTGTCGCCTATGACGACATCCCCATCGACCTGCCTCGCCCGCGCCGCCCCGACGACCCCGCCGTGCGGGACATGCAGGCGGAGGTGATAAGCCGCTTCGACGCCATGGGCGCCGCGGTCCGGTTCGGCGCCCAGAGCCGCTAGAAGGGAACCCCGACCCCGACGGTTGAACCGATTCGCCTCGGACGTTGCGGCCAACCCGACCGTCGTTCCGTTGTTCTCGCCCAGGCCACCGGCGCCGGCCTGACACCACATCCGGCACACAACACCCGTACTCGCAGCCGGGATCCGGATCCGCGGCAATCCGCTTCGGCTGCGCGATGACGCTGGTTGCGATCATCGCCACGGCCTGCGGCGGGGATTCACCGGCGTCGGCCGTCGAGTCTCCTGCACCACCAGCCGCCACCGGGCTCGACAGCGGCCCCGTCGTGGAGGTGGCGTCCGCGACAGCCACCCTGCCTCCGCTCGATCCGAGCGCCGACCCCCGCACGCCGCTGGGGGAGTTGCGGGCCCGCTACCTGCCCGTGTGGACCTCGGAATTCGACTGGGCGTTCCCTCCCGAGGTCTGTGGCAGCGACTGGCCCCTTGACGCCATTGCCGAGCCCACCTCCGCGGCCGGGGCCGCGGTCCTCGAGGATCCTGTCGTGGCGATGGCGCTGTCGGTGATGCGCTACGAGCACCTCGTCTCGCGGTCGATGGCTGAGCCCGACGTACTGGAGCAGCTCTGCGTGGCCGTCGCCACGGTGGGTAGCGCACGGGCGGAGACGCTCGACATCTTGGCGTCGCGTCTGCTCCGGATCGGTCCGACGCCTGATCCGGCGCCTGATGCGAGTTCGTATCCCGATGAGGTCACGATCGTGGCGGCGGGCCTCACCCGCGCCGTGGCCGTCGCCTGCGCGATCCCCGGCCCCCGGGCCGGGCTGGTCGATGGCGGTTTGTCCGAGGCTGATCCGGGCGGGAGCAGGCGGCTGGGCGCGTACTTCCTCGTCGTGTCCCGCGGCGTGGAGGACAGCGTTGTCGACATCTCCTTCCGGGTCTCGGAGATGACTGCGGCACCTGCCGACGGTTGCGCCGAGTTGGAGGCTTGGGCCGACCGCTGGTCCCAGCGTGCGCGGGAATGGGCCGACGCCGGTGACATCTGGACAGTGGTCGACAGGACGGTCACCGTCGAGGAGATCTGTGACGTCCCGCGCGCCGACGGCCCCAGCGATTGTCCACTGGACTGGTCACCGCGAGGAGATCGCTGAAATTGTAATATCAATCAGACTCTCATGCGATATTGACAGCTGTGACTAATATCGCATACGGGATTTGCAATCATTATCCGGGGCGGGTGCCTGCAATGGCTGTGCGCGTGAGATGTGAGCGTGTTGGCCTGCTGCTCATCGCGCTGGCCCACCTCGGGTTCCTAGTGACCCACGACCTCAGTCACTCGCTCGCGGGCGTGCCGACCAGCCCGACCCAGTTGGTCCTGATCGTGGCCGTCATGACCGTCCTCCCGATTCTGGCCGTCGCCATGGCGTTCCACAAGAGCCCGCGACTCGGTGCCGGACTCTTCGCCGTGGCAATGGCTGCCTCGTTCGGGTTCGGCTACCTGTTGCACTTCGTCCTCGGCAGCCCCGAGTTGCACTCGAACGTGGCGGCAGAGCACCGAGATCTCTTCTTCCACTCTGCGCAGGGTCTGGCGCATGTCGAAGTCGCCGGTGTCATGTACGGCTTCGCGATGTCCGTCCGCCGGCGGCAACAGGAACCCGACCGCGGCTCGCCGAACCTGTGGACCGTCCCCGACGCCCGCCGCTCACCCTGAGCAGGCGTCAGGACCTCTCACGGGCATCCGCGGTTCACGAATGGCTTCAAGGCCGGCGCGGTGGCGTCGGTCCTCGACGGCGACGGTGGGCCGTGACCGCTGAGGCGAACCTGTGGACCGCGGTCGTCAGGGCTCTCGACGTGGTTCGCGAGCGCCGGCCGGCTTCGCACCGGCTGCTGCGCTACGGCGCGGCGAGTTGCATTTTGGGACCGCTGACGCTGGTGCTCCTCTACATGCTGCACAGCGTGGCGGGTTGGGAGGCCTGGCACGCCAACCTCCTGTCGGTGAGTGTCGGCGCGGTCCCCGCCTACCTGATCAACCGGTACTGGGTGTGGAGTCGTACCGGGCGCAACCGCCTCTGGAGGGAGGTCGTGCCGTTCTGGGTGATCACCGTCATCGGCGCGGCCGGGTCGACGCTGGCGGTGGACGCCGCCGGCCGCTGGGACAGTTCGGGCCTGATCGTTCTCATGAACTTCGGCACCTACGCGGTGCTGTGGCTCGTGAAGTTCTTCATACTGGATCGCTACCTGTGGCCTGCCGGCCCGGCGCCGGCGGAGGGCGATTTCCGCCGGCCGGCCGGCGGATGAGCCGCAGATCGGACGGCGGGGGCGAGGTGCGAATCGTCACGCGCACGCCGGCCGGCTCCCCACTCTCGCTGACCTCGCTCCCGGACTTCCGACCTGTTCCCCTCCGCGGGAAGCCTGGATCCACGAGCCGGGATGTTGCGGAGTCGACCCCGCAACCCGTGACGTTCGCCGGTGAACATGTCAACGGCGGACTCGGTGTGGCGGTCTCCGTGCACGACGTGGCAGAACGGATCAGTTTGCCGCGGCCCATCAAACGTCTCGGCCAGGAGCACGCCGGAATCAGCGATCGTGATGCCTTTGGGGGTCTCAAGGAAACGACCCCAGTTGTAGTGGTGAACCTCCCCGGTGGACCACAGTCTGCCCTGCGACCATCGGATGGCGTTACATCCCAAGAAATCTGAGGGCTCAACATGTCGAACCGCCGCTCGATGCTCGCACGCGAAGCCGGGTTCGCCGACGTTGTCCGTATTGCCGCGCTCGGTACGTATGTGGCTGCATTCATTGTCGTGATGGTCAGCTACGGTGTGCCCACCGATCGCGAACAAGTGTTCTTGTGGCTCGTCGGGCTCATTGTTGCCGTGTCGCTCGTGCGCAAAGCGGGTTGGCGCACGATGGTTCGAGCCCTTGGAGACTGGTCCGTGTTGGCTGTGCTGTTGGTCATCTACGACTACTCGCGAGGCGCTGCCGACTGGCTTGGCATGCCACTGCAGATCGAAGCTCCAATCGTCGTCGATCGAGCGCTGTTTCCGGGCGACGTTCCCACGATCGAACTGCAGAGCCGTCTTGGTCCATTCCTCGGCGAGCAATGGTGGGAGGCCGCAATCTCGCTCGTCTACGTTTCTCACTTCTTCGTGCCGTACCTCATCATGGCGATCTTGTGGCTTTCCGATCGCGAACGATGGCGAGCATGGCTCGCGCTGTTCGTCGGCGTGACCATCGTTGGTCTGATCGGATACATTGCGCTGCCTACGATGCCGCCTTGGCTTGCATCACACCTGGGATTCCTTGACCCGGTCGAACGAACCGCGACCCGTGGAATGAACCTCCTTCATCTCACGAACGCGGACGAGCTAATCGAGAAGGGTCAAGCAGCTGTCAACCTCGTCGCAGCCTTCCCGTCACTGCACGCCGCATACCCCGCGCTCGTCGCGATGTTCTTCAGGCCACGTGGCCGCTCGCGGTACAAGGCGTGGTTGCGGGTGATACTGGTGTCATACTCGCTAGCCATGGGGTTCACTCTCGTACTCAGCGGCGAACATTACGTCGTCGATGTACTCGGTGGCTGGCTTGTCGCGGGTCTCGTGAGTGTCCTGGGTCAGGAGATCTTGCTCAGGTCCAGGTTGGGTCTGACGCAGGGAGATCCTGATGTCCAAGCCGTCGAAGAGAGGTCCTGAGCGCGAGCTGCAGGTGGTGTTGTCGGTGCCGGGGGGGAGATGTCGGTGGCCGAGGCGGCGCGCCGCGCGGGTGTGGCTGAGCAGACGGTGCACAACTGGAAGAACGCGTTCTAGGAGGCCGGCCGTGCGGATCATCCTGACCCTTGAGGCTCATGGGGTCGCCGAATGCATGACCCTCTGGGCCTTGCCGAGCGACCGCGGGAGCGATCCGGACTCGCGGACGACCACGTGGGCTGACACACCAATGTTGCCCTTGATGTGGCGAGCGAGAACGTTGCGGGCCTCGTCCGGATCCATGCCGGATGCTTGTTGCGGCTCGACGTGCACGGTCATCGAGGTGAGGTTGCCGGTCTTGCCCAATTCGATCTGGAAGTGCGGACTCAACCCGTCGACCTTCATGACCTCGGCCTCGATTTGGGAGGGGAACACGTTGACGCCCCGGATGATGAGCATGTCGTCGGAGCGGCCGGTGATGCGTTCGATGCGCCGCATCGGCCGCGCCGTGCCCGGCAGCAGTCGGGTCAGATCGCGTGTCCGGTAGCGGATCACCGGGAGGGCCTCTCGGGTGAGCGTGGTGAGCACGAGCTCGCCGAACTCGCCGTCGGGCAGCGCGACCCCTGTATCGGGGTCGATGATCTCGGGGAAGAACTGGTCCTCCCAGACCGTGGGTCCGTCCTTGGTCTCGATGCACTCCTGTGCGACTCCGGGGCCGATCACCTCGGACAGTCCGTATATGTCGAGCGCGACGATCCCGAGGCGGGTCTCGAGTTCGTTGCGGAGTTCCTCGCTCCAGGGCTCGGCTCCGCAGATGCCGATCTCCAGAGAGCAGCCGGCGGGGTCCATGCCTTGGCGTTCCATCTCGTCGATCAGGTTCAGGCAGTAGCTGGGGGTCACGAGGAGGATCCTCGGGCGGAGGTCCCGGATCAGGGTGACCTGTCGCTCGGTCTGGCCGCCGGACATCGGCACGACCGTGCATCCGAGCAGCTCGGCGCCGTAGTGAGCCCCCAGCCCGCCCGTGAACAGCCCGTAGCCGTAAGCGATGTGCGCCATGTCGCCGGGTCGGCCGCCCGCCGCGTAGATCGATCGAGCCATCACCCGCGACCATGTGGCGATGTCCATCTTGGTGTAGGCCACCACCGTCGGCTTGCCGGTCGTGCCGGACGTGGCCTGCAACCGGGCGATCTTGGAGAGCGGGACTGCGAACATGCCGAAGGGATAGTTGCGGCGGAAGTCCTCCTTCCTCAGCAGCGGGAAGTCGGCGAGATCCTCGAAGCTCTCGAGGTCGTCGGGGTGCGCGTCGGCGGCGGCGAACGCCTCCCGATAGTGCGCCACGTTGCTGTATGCGTGGCGAAGCGTCCGCCGCAGGCGAACCAGCTGCAGCGACCTGAGTTCATCGACCGAGGCAGATTCGATCAAGTCAATGGTGCGCATCTCGTTGCTCTGGACTGCCTCTCGGGTGATCGTGCGAATATAGTTCGGTGACCGATCGCAGCCGTCCGCCCGAGCCCCGTCCGCCCGAGCCCCGTCCGCCCGAGCCCCGTCCGCCCGAGCCCTTGTGCACGTCGAAGGTTCGCCTGGGTGACGGCGCGGTCACGGTTGTGCGTCGCCACGGCAACCCCGACGGTCCCCGCTTGGTGCTGAGTTGCGGTCTCGGCTTCGCGGTCGACCTGTACTGGCCGTACTGGTCGTTGCTGGCGGAGGACTTCGACATTGTCGTCTATGACCTGCGCAGCCACGGATGGAATGCGGTCACCCCACTGCGGATCCACAACTTGCCGACGCTGGTTGACGACAACCGGCGCGTCCTCGATGCGATGAGTGCGAGTTTCGGTTCGAAGCCCAGCATCGGGGTGTTCCATTCGCTGTCGGCCATGGTGGCGCTGATGCACGAGCGGCACGAGCCGACGTTCGCGGCGCTCGTGCTGTTCGACCCGCCGATCTGCCCGCCCGGCGCCGACCTCGACGACATGGAGACGGTGTGCCAGGGACTGTCCGGCAGGGCCCGGCGCCGCCAGCGACACTTCGAGTCGCCCCGGGAACTTGTGACCCTGCTACAGAACGCTTCGGGATTCGCGTTGGTCCCGCCCGAGACCCAGGAACTGTTCGCCGAGGTGACGCTGCGGCCGGCCGCCGGGGGAGGCTACGAACTGCGCTGCCCGCCCGAGCACGAGGGCCAACTGTATGAGTGGTACTTCGGGTTCTCGATGCAGGCACCCGAGATCCTGGACAGCATCGAAATCCCGGTGAAGGTCATCGGCTCGGACCCGACCGCGGCGTTCTCATTCCTGCCTGCCGTTGACTTGAGCACTCTCACGATCCTGGACTACGACTTCATTCCCGACACGACGCACCTCCTGCAACTCGAGGCCCCGCGAAGCTGCGCCGAGTTGACCCGGCAGTTCCTTCAAGAGCAGAAACTCAGCCACTAATCCGCCGGCGGCCGAAGCCGCCTGCGTCAATCGCCACAGATCGACCGGAGAATTGAACCGTCCCAGGTCTCGCGTCGGCGGACGCCCAGGAGCCCGTTGAGGCGGCTCTAGGCGAATGCCCCCTCGGGCCTGGTGGGGGTGAACTCGGCGGGCAGGTGTTTGATGCCGTGTATGAAGGACGATGCCAGCAGGTCCGGCTCGCCGGTGGCGCGGATGTCGCCGATGCGGTCGAACAGCTCGCGGAACATCACCTTGATCTCGCGCCGGGCCAGGTGGGCGCCGAGGCAGTAGTGCGGGCCGGGTCCGCCGAAGCCGACGTGGGGGTTCGGGTCCCGCAGCACGTCGAAGGCGAGCGGGTCCTCGAAGATCGTCTCGTCCCGGTTGGCGCAGAGGTAGTGCATGACCACCTGGTCGCCCTCGTCGATCCTCTGGCCCTCCAATTCGGTATCGCACAGCGCCGTGCGACGCATGTAGGTGACCGGGCTGGCGATGCGGACGATCTCCTCGGTGGCGCTGTGGGCCACGCCCTCGAAGTCCTCGGTCCAGATACGGCGCTGGTCGGGGTGGTCGGTGAGGTACACCAGGCCCCAACTGATGGCGTTGCGGGTGGTCTCGTTGCCCGCCACCACCAGCAGGATGAAGAAGCTGGCGAGCTCGGCGCGGGTCAGCCGCTCGCCGTCCACCTCGGCGTTGACGAGAATGCTGGTCAGGTCCCCGCTGTCCACCCCCACCTTGGACTCCGCCACGTCGTCCATCAACTGGGTCAGGGCCCCGCCGGCGGTGAGGATGGCCGTGATGAGATCGCCGAAGTCGGGCACGTACTCGGGGTCGCCCCCGCCCAGGATCACGTTGGACTGGTCGAACACGAAGTCGTGCTGGGAGGCGGGAATCCCCATCAGGTCGCAGACGATGCGCAATGGCAGCCGGGCCGCCACGTCGGTGACGAAGTCGCATTCGCCCCGCTCGCAAACCTCGTCCACGATCAGCCTGGCCTGATCCTGAACGGAGTCCTCGAGGCGGGCCAGCATCCGTGGCGTGAAGCCCGCCGACACGAGCCGCCTCAGTCGGGCGTGGCGGGGGTCGTCCATGGCGATGATCGAGTTGAAGTACTCGTTGAACTCCGGCGGGAAGTCATTGATGGTGACTCCGGAGGCCGAGGAGTAGATCTGCGGGTTGCGCGACACCTCGAGGATGGAAGCAAGCCGGGAGACGACCCAGGCGCCGGGGACCCGGATGCTCTCCAGGTCGCCGTAGAACTTGAACCCCGGGAAGAACGTGAGCGGCCGGCCGCGCAGCGCGCTCAGGTCCTCCTCCACCTCGCTGCGATGCCGCTTCCAGAAGACGTTGTGGATCGGGTTGCGGGGGTCCCCCTCGGTCGCCGGTTGAGGCTTGACCGAAGCGCCGGGTGTGGTTGTGGCATCAGGTGTGACGGCGGTCATGGCACCAAATCCCGGTCGATCGACTGCGTCCCGTGTTCCCAACTGTAGTGATCGGAGTGATCGGCAGGGTGTCGAACCAGCGCTGGGGCCGAACCTACGATGGCGCTGTGTCCGTAGGCGCCGACGAGCGGATCCAGCCCGCGCTGCATGCGCTCCTGTCCGATGACGTGGACGGGCTGCGGGCGGCTCTGGAGTCCGACCCGGAGGTCGTGAACCTCAAGGTCGGGGACAACACGCTGCTGGAGCTGACCACCCAACCCGATGTCGGCCACTCGTCCTCGGAGATCATCGATGTGCTGATCAGCGCCGGGTCGGCGCTGGATCGCGCTCTGAACCTGGCCGGGTGCTGGAACCTGCCTGACATGTGTGCGCAGCTCCTTGCCGCCGGCGCCGATCCGCAGGCCCGCGCCGACGGTGGCATCACGCCCCTGGAGTCGGCGGCCATGCACAGCTCCACCCAGGCCGCCGACGTGCTCGTGGCGCACGGTCTGCATCGGCAAACGCTGTGGCTGGCCGCGGCCAGCGGCCTGCTGCGGTGGGTGCAGGGCTGGGTCGCCGGCGACGGGACGCTGCGAGCCGACCCGGGGCCCTACCGCCCGGACTGGGCCGCAGTCGGCCGGGCCGCCGGTGCCCCGCCCAGCCACAACCCGGTCGAGATCGTGGGTGAGGCCTTCGTGTTCGCTGCGCTCAACAACCGCCCCGCCGTCGTCGACTACCTCCTTGGCACCGGCGTCGATGTCGATGCGCGCCCCTACCGCAACACCACCGCGTTGCACTTCGCCATCCAGTTCCGGCGCTCGGACATGGTCCGCCGCCTTCTCGACAGCGGCGCGTCGGTCGTCATCGAGGACGGCACGTACCGCTCCAACGCCGCGGGATGGGCCCAGGCATGCGACGACGGCAGCCGTGAGGCGACCACCATCCGCTGGCTCGTCCGCTCCGCGCATAGCTGACCGGTAGCAGGCGCGCCCCGGAGTCGCGCCGGTTCGGCATCCACCACGAGAGCCCGCGCGCCGACGATGCTACGGCGGTGGCGCGAACTGCCATCGGGACGTGCTTTGCGGAGCGGTCTCGGCACTGGGCCGGACGGGGGGTGGCGGCTTGAGCCCCGCGGTGAAGGTCCGCGGCGCTGAGAGCCGGCGAGCGCCGGCTCTCGAGGATCCGGGAGCGGACGAGTCTCGCAGGGCCGCGCGGATCCAGGTGCGCAGTGCCGGTCACCCCGAGGAGCGGCGCATTCCCGAAGCCGCCGCGCAACTCGGGGTGACGGGGCTCAGCGACTGCCGCTTCTGGACGGTGTACCACCTTGAGGGACTGCTCAGCGAGGCCGACGTCGCCCGGCTCTGCGCTGAGGTTCTCGTCGATCCCGTCACCGACGAGGTTGTCGTCGGCCTTCCCGACACCACGGCGCAGGTCGTGGAAGTGGCGCCCCTCGCGGGCGTCACAGACGGAGCGGCGAGGGAGCTCGAGCGGGCGGCGGCCGTTCTGGAGCTCCCGCCGCTGCGTGCGGCCACGGCCCGCCGCTACGAGCTGGCCGGCGATCTCGACGAGGCCGACATCGGGATTCTCATGGCCCGGCTCCTGGCCAATCCGACGATCGAGCGCAGCCACAGCGGCGAGTTGGCGCCGTCGTTCTCGCCCACCTGGGGTGCGGCGCCGGCGGCGCTGCCGGTTGAGCTGACAGGTCTGGATGACGGGCAACTGGCCGAACTGAGCCGGCAACGGATGCTGTCGCTCGACGTGATCGAGATGCAAGCCATCCAGACCCATTTCGTCTCGTGCGGCCGCGACCCCACCGACGCCGAACTCGAGACCCTGGCACAGGCCTGGTCGGAGCACTGCGTGCACAAGACCTTCAAAGCGCGGATCACCCTCAGCCACACCCGCGCCGACGGCCGGCTCGAGGTGTCCCACCACGACGGCCTGCTGAACGCCCTGCGCCGGGCGACCGCCGAACTCGAAGCCGACTGGCTCAGGTCGGTCTTCGTGGACAACGCCGGCATTGTCGCCTTCGACGACGACCTGGACCTGGCGGTCAAGGTGGAGACGCACAACCACCCGTCGGCCCTGGAGCCCTTCGGCGGGGCCAACACCGGTGTGGGCGGTGTGGTGCGCGACATCCTGGGGGTCTCGGCAAGGCCCATCGCCTGCACCGACGTGCTGTGTTTCGGACCGGAGGATCTTGACGAGGCCGACCTCCCTGCCGGGGTGCTGCATCCCCGGCGCATCCGCGACGGGGTCGTGGCCGGGATCGGCGACTACGGCAACAAGCTCGGTCTGCCCACCGTCAATGGCGCCGTTCTGTACGAACCCGGCTACGTGGGCAACCCGCTGGTGTTCTGTGGGGCGCTGGGCCTGCTTCCGGCCGGCTCTCATCCCACTGCGCCCCGAGCCGGTGACCGGATCATCGTGATCGGCGGGCGAACCGGCCGCGACGGCATCGGTGGTGCCACGTTCTCCTCGGCCGGGTTGGACGCCGCGGTGGTCGGCAGGGCCGGCTCGGCCGTGCAGATCGGCGACCCGATCGTCGAGAAGGGCTGCATCGAGGTGATCGAGCGGGCCCGCGACCGGGGCCTCTACCACGCCATCACCGACTGCGGCGCGGGCGGGCTGTCCTCGGCGGTGGGGGAGATGGGTGCCGACCTGGGGGCGGAGGTGGACCTGGCCACCGTGCCGCTCAAGTATCCGGGTCTCCAACCCTGGGAGATCTGGCTGTCCGAGGCCCAGGAGCGCATGGTGCTGGCGGTGCCCGAGGACGGCGTGGCACCGCTGCGGACGCTGTGCCAGACCTGGGACGTGGAGCTGAGTGACATCGGCTCGTTCACCTCCTCGGGGCGGCTGGTCGTGCGCCACGGTGCCTGCGACGCGATCGACCTGCCCATGGAGTTGCTGCACGACGGCCTGCCGAGGCAGGAACTGGCCGCAACCCACAGCGATCCAATCGCAGCACCGGGCCGGGGATGCCCGCCACCGGTGATCGACGGCGCCGAGTTGCTCCTGGAACTGCTGGCACATCCCAACGTGGCCTCCCGCGAGTCGATCGTCCGCAGCTACGACCACGAGGTGCGAGGGGGCACCGTGGTGCGTCCCTTCACGGGCCCCTCCGCGGACGGCCCGACCGACGCGGCGGTACTCAAGCCTCTGGGCACTTGGCACCACGACCGGGCTGTGGCCCTCGCCGTCGGCATCAACCCGCGTATCGGTGTCCTGGACCCGTGGGCGATGGCGCTCTATGCCATCGATGAGGCCTTCCGCAACCTGACCGCGGTCGGAGCCGACCCCGACCGGGTGGCCCTGCTGGACAACTTCTGCTGGGGCGACCCGACGAAGCCCGACCGGCTGGGGTCGCTGGTGCGGGCCGTCCAGGGCTGCGTCGAGGGGGCTCGCCGCTACCGGGCGCCGTTCGTGTCCGGCAAGGACAGCCTCTACAACGAGTTCGACGGCCGGGCCGTGCTCGCCACGCTGCTCATCTCCGCGGTCGGGATCGTTCCCGACCTGCACCGGGTCGCCACGAGCGCCCTCACCACCGCGGGCAGCGATCTGTGGCTCGTCGGCCAGGGCTCCGGGAGCCTGGGCGGGTCGCTCGTCGCCGACCTGCTGGGCCTCGACGACGCACGGGTTCCAGCGCCGGTCAGCGATCCGCTCCCCCGCTACCGGGCCGTGCACGACCTGATCGGTCGGGGCCTCGTGAGCGCCGCCCACGACGTGAGCGACGGCGGGATCGCGGTCGCTTTGGCGGAGATGGCCATCGGCGGCCAACTCGGCCTGACGGCAACCATCCCGCATGCCGTCAACGACGTCACCGATCCCGGTGACCTCGACGAAGCCCTGGTTGAGACAGCTGGGAACGGCTACGAGGCTTCCGCAGCCCCGGATCGGCTCGGGATGATCGCCGCCCTGGCCAACGAGGCGCCCGGCCGGCTCGTCTTGGAAACCCCGTTCGCAGCGCGGGGGGCGGTGGCGGAGAGGCTGGGTCCGCTCGGCCGGCGCATCGGCACGGTGACCGGAACCGGCGAGATCGAGGTCCGTGTCGCTGCCGGAGGAGCCGACCCGCTGAGTGGGTTCCAGCCCCGGATCGAGTCCCGGACAGGCTCTTCGTTGGAACGAGGAGGGAACGGGGGCCGCGTCGCCGGCGATCTCCGAGACGGGTCGGTGCCTCCGACCGGCGATCCGAATCGGGTGACCGTCAGCGTTGAGACCGCCCGGCGGGCGTTCGGATGCCAGGAGCGGCTGTGAGTCGGCCTCCGGTGCTGATCCCCCACGCGCCCGGTACCAACCGCGACACCGAGGCCGCGCTGGCGGTCGCTGCCGCGGGCGGTGACCCCCAAATCGTGCCCGTCGGCGACCTGCGGCCGGCGGCCTTCAGCGACTACGCCGCCGTCCTGCTTCCGGGCGGGTTCTCCTACGGCGACGCCTTGGGGGCCGGAGGCCGCCTGGCGCTGGAACTGCGGGCCTGGTTCGGGCTCGAGTTGCGCGAGTTCGCACGGTCGGGGAAGCCGATCCTGGGCATCTGCAACGGCTTCCAGGCGCTTGCGAAGTCGGGGCTGCTGGGGCCTCGCTCCTTCACGCTGGCGGCCAACGCCGGTGGCCGGTTCGAGTGTCGCTGGGTCACCCTCCGCGTCGAGCCGGGCTGCAGGTCGGGCTGGTTGGGACGGCTGGGGGGATCGACGATCCGCTGCCCGGTGGCTCACGGCGAGGGACGGCTGGCGGTGAGCGATCCCGGCGTGGTGGCCGAACTGGAGCAGGCGCGAAGGATTGCCTTCCGGTACCTCGCGTCGGGATCCACCGGCGGCGTCGCGGATGTCGCGGCCGGCGCCTATCCGGCCAACCCCAACGGGTCGGTCAACGACATCGCCGGAATGTGCGACCCGACCGGCGCCGTGGTCGGGCTGATGCCGCACCCCGAGGATCACATCGTGGACTGGCAGAGGCCCTCGGGTCCACCCGGATCGCGCGGGTCGGCACTCTTCGAGGCCTTCGTGGCGGCTGCCCGATGACATCCGGCGCCCCCAACGGACGCGCCTTCCCGGGCATCTCCGCCGAGTTGGCGGCTCGGCTGGGGCCGCTGTACCGGGGCAAGGTGCGCGACGTGATCGACCTGGGTGACCGCTTGGCGCTGGTGGCGACCGACCGGCTGTCGGCGTTCGACCGCGTGCTGGGGCTGGTGCCGCACCGCGGCCAGATCCTCAACCAGCTCTCCGCCTGGTGGTTCGAGGAACTCGGAGACATCGCGCCGTCACACATCGTGGACGTGGTGGATCCCAACGTGTCGATCGTCGAGAAGTGCGACCCGCTGCCGGTGGAGGTGGTGGTGCGGAGCATGCTCACCGGCAGCACATCCACGTCGCTGTGGACCCGCTACAAGGCCGGGGAGCGTCGCATGTACGGAATCGACTTCCCCGACGGGATGGCCAAGAACGACCCGCTGCCCCATGCGGTCATCACCCCCACCACCAAGTCCCGCAGCGGCCACGACCAGCCGTTGAGCGAGGCCGAGGTTGTCTCGGGCGGCTGGGTGGATGCCGAGCGCTGGGAAGAGGTCCGCAGCGTGGCGCTGGGACTGTTCGAGCGGGGCCGCCGTGTGGCGACCGGCGCCGGCCTGGTGCTCGTCGACACCAAGTACGAGTTCGGGGTCGACTCGGGTGATCGGCTGGTCCTCATCGACGAGGTGCACACCCCGGACTCGTCGCGGCTGTGGCGCCTCGCCACGATCGAATCGCGCCTCCGGGACGGACTCGAGCCGGAGAACCTGGACAAGGAGATCGTCCGCCTCGCCTATGCGGCCGGCGGCTACCGGGGCGAGGGAGTGCCCGAGCCGCTCAGCCCCTCGCTGGCCGCCGAGGCCGAAGCGGCGTACCGGCAGGTGTTCGAGGCTCTGACCGGGGCCCCGCTGCGGCCCGCCCGCTACCCGGCCGAACCCCGGATCGCGGCTGCGCTGGGGGCGTTGACCCATGCGCGGCGGGCCGGCACCGGTGCGCGATGATGCCCGCGTCGATGGCTGCAGGCAGCGCTTTGGGCTCCGAGCCTGACCCGCCGAGAGGCACCGGATCGGGCGCCGAGGGCGGCGCGCGGCCGGATGCCGCGCAGGGTGTCGGCGCCGCGCTGGTCGGGGTGGTGATGGGCAGCGACTCGGACTGGGCGACGATGCGGCGCTGCTCCGAGGTGCTCGGGGACTTCGGCGTCTCCCACGAATGCCGCGTCGTGTCCGCTCATCGGACCCCTGACCTGCTCGTGACCTACGCCGAAGGTGCCGAGGATCGAGGTTTGCAGCTGATTGTCGCCGGCGCCGGGGGAGCCGCCCACCTGCCGGGGATGCTGGCCGCGCACTCGATCGTGCCCGTCATCGGCGTGCCGGTGGCGAGCAGGGCCCTGAACGGCATCGACTCGCTGCTGTCGATCGTGCAGATGCCCGCCGGGGTTCCGGTGGCCACGATGGCGATCGGCGAGGCGGGCGCCGCCAACGCCGCGCTCCTGGCGGTGGCCGTGCTGGCCCGCCACGATCCCGATCTCGCCGCTCGCCTGACCGCCTACCGGGCCGACCGGGCAGCGCAGGTCCGGGCCACGGAACTCGACCCCGCGGAGGCTGCCCAGTGATGCCCTGGATCATTCCTCCCGTCATCCCGGCGAAGGCCGGGATCCATGGTCCAGCGACCCGACCCGGGTCTGCCGCGGACTCCGCAGGCTCCTAGGCGGCGTCGCAGATCGGGCGGGGGTTCTCGTGAGCGTGCTCGTACCGCCCGCGGTGATCGGAATAGTCGGCGGCGGGCAGTTGGGCCGGATGCTGGCTCAGGTGGCACAGCGCCGCGGCTACCGGACCGCCGTGCTCACCGGTGGCGACCGGGAGACTCCGGCAGGCACGGTCGCCGACATCGAGATCGCGGCCCCCTTCGACGATGCCGGGGCCGTGGAGCGTCTTGTGACCTGCGCCGACGTCATCACCTGGGAAATGGAAGACGTGGACTTGGGTGTGGCTGAAGCCGCGGCCGATGTGGGAGTACCCGTCCGGCCCCGGTCCCGGGTGTTGGCCGTGGCGTCTGACCGCGCCACCGAGAAGCGGGCGTTGGAGGCCGCTGGTGTGCCGGTGGCGCCGTACCGGGAGGCGGTCGGGCCGTCCGAATTGGCCGCCGCGCTGGGGGCCCTCCAGGGACCGGTGATCGTGAAGACGGCCCGCGGTGGTTACGACGGCAAGGGCCAGGTACGCGTGCCCGCCACCCAGCCGGGCCCGGAGCGGGCTGCCGCAGCCGTTGAGGTCTTCCGGCGGCTGGGTTCGGTCCGGCTGATCGCAGAGCGGGAGGTGCCGTTCGACCGGGAGCTTTCGGTCGTGGTGGCCCGGTCGCTCTCCGGTGAGATCGTCGATCACGGTGTTATGGAGAACGTCCACGTCGGCGGGATCCTCGACACCACGGCCGTCCCGGCGAGTCTTCCCGAAGGGGTTGCCGCCGCGGCCCGCGGCATCGCCGCCCGGCTGGTGCGCAATCTCGACATCGTCGGTGTGCTCTGCGTCGAGTTGTTCGTGACCGGTTCCGAACTCGTCGTCAACGAGATCGCCCCGCGGCCCCACAACAGCGGCCACTGCACGATCGAGGCGGCAGCCGTCAGCCAATTCGAACAGCAGCTCCGAGCCGTGTGCGGGTTGCCGCTGGGCGACGGCACGTGCCGACCGACGGCCATGGCGCAGCTGTTGGGCGACCTCTGGGCCTGCGGCGAACCGCGCTGGGCAGAGGTATTGACCGACCCTGCGGTCCACCTGCATCTGTACGGCAAGCGCGAGGCGCGGCCGGGACGCAAGATGGGTCATCTCACGTGCGTCGAAGAGACGCCGGAGCTGGCTCTGAAGCGGGTCTTGGCGGCCCGGGAGCGGTTGGTCTCGTGATTGGCCCCGCCGGTGACACCCCCCGGGAGGAATGCGGTGTGGTCGGCGTGTACGCGCCCGGCCGCCACGCCGCCCGCGTCGCCTTCTTCTGCCTGCACACCCTCCAGCACCGCGGCCAGGAGGCCACGGGGATCGCCAGCTGCGACCAGGGGACGGTCCACCTGCACAGGGGTCCGGGCCTGGTTGCCTCGGTCTTCAACGAGGACAACCTCTCGACCCTCCGGGGCGACGCCGCCATCGGCCACAACCGCTACAGCACCACCGGCGTGTCGTCGGTGCGGAATATCCAGCCCCAGGTGATCGAGACCATCGACGGCCCGCTGGCCGTGGCCCACAACGGCAACCTGGTCAATGCGCCGGAACTCCGCCGGACCTTGCTGGAGAGCGGGGTGGGGCTGCAGACCTCCTCGGACACCGAGTTGATCGTGCAGTTGCTCGTCGTCTCAGCCGGTGACTGGCTAACCCGGATCCGCGCTCTGATGGCGCAACTCGAGGGGGCGTACGCCCTCACGATCCTCACCCGGGACGCCGTCTACGGGGTGCGGGACCCGCGGGGGTTCCGCCCCCTGGTGATGGGCAGGCTCGACGACGGCTGGGTCCTGGCGTCGGAGAGTTGCGCCCTGTCGTCCACGGGTGCCACCTTCGCCGGCGAGGTGGAACCCGGGCAGATCGCCCGGATCGACGCGGGCGGGATGACGATGCATCCCGGAGCGCAACCGCTGCCGCCGGCGTTCTGCACGTTCGAGCAGATCTACTTCTCGCGCCCCGACACGCACCACGGCGGCTCGCTGGTGCACGCGGTACGGCAGCGCCTCGGACGCAGGCTGGCCGTCGAGGCGCCTGTCGAGGCCGACCTCGTCGTTCCCGTGCCCGATTCGGGGAACCCGCAGGCGGTGGGTTATGCCCAGCAGTCGGGGCTGCCGTACACCGATGGCCTCATCAAGAACCGCTACGTCGGCCGCACCTTCATCGAACCCACCCAGGAGCTGCGCGAGGCGGGTGTGGCCATGAAGTTCAACCCGCTGGGCGACAACGTGGAGGGCAGGCGGGTGGTGTTGGTGGACGACTCGATCGTGCGGGGCACCACCTCGGGTCCGCTGGTGCGGATGCTGCGGGAAGCCGGTGCCGCCGAGGTGCACGTCCGGGTGGCCTGTCCGCCGATCACCGACCCCTGCTACATGGGGGTCGACATGGCCGACAAGGAAGAGCTGATCGCTTCCGAACGGCCGGTTCCGGAGATCTGTGACCACATCGGCGCCGACTCGCTGGCGTTCCTGTCGCTGGAAGGCATGATGCTGGCGCTGGAGGCCACCGACGGCTACTGCAACGCCTGCTTCACCGGGGCCTACCCGTTCGAGCCTGAGATGTCCGTGCAACTCCAGCTCGGCTCCAAGGACCAGTTCGCCTCTGTCTGGGGCGACTGAGGCGTCGCCGGCGATGTCCCCGACCCGATGACGAGCAGGGGCCAAACCGGGGCGGGCCGCGGCGCGGAGGGCGATCGGCGATGAGCTGTGTCCTGGTCGTGGGTGGCGGCGGGCGCGAGCACGCACTGGCCTGGGCGCTGAGCCACTCGCCGAGCGTCGACCGGCTGCTGGTGGCGCCCGGCAACCCCGGGACCGCAGCCCTGAACCGGACCGAGAACGCGGCCGTCGCGGCCGACGATGTGGCGGGGCTGGTGGCGCTGTGTCGCCGTGAGTCGGTCGATCTGGCGGTCATCGGCCCGGAGGACCCGCTGGCCGCAGGCATCGTGGACGCGCTGGCATCCGCCGGCGTGGCCGCCTTCGGCCCCAGTGCCGCCTGCGCCCGGCTCGAGGCCTCCAAGGCCTACTGCAAGCGGTTCCTGATCGACAACGGGATACCGACCGCCGCCGCCGAGGTGTTCGAGGATCCCGATGCCGCTCTCGCCCACCTCGCCTCGCGACCCGACGTGCCGGTGGTCAAGGCCTCGGGTCTGGCGGCGGGCAAGGGCGTCATCGTCCCCGAGACCCCCGGGGAGGCGGCCAGCGCGGTCAGGGCCATGCTCACCGAGCGACGGTTCGGGTCCGCCGGCGAGCAGATCCTGTTGGAGGAGCGCCTCTGGGGTCGCGAGGTTTCGGTGCTGGCCTTCTGCGACGGCGAGAGGTTTGCCGTGCTGCCTCCCGCACAGGATCACAAGCGACTGGGCACGGGCGACGAGGGGCCGAACACCGGCGGGATGGGCGCCTTCACACCCTCGCCCGCCATCGACGACCGGCTGCTCGAGCGGATCGGGCAACAGGTCATCGCTCCGACGCTCGCCGCCCTGAAGCGGGCCGGAACCCCCTACCGGGGACTGCTCTACGCGGGGCTGATGATCACCGGAGACGGGCCGAAGGTGATCGAGTTCAACTGCCGTTTCGGCGACCCGGAGACGCAGGCGGTCATCAGACTGCTGCGCAGCGACCTCTTCGAGGTCATGGTCGCCTGCGCCACCGGCTCGCTCAGCGGTGTCCCCATCGAGTGGGCGCCGGCGGCCTCGGTTGCGATCGTGATGGCATCCGCCGGCTATCCGGTCGCCGGAAGCGACCCCGCCCCCATCTCCGGCCTCGACATCGCCGAGCAGGAGGAGGGGTGTGTCGTCTTCCACGCGGGCACCGGAGTCATAGACGGGGCCCTGCACGCCAACGGCGGACGGGTCCTGGCCGTGACGGCGACCGGGATGGATGTCGACGCAGCCGCCGACCGGGCGTACCGGGGGGTTGCCGCCATCGGCTTCGAGGGCGCCCAACACCGGGCCGACATCGGGCGCGCGCCTGCCGGGGTGCGCCCGTGAGCCTCAGCCCGCCCCGGTGCGGCCAGCAGGCGGCGACCACCTCCGCCGCCTACCGGGCCGCCGGCGTCGACATCGATGCCGGTAACCGGGCGGTGGCGCTGCTGGGGGAGTCCGTGGCCTCCACCCGCACGCCGAACGTGCTCTCGGCGCCGGGCGGCTTCGGCGGGATGTACGCGGCGGGGGACCTCGGTGCGGACACGGCGCTGGTGGCCTCCACCGACGGGGTCGGCACGAAAGCCGAACTGGCCGGTCGCTACGGGCGCTGGCGGGGCATCGGAACCGACCTCGTCAACCACTGCATCGGCGACATCGCCGTGCACGGGGCGCGGCCGTTGTTCTTTCTGGACTACATCGCCATGGCGACTCTCGAGCCCGAGATCGTGGCGGAGATCGTGGCCGGCGCCGCCGACGCCTGCCGGGCCGCCGGCTGTGCCCTGCTCGGCGGGGAGACGGCGGAGATGCCCGGCGTGTATGCCCCGGGAGCGGTGGATGTGGTGGGGACCATCGTGGGGGCCGTTCGGAGGGACCGGCTCATGCCTCGCCCCGAGACGATCCGGCCCGGCGACGCGCTGGTCGGGTTGGCCAGTTCCGGGCCCCACACCAACGGCTATTCGCTCATCCGGCACCTGCTCGACGAACGACCCGCCGCGGGGCAGGACTCGCTGATCGATGCGCTGCTGGAGCCCCACCGCAGCTACCTGCCCGCGGTCACGGCATTCACCGAGGCCGGGATCGAGCCGAAGGCGCTCGCCCACATCACCGGCGGCGGCTTCTTCGACAACCTGCCTCGGGTCCTTCCCGCCCATCTCGGCGCCCGGGTGGAACTCGGGGCATGGCCGGTGCCCGAGCTCTTCGCAACGCTGGTGGACTGGGGCGGGCTGGACGATTCCGAGGCGTTCAGGGTCTGGAACATGGGGGTCGGCCTCGTGGCGGTCGTCGACGAAGCGGGCGCGGCCGAGCTGGCGGGGCAGGGACACAGCGTGATCGGAGCCGTCATCGACTTGACGGGCGCCGAGACGGGCCGGGTGGTGCTGGAAGGGAACTGGCGGTGACGGGCCGGCTGGTGGTCATGGCCTCCGGGGCGGGCACGAACCTCGGTGCCATCCTCGAGGCCATCGCCGAGGGGCGACTCGACGCCACCGTCGTCGCCGTGATCATCAACCGGCGGGATGCCGGCGCCCGCCTGCGGGCCGAGCGGGCCGGTGTTCCGGTCCACTACCGGCCGCTGGCGCCCTACCGGACGCAGATCCGGCCCGTTCCCGAGAGCGGGCCCGCGATCGCAGCGGCACCAGGCGAGCGCGCTTGGGTCCCGACAGCCGACCGGCGCCGATACGACGCCGACCTGGCCGAGTTGGTGGCGGTCGCCGAAGCGGATCTGGTGGTGCTGGCGGGCTGGATGCACCTGCTGTCGTCGTCATTCCTGGCGCGGTTCCCGAAGCGGGTGATCAACCTGCACCCGGCGCTGCCCGGTGAGTTTCCCGGCTCTGACGCCATCGCCGACGCCTGGGAGGCCTTCCGGGCCGGGCGGATCAACCGGACCGGCGTCATGGTCCACTACGTGCCCGACGAGGGCGTCGACAGTGGGCCGGCCATCGCGTCGGTGGAGGTGGCCATCGGACCCCGCGACACGCTCGAAGCCCTGCGACGGCGGATCCGAGTGGTCGAACACGAACTGATCGTGCGCGCAGTCGCCGCGGCCCTGGCCGACCGGCGGCCGGCGCCGGTCGGTACCGGCGCGAGCCTGGCGGTGGCGGCTCACTCTGCTGATCTCCGATGAGCCGCAGTTAGGGTCAACCCTATGGAAATGCGGAACATCGGGTCTCTGCCGGTGTCGGCTCTCGGGCTGGGGTGCAACAACTTCGGTATGACGATCGACGCGGAGAGCTCACGGGCGGTGGTGGAGGCGGCGCTCGACGCCGGCATCAACTACTTCGACACGGCTGAGATCTACGGAGGGGGCAAGTCGGAGGAGTTCCTGGGGGCGGCGCTGGCCGGGCGGCGTGACGAAGCGGTCATCGCCAGCAAGTTCGGCCATGCCAAGTTCCTGCCGGAGGGGCAACGGGGTGGAGAGCCGGCCTGGATCCGCCGGAGTATCGAAGGCAGCCTGCGCCGGCTCGGAACAGACCGCATCGACCACTATCAGATCCACACGCCCGACCCCGACACGCCTCACGAGGAGACGCTGGGCGCTCTGGCGGAACTCGTGGAGGAGGGCAAGGTCGCCGAGATCGGCTGTTCCAACTTCTCCGCCGACATGGTCGATGCCACCACCCGGGCCGCTGCCGCCATCGGCGTGGGCAACTACGCCAGCGTCCAGAACCACTACTCAGTGCTGACCCGAGAGGTGGAGGACGCCGGCGTGCTGGCCGCATGCGAGCGTGCGGGCATGGCGGTGGTTCCGTTCTTCCCGCTGGAATCCGGGGTGCTGACCGGCAAGTACTCCGGCGCGGCCCGCCCCGCCGGTGCCCGGCTGACCACGATGAAGGGACGCACGTGGGACCTCTTCCTGAGCGAGGCGAACCTGGTGGCGGCTGAGCGGCTCGCCGGCTACGCGGGCGAGCGGGGCCGCAGCATCCTGGAGCTGGCCATTGGCTGGCTCGTTTCCAATCCCGCGGTTGCCTCGGTCATCTGCGGCGCCACCAAGCCTTCCCAGGTCGTCGCCAACGTGGCCGCCGCCGACTGGACGATGACCCCCGCCGAGCGCTCCGAGATCGCCGCACTGGCCTAAGCCGAAGACGTGTTTCGGTGGCGATGGCTCGGTGCCGGCGGTGCCGTGGCCCTCGTCGTGGTGGTTGTCGGGATCACGGCGTTCCTCACCCGGGACCAGTGGCTCTGGACGGTTGCTGACGACGATCGCCCGGCGAGCCGGAGCCAGGTATCGGCTCCTCCGGTCGTGGACATCGAGGACGGCGAGGAACTCGATTTGGAGACCGAGCGGCTGTACCGCATCCTGCCCGGAGGTGGTTCCCGGGCCAGCTACCACGTCTCCGAGCGCCTGGGCGGGGTGTCCCGCACCACCGTCGGAACCACGACGGTGATGGCAGGCGAGATCCTGGTGAACCTTGCCGATCCCGCCCTGAGCCGGGTCGGGGAGATCGTGGTGAACGTCGAGATGTTCGAGTCCGACTCGACCCTGCGGGACAAGCGCATCCGCCATGACTTCCTGGAGTCCAGCCACTGGCCGTTCGTGCGGTTCGCCCCCTCGTCTATCGAAGGGCTGGACGTGGAGTTCGCCGACGGCGCCGCCTATGAGATCGCCATCACGGGCGAACTCACCGTCAAGGAGACCACTCGCACCGAGACCTTCGCCGGAACCGTCAACGTCACCCCCGAGATCCTCACCGCCACGATGTCGACGACCGTGCTCGGCAGCAGCTACGGGGTTGGCCCCATCAACATCGCCCGCCTCGTCCAAACCTCCGACGAGGTGATCCTCACCTTCGAGTTGGTGGCCGAGCGGGTGGAACTCGGTACCGAGCTCGCAGGGGGGCTACAGCGCGGGCTCCCCGAGCCGGAGTTCGCGAGCGGCGAGTTCGCCGCCACGGTGCAGCCGATCCTGGAGTCGCGCTGTGTCAGCTGCCACTCCTCGGGCGGACCGGGCTGGACCACCCTGGCCCTCGACACCGCCGGCGACGCGGCCGCCATCGCCGGCGACATCGCGTTCGTCACCGCCATCGACTTCATGCCGCCCTGGTTGCCTTCGGACCTCAGCCCCGACTTCGCGCACGACTGGTCCCTGACAGAGGGTGAGAAGGCCGCCATCGCCGCGTGGGCCGAGGCGGGAGGCGGACTGGACGTGAGACCCGACACGCCGCTGGTGGCCCGCGGCCAGGCCATCGTCCCCATCGAGGAGGATCGGAGGATCGGGCCCCGCGACGGCCTCTACACCGGCTACTCGACGCCCGACGGCGAGCCGGTCAAGAACGATGACTACCGCTGCCAGGTGCATGAGGTCCCCGACCCCGAGGGCGACGGTACCTGGGTGAAGGGCTTCGAGTTCCGCCCCGACCAGGTGCCGGTGGTCCACCACGCCATCGTCTACCGGGTTCCGGCGGCCGCGGCCGGCGAGATTGCGGCGAGGATCGCGGCCGAGGACCGGATCGAGGCAGCCGCGGGCCTCTCCGACGAGCCGGGCTGGACATGCTTCGGTCTGTCGGGCCTCAGCACCGCCGGCGTGTCCATGGTCCAGGGTTGGGCGCCAGGCATGTCTCCGACGATCTACCCCGACGGGTACGGGCTGTACCTGGAGCCCGGGGACATGATCGTCAACCAGATCCACTATCACTACGACCACGACACGCCGCCCGACGGCTCGGCGATCATCCTCGACGTGGCCACGCCGGCGGAACGGGCCGGCGGCATGATCGCGGTAGTCGGTGACAGCTACATCACACCCGCCGAGATTCCCTGCACGCCCCAGGAGGAGGCTGTGGCTGCCGCGCGCGCCGAGACGATCGACGGCTACGTGAACATGTGCGTGCGCACCAACGTCCTCGATGAGATCGCCGTGAAGTACGACCCGTTCGCCCGTGCAATCCCCGACTTCCTGTTGTTCCAGTGCGGGGGCACGGTCGACGATTACGACGACCTCGACGGGAGCGTCGGCCACAGTTCCTGCGACCTGCCCGCCCGAGCCACCGGCACCATCCATACGGTGCTCGGCCACATGCACGAGTTCGGCGCCGCCTACCGCATGACCATCCATCCCGACACCCCCCGAGAGCAGATCCTTCTCGACATCCCGGTGTGGGATTTCGAATGGCAACTCAACTACGAGCCGGTGGAGGACATCCGCATCGAGCGAGGCGACATCGTGCGCTTCGAGTGCTGGTGGGACCGGACCCTCCAGTACATGCCCGAGCCTCGCTACATCATCTGGAACGAGGGCACCGTCGACGAGATGTGCTTCTCGAGCATCTTTGTGATCCCCGGCTGAGCGGCTCGCCCGTTCGGCGCCGCGGGTCGCCCCGCTACCCTGAGCCCGCTTCCCATCCGGCGATCGAGGCACCCATGGCGCGTGGCCAACACTTCTACGTCGAGTCGTTCGAGACTGTCCCGCTGAACTCGTTCCGGATCGAACAGTCGCCGTTCGCGGACCGGTACGTCACCGATCAGACGGTCTTCTGCCTGTACTGCGATCGCCTGTATCCAGTGAAGATGTCCCCTGGCGAGGATCCCGTTGCCAACTACTGGAAATTGCGCCGCGGGGTTCTGCTGTACGACGTGCCCGAGAAACCGCTCGAGATCGTTGGCCCCGACGCCGCCGCGCTGCTCGAACGAGTCCTGGCCTGCCGAGTCGAGACGCTCTCGGTGGGCCGGGCCCGCTACGGCATCGCGTGCAACTTCGACGGCACCGTGCTGATGGACGGCGTGATCATGCGCCTGGCAGAGGATCGCTTCTGGTACGTCAAGGCGAACGGCGAGTTCGAGAGTTGGCTCAAGGCGAACGCCCTCGGGCTGGACGCGGAGGTCTCCGATCCCCACTCGCGGGTGCTGCAGATCCAGGGGCCCAGGTCCCTCGATGTACTGGATGCGGCGATCGGCGGTGGGTTGGCAGCCGACTTCAGGTACTTCCACGCCGGCTTCTTCGACATCTGCGGGCAGAGGTTGTGGGTCTCCCGCACCGGCTGGACCGGGGAGGCCGGGATCGAGATCTACTGCAACAGCGGCCCCGAGCCGACCGACCACGGCGCCCTCTGGGACGGTTTGTTCGCCTGCGGTGAGCCCTTCGGTATGGAGTTCAGTTCGGCGTCGTCGATGGGCATCCGGCGCGTCGAGTCGGGGATCCTGGACAACGGCACCGACATCGAGCCGGACCTCACGCCATTCGGCGCCGGCCTGGGGCAGTTCGTCAGGCTCGAGAAGGAGGACTTCATCGGCCGGGCCGCCCTTGAGACCGCCGATCGCACCCAACTGCTGTTCGGCCTGGTCTGCGCCACCGCGACGCCCGAAGCCGGCCTGGGTGTGTACTTCGACAACGGTCCGGTGGGGCACGTGACGATCGGAACCTGGTCGCCCACGCTGGACGCCGGTGTCGGCTATGTGCGCTTCGATCGGCCCCTGCCGGGCGGCGACTGGATTCACGAGACGGTGCTACTGCGGGACCGAGACGGCGTGCAGCACGAGGCGACCGTGGACAACCTGCCGTTCTTCGACAAGCAGAAGCAGCTCCCCCGCGCCGTCTGGAGCGGTCCGGCAGTGGAACGGGGCTGCGGGATCGTGGAACCGCCAAGCCCTTGACACCGGGCGGCGTGTGGTAATTTCCGTGCCGGTTTGAGTGAGCTAGGCGAAAAGGCACTCAAATGGCTGAATATTCCAGACCACGTGGCCGGCTCGGCGTTGACGAGACCACCCGACGACTGCTCGAGGCGGCTGCTGCGGAGTTTGTCGAGCACGGCTATGACAAGGCTGTCGTCAGTGACATTGCGCGCCGGGCTGGTGTGACGACCGGCGCCGTCTATGCACGGTGGCCCCGCAAGAGCGAAGTGATGGCCGCCGCCCTCGATCGCATTCTCGAGGAGATCCTGCCGGAGCAGAGGATCAAGGACTTGCAACTCAGCGAGTTCCCGGTCGTCGACCTCTTGGTTGCATGGGGCGCGGACTTGTTGAATTCCGATGCGACGCAGGACGTACTGGTCCACGTATTCGGGAGCGCTCGTAACAATGCCGCGGTGCAGGAGCGCCTGCACCGCTTCCTCGGAGAGCAGGCTGATCAGTTGCACCGCCTCGTCGAGCGGGGCAAGGAGGAGGGACTCTACAATCCCGAGCTCAACACGACCGCCCTGACTCTGGTGATCCAGGCAATCGGGATCGGTACGCACCTGCTGTTGTCTGCTGGGCGCGACGATCGCCACATGCCGTCCGAGCACGAGTGGGCCACGTCGCTCGCGCGACTGATCAGGGGCTTGAACTCTTAGGGCTGGTAGCTCCCCGGGTGTCGCCAGCCCCCGAGCCATCGCGGAGGTCAACCGAAGGGGCGCTTAGCGGCGCTCTGAGGCGGTTGGTGCGGCGTGCGCCGCGCCAGCGGGATCGAGGCTGACGGCGACCCTCGGAATGCGCCGATGCCCTTCGATTATTCTTGAGTGATGGTTGTCACTGATGCCGCAACGGTCGGGGGTTGTCCAATCGCACCTCGCTTCATCTCTGCTGCCGATAGTGCCGGAGCGGCTTCGCCGGGACGGGCGTCCGCCGCGCTCCGCGCGCGGGACAGGATCGACCGATGACCGCCTGGTGCCGGATCCGTGGCGACGCCGGACCCTTGGTTGCAGCGCGCAGGGATGGCTACCTGATGCCCGCAAGTGCGGGAGGCCACTCCGTCAGAGACCTGCACCCCATCATCAGCGGCGAGCTCGGCATGGCCGGCATGGAGTTCGGCGACCCGGTCGCGCTGGCCGACGCCCAGTTGCTCGCGCCCATGGGCACGTTCCCGCGCAACATCTTCTGCATCGGAAAGAACTACCGGGCGCACGCGCTGGAGTTCACCACGAGCGGGTTCGATGCCTCTGCCGGCGCCGCGACACCCACTGATGTCATTCCCACCGCGCCGATCGTCTTCTCGAAGCCCTTCACCTCGGTCGTCGGCCCCGGCGACGTGATCGAGTCGCACTCGAACCTCACCTCCAAGCTGGACTACGAGGCCGAGCTGGCGGTCGTCATCGGCCGTGGCGGGCGAGACATCGCCCTCTCCGACGCCCTCGACCACGTCTTCGGCTACACCATCGTCAACGACGTCACCGCCCGGGACCGCCAGCAGACCCACCGGCAGTGGCTGCTGGGCAAGGGCCTCGACACGTTCTGCCCCATAGGGCCCGCCGTGGTGACCGCGGACGAGATCGATCTTGCCGACACCGTCGTGGAGTGCCGCGTCAATGGCGAGCTCCGCCAGAAGGCTCCCGTCGCGGACTTGATCTTCGACGTTCCGACGCTCATACGTGAGCTGTCGGCCGGTATGACCCTCGTCCCCGGCGACGTCATCGCCACCGGTACCCCCGCCGGCGTGGGCATCGGCTTCGACCCGCCGCGCTTCCTGAAGCCCGGCGACGAGGTGGCGGCAACCATCGAACCCATTGGAACCCTCACGAACAGGATTGGATGACCATGACCACAGGCTTTCGCGCCCTCGGAAACAAGCACGTCTGGGTCGAGGAGGCCGGCGAAGGCCCCGCCGTGGTGGGCATTCACGGCCTCGGCGGCACGTGCAACATCTACGGGCCGCAGATCGCTGCGCTGGCGGACACCCACCGCATCGTGACGTTCGACCTCAACGGGCACGGCATGAGTCCCATGGTCGGCCCCATCTCCATCGAGAACTGGGCCGACGACGTGGTGGCGCTCATGAACGATCTGGAACTGGACAGCGCCGCCCTGGTCTCGCACTCCATGGGCACGCTGGTGGCCCAGCAGGTGCTGGCCATCGCCGGCGACCGTATCCGGGCCAGCGCCTTCCTGGGCCCGGTACGCAACCTGCCCGATGCCGCCCGCGGCGCCCAGGCCGACCGCGCCGCGCTGGTGCGGTCCCAGGGCATGGCCGCGGTCGCCGGCGCCATCTCGCAGGGGGCCGTCTCGGCGAAGACCCGCGCCGAGCGGCCCGTGGTCTCGGCGATGATCAAGGAACTACTGCAGCGCCAATCCGCCGAGGGCTATGCGGCCGCCTGCGAGGCTCTCGGGGGCTCGAGCCCGCCGGACATCTCGCGGGTCACCTGCCCGGTGCTGGGCGTCACCGGCACCGAGGACATGGTCTGCCCGCCGGACGCGCTGGGTGCCATCACCGGGGAGTTCGCCGACGCCACTGCCGTGGTCATCGACGACATCGGGCACTGGACCACGCTGGAGGCCCCCGCCGAGGTGAACGACCTCCTGGAGGACTTCCTGAAGACGGCCTGAGTTCCGCAACCGGAGCGCCGGCCGTCGAGAACTCGACAACCGATCAAGACGGATCAAGACAAGGGAGGGGGAGCATGAGCAACACCCTGTTCACGAACATCAACATCCTGGACGGCAACGCCGAGGGGCCGGCCGCAGGCGAGGTGAGCGTCGCCGACGGCCGGATCGCCGACATCGCCACCGAGGGCGGGGCCTTGCCCCGGGAAGGCCAGCGGGTGATCGACGGCAGGGGCATGACGCTCATGTCGGGCCTGTGCGACGCCCACACGCACTTCACCTGGAACAGCGGCGGCAGCCTCGACGCCCTGGCGGGCATGCCGGTGGAGGATCACACCATCGTGGCGGTCGAGTCGGCGCGCATCCTGATCGACTCCGGCTACACGATGTGCGTCGGCGCCGCCTCGGCCAAGGAGCGCATCGACATCGCCGCCCGCGACGCCATCGACGCCGGCATGGTCCCGGGGCCCCGCTACCTGGCTTGCGGTCAGGAGCTCGCCACGCCCGCGGGCGTGCTGGTCTACGGCATCACGCGCGAGGTCTCCGGCGCCGAGGAGATGAGCCGCGCCGTGCGGGAGATGTGCGGCCAGGGCGTCGACAACATCAAGCTGATCCTCTCCGGCGAGTCCATCACCGAGCGCGTCTGGGCCAAGGACACCTACATGACCGACGAGGAGGTGCGCGCCGCGGTCGTCGAGGCCCACCGGGTCGGCAAGAAGGTGGCGGCCCATGCCCGCAGCACCGACTCCATCAAGCAGTGCCTGCGCCAGGGCGTCGACATCATCTACCACGCCAGCTACATCGACGACGAGGCGGCGGACATGATGGAGGAGCGCCGCGACGACATATTCGTGGCGCCGGGGCTGCACTGGCTGTATGCGACCCTCTACGAGGCGGCCGACTTCGGCTACCCGCAGGAGGCGGCCGAGGCCGTCGGCTACAAGGACGAACTCGAGCACTCGATCATCGGGCTCAAGGAGATCCACAAGCGGGGCGTGCGCGTGCTGCCCGGCGGCGACTACGGCTTCGCCTGGACGCCGCATGGCACCAACGCCCGCGACCTGCAGCACTTCGTGGAGTTGCTGGACTTCACGCCGATGGAGACGATCCGGGCCGCAACGGTCCTCGGAGGGGAGATCTTCGGGCGATCCGACGAGCTGGGACGCGTGGCGCCGGGTTACTTGGCGGACCTCCTGCTCGTCAACGGAGATCCGTCCAGCGACATCACCGTTCTTCAGGACCACGACAAGCTGGTCGGGATCATGAAGGACGGCAAGTGGCACAAGGATCCCGCCATGGCGGGGATGTAATCGGCCGGCCGCGGTAGAGGGGAAGACCGTGACGGCCGCGGCCGCGGACTGCTGAGGGACTTACCTTGGACTTCATCGCCAAGGCCGTGATCATCGGCTTGACCGAGCAGGCGCCGCTGGTGCTGGCGGCCATGGGGATGGCCCTGATCTACAACCTCAGCAAGGTCATCAACGTGGCCTTCGCCGAGACCATCACGCTGGGCGCCTACTTCGCGCAGTGGGT
>JAPPDX010000036.1 GCA_028824415.1 bacterium | reverse complement strand
CGGCGCACTGGTGGCGCCGTCGTCGCCACCGCACGCGGCGGCCAGCAGGGCGACCATTGCAATCAGTGCCACCCAGCGGGACCGCGAGACCAACCGCCCCCTCGAGCCGATCCTGCGTGCCGTGCGAACCTGCTTCATGCCCCCTCCTTCAACGACCCGATCCGGAATCTCCGCCCATCCTATCCAGCGCCGGAAAGCGGTCTCAGCGCGAAGCCCGGGTGGTCCAGCGGATCCGCAGTGACCGCACGACCCCGGCAATGCCCTGGGGCTGGAAAAGCAGGGCCAGCACCAGCAGCAGGCCGAACAGCACCTCGCTGAACGACGACGTGCTGAACAGCGGCTCGGCCGCCACGGTGTCGGACACCAGCGGGCGACCGAGGCCTGGCACGGTCACGTCCAGATAGCTCACGAACTCCTTCACCAACTCCGGCAGCGGCCCCAGCAGCAGCGCACCCACGACGGCCCCGTAGACGGTTCCCATGCCCCCGACGATGATGATTGCCACGAAGCGGATCGACAGGAAGAGTTCCGCCAGCGGCTCATTGGGGGTGATGAAGCGCAGGCCGACCGCGTACAGCGCGCCGGCCACCGAGGCCATGGCGCTGGAGATGGCGAAGGCGGCGATCTTGTAGCGGGCGTTGCTGACCCCGATCACCTCGGCGGCCAGGTCCCGGTCCCGGATGGCCTGCATGGCGCGGCCGGGGCGGCTGCGAACCAGGTTCCGCACCACCAGGGCGCTGATCCCCACAAGGATCCACGACAGGTAGAAGAGGCCCTGCTGGCGATCGAGCCGGTGGCCGAAGGCGCTCATGTCGCCGAAGTCCAGCCCGCCGAGGGCCAGCGGCGCCTTGTTGGTGGAGATCCCGTCGAAGCCGCCGGTGAAACCCTCCCAGTTGCGGGCGACGTGGGTCACGACGAAGATCAGCGCGAGGGTCACCACCACCAGGTAGTTGCCCTTGAACCGCAGCGCGAACGGGCCCACCAGCGCCCCGATGACAGCGCCGGTGGCCGCCGCCATGGCCAGCCACGCCGGCAGGGGCCAGCCCCAGCCGGCGCCGAAGAAGGCCACCAGGTAGCCGCCCACGGTCAGGAACGCGGCGTGGCCCAGCGACACCTGGCCGCAGAATCCCGTCAGCAGGCTGAGCCCCAGTGCGGCCACCGCGAAAGTGCCGGCGTTGCCCAGCACCGTGATCCAGAACGGGTCCTCGAGCACCAGCGGGCAGATCACCACGCCCGCCACCCCCAAGGCGGCCATGATCTTGGCGCCGCCCGACGGCAACAGCCGGTTGACCGCTGCCGCGGATGTGCGCGCGGGGCGCGCCGAATCCGCAGACGGCAGGAAGCGACGCAGGAGTCCGCCGCTCACACCCGCTCCACCCGCCGGGTGCCCAGCAGCCCCTCGGGACGCCACAGCAGCACCACCACCATCAGCACGTAGGGGACGACCACCTCGACGTTCGACCCCAGCCAGGAGACATCCAGGTAGCCCTGGGACATGACCTCGGCCAGGCCGATCAGCACACCGCCGAGCACGGCGCCGCCGGCGGAGTCCAGCCCACCCAGGATCATGGCGGGGAAGGCGGCGAGGGCGACGAAGCCGATGGCCGGCGAGAGGGCCCCGCCGCCCCGGCTGACCAGCATGACGCCGGCCACGACCGCCACCGCCGCGGCCACGGCCCACGACACGGCGAACGAGCGCCCCACTGAGATGCCCTGCGCCGCGGCCGCCTCCTGGTCCAGAGCGGTGGCGCGCATCCCCAAACCGGTGCGGGAATAGCGGAAGAACAGGAAGAACGCCGCCAGCAGCACCGCCGCGGAGACCATGGTCCACAGGTCGGCGTGGCGCAGCGTGACCTCGCCGAGCTGGCTGCGCCCGTTGCCCCAGGGGACGCTCAGCACCAGCCCGGGCTGGGTCCAGACCGCACGCACCACCTGTTCGATCACCAGCAGGAGACCGAGGGTGATCAGCACGACCGTGAAGGTGGGCTTGCCGACCATGGGCCGTATCACCAGCCGTTCGAGGAACATCCCCACGGCGGCCATGGCGATCATCACCAGCACCAGGGCCAGCCAGAACGGCAGGCCCCAGTCGGTGCCGAACTGGTAGACCATGTAGGCGCCGAGCGTGACGAATCCTCCCTGCGCGAAGTTGAAGGCACCGCTGGACTTGTAGATCACCACGAACCCCAGCGCCACCAGGGCGTAGATGCCGCCGAGAGCGACTCCGGAGAGCAGCAGCTGCAGGAACTTGTCCATCAGCTCGGGGCTCCGTTCCCTCCGGTACCGCCGGCGGCGCCCAGGTAGGCCTCGACCACCGCGGGATGGTTCGACACCGCCTCGGGTTCACCAGAGGCAATGACGGCACCGAAGTTCATCGCCACGACGCGGTCCGCCACCTCCAGCACCAGGTGCATGTGGTGCTCCACCAGCAGCATGGTGAGGCCCATCTCAGCCCTGATGCCGCTCAGCAGCTCACCGGTCTCGTCACGTTCGGCGCGGGTCATGCCCGCCACCGGCTCGTCGAGCATCAGCAGGCGCGGCTCGGCGGCGAGGGCGCGCCCGATCTCGATGCGCTTCTGCACGCCGTAGGGCAGCAGCCCCACCGGGCGCCCGACGTAGCCGCCGAGGCCCAGGAAGTCCACCAGCTCGGCGCAGCGTCGGCGGTGCCGGATCTCCTCGCGGCGCGCCCGTCCGAGCCAGACGGCGCCGGCCAGCAGGCCTGTCCGCATGAGCGTGTGGCGGCCGAGCATGAGGTTGTCGACGACGTCGAGATTCTCGAAAAGCGCCAGGTTCTGGAAGGTGCGCGCCACGCCGGCGGCGGCGATCCGGGAGGGTCGCATGCCGACCAGGTCGGCCTCCTCGAAGAGCAACGTCCCCCGCTCGGGCCGGTACACGCCGCTGATGCAGTTGAACATCGACGTCTTGCCGGCCCCGTTGGGGCCGATCAGCGCCACGAGCTCGCCGGGGCGGACACTGAACGACACGTCATCGAGCGCTTGGAGCCCCCCGAAGGAGAGGCTCACCCCGTCGACACGCAGCTGTGGCGTCACGAGGGCGGCCGGGGTCTCCCCTGGAGCGGTCTCAGCCATCACCCAGGTAGAGCTTCTGCACGTCGGCGTCGTCGCGCAGCAGCGCAGCGGGGCCGCCCAGCGCCACCCTCCCCGCCTGCAGCACGTAGGCGAACTCGGCGATCGACAGGGCCATGGCGGCGTTCTGCTCCACGAGCAGGACGGTGGTCCCGGCCTTGCCCACCGCACTGATCCGCTCGGCGATCTGCTCGACGATGCGCGGCGCCAGCCCCAGCGACGGCTCGTCGAGCAGCAGCAGCTTCGGCGAGCTCATGAGCGCCCGCCCGATGGCCAGCATCTGCTGCTCACCGCCCGACAGGTAGCCGGCCTGGTTGCCGCGCCGCTCGGCCAACTGCGGGAACATCTCGAAGATCTCCCGGGTCACCTCGGCGACCCGCCGGCGGTCCCGGACCGTGATGGCGCCGGTGCGCAGGTTCTCCTCGGTGGTCAACTCGGCGAAGATCCGCCGGCCTTCCATGACCTGCGCCATCCCGCGCCGCACCAGGGCGGTTGCGTTCGCACGCCCCACCGAGGATCCCTCCAGGAGCACCTCCCCGCCCGTCACCCGCCCGTTGTGGAACGGCAGCAGGCCCGTGAGCGCGCGCAGCAGGGTCGTCTTGCCGGCCCCGTTGGGCCCCAGCAGGGCCACGATCGAGCCCGCGGGCACCTTCATGTCCACGCCGTGCAGGACCGTCAGCGCGGGGCCGTAGCGCACGCTGAGGCCGCGCGTCTCCAGCACCGGCGTCGCCGAGTGGTCCCCCACCATCGCAGGGCACCGTACCAGTGCGGATCGCCCGGGCCGGGCACCACCAATGAGCGGGACGCGCGCCTATCGTTCGCCTGCGGGCGAGCGCGACGCGCTAGCCTCGTCCGAACAACCGTTCTGAACCTGGAGAATTGCTCCGAGGAGCCACTGGCCCGCCGTGACCGCCCTCAACACCGCCACCCTCGAGTCGGACGCCGCTCCCGCCGGCGTGCTGGACGGCTTCCACCCGGCCGTCCGGACCTGGTTCGATGGGCGCTTCCCCGGCGGACCCACCGCCGCGCAGGTGGGGGCCTGGCCCGCCATCGGGGCCGGGGCCGACACGCTGGTGAGCGCGCCCACCGGGTCGGGCAAGACCCTGTCGGCGTTCCTGGTGGCCATCGACGCCCTCTGGCAGGCGCACGAGCGGGGTGAGCAGGTGGCCGGGCGGGCGCAGGTGGTCTACGTCTCGCCGTTGAAAGCCCTGGCCACCGACATCGCCGAGAACCTCACCGGCCCGCTTGCCGAGATCGAGCGCATCGGCGGCGAGTTGGGCTTCGAGGCGCCGCCGCTGCGCGTCGGCGTCCGCTCCGGCGACACCACCGCATCGGCGCGCGCCGCGATGCTGCGCAACCCGCCGAACTTCGTGATCACCACGCCCGAGTCGCTGTACCTCCTGCTGACCGCGGCACGCAGCCGGGAGATGCTGCGCAGCGCCCGCTGGGTGATCGTGGACGAGATCCATGCCGTGGCGCGGGACAAGCGCGGCTCGCATCTGGCTCTCAGCCTGGAGCGGCTGGAGCACGTCTGCGAGCAGCGGCCGCTGCGGATCGGGCTGTCGGCCACCCAGCGTCCGATCAGCACCATCCAACGGTTGCTCCTGGGCGCCGGCCACATCCCGGCAGACCGCCACCCGCCGGCGGTGATCGACGTGGGCCACCGGCGGGAGTTGGACTTGGCACTGGAGCTGCCGCCCAGCGAGTTGGAGGCCGTCGCCCCCGCCGAGCAGACCGCCGAGATCCTCGACCGCATCGCCGAGCTGATCGAGGCCCACAACACGACGCTGGTGTTCGTCAACACCCGTCGCGAGGCCGAGCGGATCGCCCACCTGCTCGCCGAGCGGCTCGGCGACGGCGCCGTGGCCTCCCACCACGGCTCGCTGTCGAAGGAGCGGCGCCTGCGGGTCGAGACCCGACTCCGCGCCGGCGACCTGCGAGCCCTCGTGGCCACCGCCTCCCTGGAGTTGGGCATCGACATCGGCCCGGTGGACCTGGCCTGCCAGATCGGCAGCCCCCGCAGCATGGCCACGTTCCTGCAACGGGTCGGCCGCTCGGGCCACTCGGTGGGTGCGGTGCCCAAGGGACGGCTGTTCCCCACGACCCGCGACCAGCTCATCGAGTGCGCCGCGCTGCTGGCCGGAGTGCGGGCCGGCCACCTCGACGCCGTGACGCCGCCCGTGGCCCCCCTCGACGTGCTCGCCCAGCAGGTCACCGCCGAGTGCGCCGCCGAACGCTGGAAGATCGAGGACCTGTTCGGGTTGGTGCGGCGGGCGGCGCCCTACGCGGACCTGTCGCGGGAGGACTTCGACGAGACATTGAGATTCACCAACGCCGGCGTGGTCACGGGGCGGGGACGACGCGGCGACTACGTGCACCTGGACTCGACGGCGGGCGAGGCAGCCGGGCGCCGCGGCGCCCGCCTGGCCGCGCTGACCTCCGGTGGGGCGATCCCGGACGTGGCCGACTACCGGGTGCTGCTGGATCCTGACGACACCTTCCTGGGCACCGTCAACGAGGACTGGGCGATCGAGTCGATGGCCGGTGATGTCTTCCTGCTGGGCTCGCACTCCTGGCGCATCCGGCGCGTCGAGTCGGGTGTGGTGCGCGTGGTCGACGCCGAGGGCGCACCGCCCACGGTGCCGTTCTGGCTGGGCGAGGCACCCTCGCGGACCGCTGAGTTGAGCACCGAGGTGAGCGAGCTGCGGGGGTTGGTGGAGGAGTTCCTCGACGCCGAGAACCCCGACGGCGCCCGGGACGCCATCTCCGAACGCTGCGGCGTCGATTCCGTCGCCGCCGGGACCGTCGTGTCGTACCTGGCCGCGGCACGGGCCTCGCTCGGCTCGCTTCCCACGCAGCACCGCCTCGTGATCGAGCGGTTCTTCGACGAGACCGGCGGCATGCAACTCGTGATCCACAGCCCGTACGGGGGGCGCCTGAACCGCGGCTTGGGTCTGGCGCTGCGCAAGCGCTTCTGCCGCACGTTCGACTTCGAGTTGCAGGCGGCGGCGAACGACGACGCCGTGGTGCTGTCGCTCGGCCCCCAGCACAGCTTCCCGCTCAGCGACGTACCACAGATGCTGAACCCCGCGACGGTCACCGACACCCTCACGCAGGCCATTGTGGTGTCGCCGCTGTTCGGGGTGCGCTGGCGCTGGAACCTGAACCGGTCGCTCACAGTGCTCCGCTTCAAGGGAGGCAAGCGCAACCCGCCTCCCATCCAGCGGATGGAGGCCGACGACGTGATGGCGGCGGTGTTCCCGGGCCTGGCCGCATGCGGGGACAACAACCCCGGGCCCATCCCGATCCCCGACCACCTGCTGGTGCGCCAGACGCTCCACGACGCCCTCCACGAGGCCACCGACATCGACGGTCTGGCGGCGCTGCTGGATGCGATGCGCTCAGGCGAGGTGGCCGTGGAGTTTCGCGACACCCCCGAGCCGTCTCCCCTGGCGCACGAGATCCTGAACGGGCGACCCTTCACGTTCCTGGACGAGGCGCCGCTGGAGGAGCGGCGCACGCGGGCCGTGCGACTGCCGCGCGGCCTGCCGGTCGACCTCAGTGAGATCGGGGCCCTGCATCCCGATGCCATCGCACGCACGTGCGCCGAGGTGGCACCCGACGTGCGGGATCCCGACGAGCTGCACGACCTGCTCTCACAGATGGTGCTCTGCCGGCCCCGAGCGGACTGGGAGGACCTCTACCGGCGCCTCGCCGAGGTCGGCCGGGCGAGTGTCGCCGGCGGCTACTGGTGCACCACCGAGCTGCGCCCGGCCGTGGCCGCCCTGCTGGGCACCGCTGCCCCGGCGGCGAACGGCTCCGACGAACCGACCGACATCGGCGACCCCGCGGACGTGGCGATCGAGGCCGTTCGCGGTCATCTGGAGGTCATGGGGCCGGTGACCGCCGCCGAGCTGGCAGAGGCCACGTCGCTGCAGCTCGGAGACGTCCGGATCGCTCTGGGGGCGCTGCAGGCGGAGGGATTCGCCCTGTCCGGCCAGTTCCGCCCGGGGCGCGCCGACTCCACCGAGACCGCCGAGAGTGAGTGGTGCAGCCGCCGCCTGCTGGCGCGGATCCACGTCTACTCGCAGCGCCGCCGGCGCCGGGACATCCAGCCGGTCACCGCGCAGGATTTCATGCGCTTCCTGTTCCGCTGGCAGCACGTGGCACCCGGCACGCAGGTGCGGGGCCGCGCCGGGCTCGCCGGGGTGATCGAACAGTTGCAGGGCTTCGAGGCGGCGGCCGGCGCCTGGGAGAGGCAACTCCTGGCAGGTCGCGTCGACGGCTACCTGCCGGTGTGGCTCGACGACCTGTGCCTGTCCGGCGAGCTGGCCTGGGGCCGCCTGGGGCTGCGGCGCGGCGACGAGGGACGTCCCGGCGCCGCCACCTCGCGCGCCACGCCGGTCACGCTCGGGCTGCGCGGCGACTTCGACTGGCTGACGGCCGCGGCCCGCGGCGATGAGGTGCCGACGGCGCCCGCCGCGGGCGCGCTGGCGGAGATCATCGAGTCGCTCGAGCGCCACGGCCCCCGATTCGCCGGCGAGTTGACCGCCGACTGCGGGCGACTGGCGACCGACGTGGAGTCGGGGCTGACCGACGGTGTGGCCCGCGGCCTGCTCACCGCCGACAGCTTCGGCGCGCTCCGCTCCCTGCTCGGAGGGCCGCGCCGGGGATCCCCCGGTGCCCGCCTCCAGCCGCGACGGGGGCTGCGCCGCGGCGCGCAGGGCCTGGCCGGGCCCGTGGGGCGCTGGTCGCTGCTCGCCGCTGTTGACGACCCCTTCGACCCCGACGAACTGGCCGAGGCGACCGCCGAGCAGCTCCTGGTCCGCTGGGGGGTCGTGTTCCGCGACCTCCGGGCGGCCGAGACGCTGGCGGTGCCCTGGCGCGACGTGCTCTGGGCACTGCGCCGTCTCGAGGCCCGGGGGGTCGTCCGCGGGGGACGCTTCGTCACGGGGTTCACGGGCGAGCAGTTCGCGCTGCCTGCCGCCGTGGACGAGCTGCGCAGGGTGCAGCGCAGCGAGCGGAACGGCGAGCAGGTGGAGATCTCGGCGACCGATCCGCTGAACCTCACCGGCATCGTCACGCCCGGACCGCGGGTCCCGGCTGTGGCAACGCGCACGGTGCGCTACGTCGACGGGCTGCCCTCGGCGGAGCCGCAGGCCGCACAGTGTGCCTGAGGCCGCCGCCGACGACAGGTAACCCATGACGCCACCTGGCGCCATCCCGGTCACCGTCGGCATCGACGTCGGGACCACGGCGACGAAGGCGGTGGCCGTCGACGGCGACGGGCGGATCCTGGCTCGAACCAGGCGGCCCCACGAACTGCAGGTCCCCGGTCCGGGACTGCTGCAGCACGACGCCGCGGCCGCCTGGCGGGACGGCCCGCTGGCCGCCTGGGAGGACGTGCGCCACGCCGGCGTGCCACAGGCGCTGTGCGTGGCGGCCATGGTGCCCTCGCTCACCGCCGTGGACGGCGCCGGCGTCCCGCTCGGCGCCGGCCTGCTCTACGGTGACGCCCGGGGGAAGGCACGGCCGGGTCTGCCGCCGGTGGGCAACGAGGAGTTCATCGGCTTCCTCAAGCACCTGGCCGGCCGGCATCCCGGCGCCGCCGGCTTCTGGCCGGCCCAGACCGTCGCCAACTTCGCCCTCGGCGGTATCGCCGCGCTGGACACGGCGACCGCACTGGCGGCGGTGCCACTGCTCGGCGGCGACGGCTGGGACGGCGATCACTGCGCCCGGCTGGGGATCGCCCCCGAGCAGTTGCCGCGGCTCGTGGCGGGCTGGGAACCGGCGGGTGAGGTGGACGGCATCCCGCTGGGGGCCGGCGTCGTGGACGGCCTCGCCGAGTTGACCGTCGCCGGCCCCGCCGAGGTGGGCGACGTCATCGTCACCCTGGGCAGCACTCTGCTGTGCTGGATCGTGACCGACGCCTGGCTGGAGATCGACGGCCTCTGGACCATCCCTCACACCACAGCGGACCGGTTCTGCGTCGGCGGGCCGAGCAACGCCGGGGGGCTCTTCTGGGACAGGGTGCGGGCCATGCTGGGCGACCTGCCGTCCGAGGAGGAGTTCGCCTCGCTGCTGGGGGGAGTCGACCCCGGGGACCTGCCGGTGTGGATCCCGTCGGTTCACCCCGAGCGCACCCCCACCGCCGGGAGGGCTCGCTCGGCCTCACTGCGGGGCCTGGAGGCCACCCACCGCCGGGAGCACCTCCTCCGGGCGGCCCTGGAGGCGACGGGGTTCGTGGTGCGCCGCCACATCGAGGTGTCCGGGATCGCACCCCGGCGCGTCGTGACGACCGGCGGCGGCAGCGTCGTGGGCCCGTGGATGCAGGCCCTGGCCGACTGCTGTGACCTGCCGGTGCACGTCGGGGCGATTCCGGAGAGCGCTGCCCTCGGCACCGCCTTCGCCGCCCGCCTGGTGGCCGGGCTGGAGACCGACCTGGCCGACGGCGCCCGCTGGGCCGCAACCGCCCGAACCGTCGAGCCCGACCCGCACTGGGCGGCACCCGCCGCACAGCGCTACGAGCGCTTCGTGAGCCTTCTGGCGGAGGGGTAGCGAGCAGCCGCGACCGCCGGCCCCTCCCCGGTTCAATCGTCCGACACTCCCAGCCTCGTGCCGACCGTCCCGATCGGGTCGAGTTCGGCCCGGATCTCGTCACCGGGTCCCAGCGGGGCCATCGGGCCGAGGGAACCGGTCATGATCAGCTCACCGGCTCGCAGCGGTTCACCCCGCTCGCACATGGCGTCGGCCAGCCAGACCATGGCGTGCAGCGGGTTGCCGAGGCAGGCCGAGCCCGTTCCGGTCGAGGCGGTCGTGCCGTTCAGGGTGATCCGCATGCTCACGCCGCGCACATCCACGGCGGTGAGCGGCACCGGCCGGCTGCCCACGACGTACAGGCCGCTGCAGGCGTTGTCGGCGACCATATCCACGATGTCGATGTCCCAGTCGGCGTTGCGGCTGTCGACGATCTCCAGGGCCGGCAGCACGTAGGCGACGGCACCGATGACGTCGACGACGGTGTGAGTCCCCTTGTCAAGGTCGTCCCCGAGCACCATGGCGATCTCCCCCTCGGCCCGGGGTTGTACCAGCCGGCCGACAGGTACATCGAGGCCGTCGGGAACGCAGGTGTCGGCGAAGAGAACCCCACTCACGGGTTCACCGAACCCGAGCTGCTCCTGCACGGCCTGGGAGGTGAGGCCGATCTTGCGCCCGCTCACCCGGCGCCCGCCGGCGACGGCCAGAGCCACGTTGGCCTGCTGCACGGCATAGGCGGCCTCGATGCCGGAGTCGCCGCCGAGCACGTGGCGAACGGGCGCACACTGGCGTCCTGTCGCGGCGGCCACACGAAGCCGCCGCGCCGCTTCGGAAATCGATGACCGGTCCACTCCCGCCTCTCCCGGCTTGCTGACGTCGGAGAGATGATATCAGAAGTGATAGCATATTGATATGGCGACCACACGCACCACGTTCACCCTGGACGAGGAGCTGGCCCGCCGGGCACGCCGGCTCGGCATCAATCTCTCCAAAGCGGCCCGCGACGGCGTCGCAGAGGCTGTGCGGCACGCCACGGCCATGGCCGACCGTGCCGCATACCAGCGCTTCCCCGAACAGCCAGACGACTTCTGGGACGATGCCGAGGCCTGGGGAACGCAGTGACCCGCGGCGACGTGTGGTGGTCCGAGGTCGGCGGTAAGCGCCGGCCGGTGCTGGTCCTCACCCGGTCGGAGGTGATCGACGTGCGCGAACTGGTGACCGTCGCGGAGATCACCACCACGATCCGCGGTCTTGCCGTCGAAGTACCCGTCGATGCGATCGATGCTGGCCTGACCGAGGGTTGCGTCGTGAACTGCGACGGTCTGCACACCGTGCGGCGCTCGTCACTCACCCGGCGCGCCGGCGAAGTGCGAGAGCCGGCGATGCGTCAGGTGTGCCGTGCCGTGACCCACGCGCTGGGCTGCTGACTTGACGACGACGATCACCATCACCGGTAGCGGGATACCCATGCCGTCGCCCGGCCGCGCCGGGGCGGGCGCGCTGCTGCGCCACGACGGCACGCTCATCCAGATCGATGCCGGCCCGGCGACGCTGTTCCGCCTCACCGAGGCCGGCGTGGACATAACACGGCTGGGCGCCCTGGTCATCACCCACCACCACAGTGACCACCTCATGGGGATCCCCGAGCTGGTGCTCACGCGCTGGATCCGCAACGGCGTCCGCCCCTGTGAAGCCCTGCCGATCCACTGCCCGGATGGCCCGGCCGTCGGCTACCTCGAATCGCTGCTGGACAACCTGGAGCCGGACATCGCGGCGCGCGTCGATCTCGCCGGCTTCCCGGACCGGCCCGAGCCGGCCGTTCACCCTTTCGAGGCGGGACCGGAGCCGGCGGCGGTCACCACTGTCGATGGCGTGCTCGTGGAGTCGGTGCTCGTGGACCACGGCGAGATACACCCGGCGGTGGCGTACCGGTTCACCACTTCCGACGGGGTCGTGGTGGTCTCGGGCGACACCCGGGCCTGCGACGCCGTCGAGAACCTGGCCACCGGAGCCGACATCCTGGTACACGAGGTGTTGAGTAGCCGGCGTCTCCTCGAGGAGGGGCTCTCAGCTCGCCGAGTCGAAGGGCTCGCCGGCTACCACGCGGAGGCGCCGACGGTGGGCGCGCTGGCGGCGCGTGCCGGTGTGCGGAGAGTCGTGCTCACGCACCTCATGCCGGCGCCGCGGGACGACGACGACGAGGCCGCCCTGGCCGCGGACGTGCGCGCGGGCGGCTTCGAGGGCGACGTCGTCGTGGCGTCGGATCTGTACACCGCCGCCGTGTGACGCCGCCGCCGACGTTCGGCCCGGCGCGCCGTCGCTAGCCGGCCCCGGATGCGTCGATGGACTTGCGGAGTCGCTGCGCGCCGGTGCGCAGGTAGTTCCGGCCTGCCGAGGTCAACAGATTCTCGGCGAGATCGTCCAGGGCGTCCGCCTTCAGCGCCGCCGCGTCCGAACGCCGGAAGTCCAGTGCCAGGAGCATGTCGCACAGTTCCGCGGCCCACTGTGCCTCCCCTTCGGCCAGCGCGCCACAAGCCTCGGTGAGCAGCACCTCGGGACCCCCGCAGAGTTCGGCGATACGCCGTGCCCGGTCGGCGGGGGGCAGCGGGTTCAGGCTCGTGGGGTTGCCGTCGAACCAGCCCAACACGCCCGCGAAGATCGACCGCACCGACCAGGCCACGGTGCCGTAGTACTCCCGCAGCCACGGGTGGCCGGCCAGGTCGTCGGGCAGCGTGACTTCGTGGGCCAACTCATCGGGCGTCCTGCCCGCGTTCATGCCCTCGATAGTGGCGTTGTAGACATGCCACAACGCCCGGCTGTACACCCCCAGCGTCTCATCGATCCTGTCGGCGCCGCTGAGCGGCCGTCCATGGCCGAGCACCAGGTGGTCGGCCCGCAGCGCCCGGATGCGATCGACCGACTCGCACCAGGTGCGCACGTCGCGGTAGCGCGTCCCCCTGATCGCATACAGGTTGGGCCAGGACGGGTAGATGTTGTCGGCCGCGAAGGCGACCCGCTCCTCGGCGAACCACGCCATGATCTGATCGTCGGTCTCCCCCGGGTTGTGCGACACCTCCAGGGCGACCCCACCCAGCCGGATCGTGGCCGATCCCACGAATCTCCTCCGGGGACGGATGCGCGGATCAGGAGCAGCACCGAGTCCGGCCCTCCTGGCGCTGTCGGGGTCGGGGGTACCGACATTGGTGAACGTCTCATCCGGGAGGAAGGATCCGAAATGCCAGGCCGCCCTCAACGCGGCGATCTTTGCGCCGTTTCGCGCCAACCAGCGCCCCTCGGTGCCGAACGGCTTGATGGCCCAGATCTGGATGTCGGGGTTCTCCTCCACGAACGCCATCGCCCCGTCGGTGTGGTCGATGTGGCCGTGGGTGTAGACGACTCCGAGAAGCGGCAGGTCGGTGTGCCGCCGGAGTTCCCCGAGCGCCTGCGCCGTCGGACCGGGATCGCTCCCGGCGTCCACGGCCACGACGCCGGTGTCGCCCACGACGAATGCGAACGTCGACATGCCGTAGCCGGTGGCCACGTACACCCTGTCGGTCAGCCTGATGAAGGCCTGCTTGACTGCGGCTCGGCGCTCCCTCAACGCCCGGGTCGCCGCCGTCTCAGCGCCGGTCACGTGCCCGACGGTAGTGCCTGGGCCCGAGGTCACGCGACCGGCTAGTCGTCGCCGGTCTCGACGGCCACCACGGCGGTGATGATCTCGGCCTCGTGGTACTGCCGGTGATGCACCGATGTGGCGTAGTGGCGGAGCAGCCGCAGCGAGATGTCGCGCTCGATCTCCAGCTCGGACATGTCGGACTCGGGTCCGGATAGGAGCGCGATCCGGTCCTCGAGGTTCTCCGCCTCGGTGGGACCGCTGGCGAACTCCAGCTCCACCGCGGAGCCGCGGGCGGTGGCGGTGACGCGCAGGCGCCGGTAGTCCTCGTCGCCGGAGCCTGCGATCCGCTCGGTCAGGACCAGCAGCGCCTCCTCCGCGACGGCGTCGAGCCGTGCCCCGGTTGCCTCGTCCCAGGACTTCCGTGCGGCGAAGGTGCGCATGAAGTCCCTGATCAACCCCAGACTGGTCACGCTCAGCTTCGTCTCCAGAGTGCGGCGGTACTCCACCGCATTGAACGCCAGCGCCAGGATGACCAGGAGCAGGCTCCCGGCAAGCAGCCCGTGGCGCGTCACGGCGTCCCCGACGGCGTTCTCCCCCAAGTCCACGAAGCCGATCTCGATGAGCAACCCGGCCAGCACGGGAAGGCCGATCAGAACGATGTTCCGCACCTGCCCGAAGGATTGCCGCTGCGACTTGGCGATGCGGAAGACGAGTGGAGCCAGGATGAACGCGAAGTAGATGACCACGAGTACGCGGGGCATGGCGATGATCGCCGCCCACACCTTCGGCACCATGGCGATGACCAGGAACGGCACGGCGACCATCGCCCCCACCCGGCGGGAGGCGCACTTCGTCTGGGAGATGAACCGGATGCCCATAGGTGCGGCGCTGACGGGGATCGAACCTGCCAACCCGGAGGCGATGGTTCCCAAGCCGAGCCGGGTGTTGGCGCGTTGCACCTCGCGGAAGTCGATCGACAGGAGCCGGCGCCACGAGACGAACTGCGTGATGATCGACGCTCCGTGGGTCCGGATGAGCACGACGAGGCCGAGGATCAGGAACGACGGGAGGAGCGTGAAGAACGTGGCACCGAACGGGCCCGTGTCGCCCCGGGGGCCGAACAACGCCCAGCCACCCTCGGGGAGCCCGAACCAGGCGGCCTCCCGCACCTTGTCGAAGTCGTAGAGCCCGAAGCCGATCGCCACGATGAGTCCCGCCACCAAGCCGATCGGTGCGGCCCAGAGCTTCAGGGCGTCGCGGCCCCGTGCGTTCACACCGATCATGACCGCCAGGGCGATGACCATGCACAGGAGAGTGCCGAGACGCCCGCTCCCCGCCCGCCCCGCCGGTCCCGCGCCGACGGTGCTCGCCAACACCGGGATCAACGACATGACCGAGAGCACGACCAGCGTGCTGCTCACGGCCGGGGTGATGAGTCTCCGCAGAAGCGACAGGCGCATGCCGACGGTGACCTGGAACAACCCGGTCACAACCACCAATGCGGCCAGCGTGGCCGTTCCCCCGCCCCGCAGCGCCAGGATGCAGAACGGCACGCTGATCGGGTCGACGGCGACGACGTAGAGGTTCTCGGTCCTGAGCCGCCTGAAGCCGACGGTCATAGCGAGCATCAGCAGGCTGCACACGACGATGGAGGCCAGCACCACGCGGGATTCGAGCGCGCTGCGCCCTCCCGCCACCGCCACCACCAGGACGGGCAGCAGGATCGTCCGCGGGACCAGCATCAGCGCCAGTTGCGCGGCGGTCGCCAGCGCCCGCCTCGGCGGCGGGTGTTCGTGTGGCTCGTATCTCCCGTCGACGGGGGCCGCGCCTCGAGCCATCTCAGGAACCTAGGCGGGGCCGCTTCCGGTGCGGGTTGCGACGCCCGAGGAGGGCGATCCGGTGCCGGAGGTCAGGGCCGCCGGCCGATGGGGTGCATCGACCCCCGGTGGAAGTTCTTCATGCCCGCCACGAGCAGCACCATCTCCGCGATCCGCCAGCCGTCGGGCGTGCGCCGGAAGCGGCAGTGATACTGCCCCCACATGTCGCCGTCGGGAGCGCCGCTGCGGTAACTGGTCCAGGAGTACACGTAGGACGTGCAGGTGGCCCGATCCGGGCCGTCGGGGCTGATGCGGACGTTGGAGATGTGGTGGGAGCAGCCGGCGAAGATCTCCCTCTGGCCGCGGGCCACAGCCTCAACGATCGCGGCGCGCCCGAAGATGGTGGGGAACTCCGGCCCGTAGTCCAGCGAGGCGTCCTCGGTGAACATCTCCCCCAACTGCTCCGGCTCGTTGCGGTCGAGATGCCACGCATAGCCGTACAGCAGATCGGCGATCGCGGCGCGATCGTCGGCATCGAGGGAGGCGCCGGGTTCGCCGCCGGCGGGAAGATCTGCCACGGATCTGAAGCCTAGACCGGCAGCCGGAGCCCGCCGCGGTGACCACGGGCCATAATGCAGCCATGCGCTTCGGATTCTGGCTCGACACCTCCAACAGCTTCGAACACATGCAGCACGTCTGCCGCTTGGCCGAGGCGGCCGGCTGGGACGGCATCTGGGCACCCGACCACTTCATGCCGCCCCCCGAGGGCTATCCCATGAAGACCGGCTATCCCGACGATGATCCCGAACTGGACTCGGTCAACGAAGCCTGGGTGCTCATGGCCGCGCTCGCCGCCACGGTGCCCCGGGTTCGCCTGGGCCACCTCGTGTTGGGAAACACCTACCGCCACCCCGCGGTCACCGCCAAGATGGCCGCCACGATCGACCGGATCTCCGGCGGGCGCTTCGTGCTGGGGCTCGGCGCCGCCTGGCAGGAGAACGAGCACCGCCGCTACGGCATCCGCTACGGCACGGCCGGGGAGCGGGCCGACCGCCTCGAGGAGGCGTGCGAGATCATCACCGGCATGTTCGCCAACAAGCGGACCGATTTCGCCGGCCGGTACTACCGGCTCGACGGCGCACCGTTGGCCCCCAAGCCGGTGGGTCACCTCCCGCTCATGATCGGCGGCGCCGGTGAGCGGCGCACCATCCCCACCACGGCCCGCTTCGCCGACGAGTGGAACACCTGGGGCGGCCCCGAGAAGCTGATCCAGAAGATGGCGGTGCTGGACCGCGCCTGTGAGGCCATCGGCCGCGACCCCGCCGCGGTGCAGCGCTCGGCCGCCCTGCTGGTGGGCCTGCGCGACGTGCCCGCCACGCCGGCCGAACGAGCCCAGGGTCTCGCCCGCGCCCACCCCCTGCTGGTCGGGACGGCGGCCCAGATCACCGAGACGCTCGCCGAGTACGACGCGGCCGGCGTCGACGAGATCATCATCCCCGACTTCAACTGGACGGCGGAGGAGACCCCCGACCGCCTGCACCGGATCGCGACCGAGGTCATCCCCAACTTCTGCTGAAGTCGACCGCGGCATCGCGCCGCATCCGCCATCGAACGAAACGATCGATCAGTCCGCGGCGCGCGGGAGTGGCACTAGTAGCTTGCGATCCGGTGGTGTGAACCGCCGCCGGAGGCGCCGCTCACCCGTAACGAAGTCGACCCCGCATGCTGTTCCCCACCTTCACGTTCGCACTCTTCTTCATCGTGGTGCTGACCGTGGGCTGGCTGATGCCGGGGCGGCGTGGCTGGTGGAAGTTGTTCATGCTGGCCGCCAGCTACTTCTTCTACGGGTACTGGGACGCCCGCTTCGTGGGGCTCATCGTGGCCTCCACGGTGCTGAACCAGATTGCGGCGACCTGGCTGGCGCGCCTGCAGAGTCCGGGCGGCCGACGGGCGGTGGTGAGCCTGGCGGTGGGGGCGAACCTGGCCTCACTGGGGTTCTTCAAGTACGCCGGGTTCTTCGTCGACAGCGCCGAGAGCGCGCTCGTCGGCCTGGGGATCGCCGCCGACCTGCCCCTGCTGAACATCATCCTGCCGGTGGGAATCTCGTTCTTCACCTTCCAGGCCATCAGCTACGTGCTCGACGTCTACCGGGGTGACGCCGAGCCGGCCAAACCCCTGGACTTCGCCGTCTACCTGGCGTTCTTCCCGCAGCTGGTGGCAGGCCCGATCGTGCGGGCCCACGAGTTGATCCCCCAGTTGAACCGGCCCAGGTCGTTGCGGCAGAGCGACCTCACCCGGGCGGTGGTCCTGATCGCCGCGGGCCTGTTCAAGAAGGTGGTCGTGGCGACCTATCTCGCCGAGACGCTGGTGGACGACGTGTTCGCCTTCCCGGAGCGATTCTCGTCACTCGAGGTGCTGCTGGGGGTCTACGCCTACGCCGTACAGATCTACGCCGACTTCAGCGGCTACACCGACATCGCCATCGGCGTGGCCCTCCTGCTGGGCATCCGCCTGCCCGAGAACTTCAACCAGCCCTACCGGGCGGACTCGATCCAGGACTTCTGGCGCCGCTGGCACATGTCGCTGTCACGCTGGCTCCGGGACTACCTGTACATCCCCCTGGGCGGGAACCGGGGCGGCGAGTTGCGCCGCGACCGCAACCTGCTCCTCACGATGCTGCTCGGCGGACTCTGGCACGGCGCCGCCTGGCCGTTCGTACTGTGGGGGCTGCTCCACGGTCTCGGTCTGCTCGTGGAGCGGCGCCTGGGGCTGCGGCCGCCGCGGATCGTCGCCCGGCTGGTCACCTTCCATTTCGTCTGTTTCGGCTGGATCCTGTTCCGGGCCGAATCGCTGGGCGCCGCCGCGGGCGTGCTGCGACGCCTGTTCAATGCCTGGACCGCCGAACCGACCCGCCTCACCTGGGTCCCCGTGACGCTCATCGTGGTGGCCCTGGCGACCCACTTCTGGCCCCGGGCGGCCACCGAGCCCACACTCCGGGTGGCCAGCCACCTGCCGGTGCTCGTGACGGCGCTGGCCTTCGCCTTCTGGCTCGTCGTCCTCGAACAGTTCGGCCCCGAAGGTGTGGCGCCGTTCATCTACTTCCAGTTCTGAGCCATGGCCTCCAACCCTCCCCGCGACCGTCCGCCACCGCCGGCCCCCGAGCAACCCCCCTGGCCGCCCATCCAGCCGCTCGAGTCCGACGGCCCGCCATCCGATCGGCGCCCGCCGCTGCGCCCACCCCAGATCGTCGTGGCCACCGTCGTGGCGCTCGGATTCGGGGCACTGCTGGGGTCGGGCGCTCTCGTGGGCCTGGCCGAGCGTCAGCCCCTGAGCACACAGCGCGACGTCGCGCTGGGCGCCGCCAAGGTTGCCGACCGCGTGGCTCACGGCCTCTCGCTGAACCGACCCGCCGAGCGCCTTGCCTCCGCGCTGGACGGCGAGGAGGCGGTCTACGACGTCGAGGCCCTGATCGCCCGTGCCCAGGCCTCCGCGGCGCGGACGACCGATCCGCAGCCTCCGCTGCTCGCCGAGGACCCGGAGACCGAACCGGCGACCTCGCCCGCTGAGCCGGAGCCCCCGCCCGTCGAACCGGAAGACGCGCCCGACGCCGCGGAGCCCGAACCTTCGGCACCCGAGGCCGCGGAGCCCGACGCCTCGGAGCCAGACGAACCCGGAGAAGTCGATCCGGACGCGGGCCCGCCACCCGACGGGTTCATCACGCCGATCGAGGGGGTGGACTGCGTTGCCGAGGATGCAACCGCACCGACGACGACCACCGACGGCGGCAGCGAGCCTCCCGAAGAGCCGGGACCGGACGAGGGTCGATCGGAACCAGAAGGCACTCCTTCGCCCGTCGACGTGCCGGGACAATGTCCACCCGGTTTCGTTCTGTCCGATCCGAGCGCCGAACCCGACGGGGGGACCCCGGAGCCGCCGCTGTTCGACGCGCCCCGGACTCCCGATGCCGACCAGCCGTTGCAGATGTATGTGGGCGGCGACTCCATCAGCCGCGACCTGGGCGAGGGGCTGGCGCGGATCACGCCGGCCGCCCTCGTCCGGATCGACCTGGACCCGCGACCGGCGACCGGGCTGTCGCGCCCGGACTTCTTCGACTGGGCGCACCACCTCGCCGGGATACTCACCGAGAGCCGGCCCGACGTGATCGTGGTGCTCTTCGGCGCCAACGACTTCCAGAACGTGGAGCACGAGGGCGAGATCCTGGACCGCTTCGGGGACGAGTGGCTTGAGCTGTACCGGGAACGGGTCAGCCGGATCATGACGCTGCTCAGCCAGCCTGAGACCCAGACCGTCTGGGTCGGCCAGCCCCCGGTTCGCGAACCCCGCCTGTCCGGCGGCCTCGAGCGCTTGAACACGGTCTATGCGGAATTGGCCGCGGAGTACCCGCAGGTCACCTACGTCGACACCTGGCAGCTCTTCAGCGACTCCGAAGGCGGCTACGTCGACGAGATCGACGACATCCGCTTGCGGCGCGAGGACGGCGTCCACCTGACCATCGACGGCGGGAATCGGCTCGCCGAGGGGGTGTGGGGGGTGATCGGACCCGCCTGGGGGCTCGGCTGAAGCGCGGCGACCCGTCGACGAGGGAGTCGGGGTGGTCAGCTAAGGTTCGACCATGGCCGACTTCCTCGTGTATCACAACCCAGGTTGAGGCAGTTCCCGCACCACTCTCGACCTGTTGCGGGAGCGGGGCGTCGAGTTCGACGTCGTCCAATACCTGAAGGAACCTCTCGATCGCGCCGGCTTGGAGGCCCTGCTGGCGATCCTGGAGAACGATCCGTCCGACCTGGTGCGGCGCGACAAGAACTTCAGCGACCTGGGGCTGAGCGACGAGGACGCCACCAGCCCCGGCCAGGTGGTGGACCTGCTGGTCGCACACCCGCGGCTGATGCAGCGCCCCGTCGTGGTGCGCGGCGAGCGGGCGATCATCAGCCGGCCCCCCACGACCGTTCTCGAGCTGCTCTGAATCCCGACCCACAGGTGAACGCCCCCAACGAGACCCCCACACTCGTCGTCGAGGATCTGTGCACGTCGTTCGCCACTGAGCGGGGCGCACTCCGGGCGGTCGACGGGGTGTCGTTCACGCTGCACAGCGGCCGCACGCTGGGCGTCGTGGGTGAGTCGGGCTCGGGCAAGTCGGCCACGGCGCGCTCGATCATGAACCTGCTGCCGCCCGGGGTGTCGATGACGACCGGCCGCGTGCTGCTCGACGGGCGCGACGTCCGCAACCTGCCGCGCACCGAGAGCCGGCACATTTGGGGCGTGGAGGCCTCGATGGTCTTCCAGAACCCGATGACGTCGTTGAATCCCGTCATCCAGGTCGGACGGCAGATCGGCGAGGGGCTCCGCTACCACCGCAAGATGTCCCGTGAGGCCGCCGGGCACCGAGCGCGGGAACTTCTGGAGCAGGTCGGGATCGCCGACCCCGACCGCCGGCTGCAGGAGTACCCCCACCAACTCTCAGGCGGGATGCGACAGCGGGTCATGATCGCCATCGCCCTGGCCTGCGAACCGAAACTGCTGATCGCCGATGAACCCACGACCGCGCTCGACGTGACCGTGCAGAAGCAGATCCTGGATCTTCTGGACCGGCTGCGCCGCCAGCACAGCATGGCGATGATCCTCATCACCCACGACCTCAGCGTGGTGGCGGGACGGACCGACGAGGTCATCGTGATGTACGCCGGGCGGATCGTGGAGAAGGCGCCGACCCTGCAACTGTTCACGAAGATGCGCCACCCCTACACGAAGGCCCTGTTCGAGTCGATCCCGAAGGTCGCCCAACCCAGCCACACGCGGCTGCGGATCATCCAGGGGCGCCCACCGGACCTCGCCACCCTGCCGCCCGGGTGCGCCTTCGCGCCGCGCTGCGCGCACGCGCAGCCGCGCTGCCTCAGCGAGAATCCCTCCCTGTCCGGCTCCGAGCACGCCGCACATCGTCATGCCTGCTTCTACCCGGCCGGCACGCCCGAGGGCGAGCGTGCCCTGGCCGCCAATCGCGCCGCCGGGCGGACCGCTGCGGGCCTCTCTCTGGTGGGGGATCTCACCGCCGTCGGCGAAGGAATGCCCTCCTGATGGCGGGAGTCGGCAGTTCCCACTTGCGGCCCTCCGACGAGGTGCTGCTGCAGGTCACGGACCTTCACGTGGAGTACTCGGCGGGCCGCGGGCGGACCGTGCGCGCGGTGAGCGGCGTGAGCTTCGACGTCGCCGAGGGCGAGACCCTGGGCCTGGTCGGCGAGTCGGGCTGCGGGAAGTCCACGACCGCTCACGCCGTGCTGCAACTGCCGCGGCCGGCGTCGGGGACGGTCGTTTTAGACGGTGTGGACCTCACGACGCTCGGGGGGGAGGAGCTGCGGCGGATCCGGACAGGTCTGCAGATGATCTTCCAGGATCCGATCGCCTCGCTGAACCCCCGCCGGCGAGTCGCCGACATCGTGCGGGAGGGGCTGGACATCTGGCCCGACCATCTTCCCCGGGACCAACAGGGCGCCGGCGCAGCGGCCGACGCCACCGATCGCGTGCGCGCCGTCTTGGGCAGCGTCGGCATGGACCTCGACGAGGTCGGCACTCGCCGCCCGCACGAGTTCTCCGGCGGCCAGTGCCAGCGGCTCTGCATCGCCCGGGCCCTGGTGCTCGACCCGCGTGTTCTGATCTGCGACGAGCCGGTTTCCGCCCTCGACGTGTCGATCCAGGCCCAGATCCTGAACCTCCTGGAGGACTTGAAGGAGGAGTACGGGCTGACGATGCTGTTCATCGCCCACGACCTGGCGGTGGTGAAGAGCATCAGCGACCGCGTCTGCGTGATGTACCTGGGGCGGATCTGCGAGATCGGGCCGACCGACACCATCTTCGACCTCCCCGCCCATCCCTACACCGACGCCCTCCTGGCCTCGATCCCCCAACTCGACCCGGGCGGCGGTGCCGAGGAGGACGTGCTGGCCGGCGATCCGCCGTCGCCCTTCGACGTTCCCTCCGGCTGCCGCTTCCGCACCCGCTGCCCAAGGGCGACCGAACTGTGCGCCGAACAGGTGCCCGAGTTGAGCGAGGTCTCCGGCGGGCGATTCGTGGCCTGCCACTTCCCCCTGACGGGAGACCCGGCGCAATAGCCGGCCGCATGAGGGCTCAGCGCATGGGCGAGCGTGAGTTCATCGCGCTCATGGCCGCCCTGACGGCCAGCACGGCCCTGGGTATCGACGTCATGCTGCCGGCGCTGGGCGAGATCCGCGCCGCCTTCGGGTTGGCAGCGGACTCCACCACGCTCTCGTGGACGGTCACGCTGTACCTGCTGGGTCTGGGGTGCGCCCAGTTGATCTTCGGACCGCTCGCCGACAGGTTCGGCCGCAAACCGGCCCTGTACGGCGGGCTGGCCCTGTACGCCCTGGGTGCGGCGGGCGCCGCGCTGGCGCCCTCGCTGGAGTTCCTGCTGGTGAGCCGCTTCTTGTGGGGCATCGGCGCCGCCTCGCCGCGCGCCATGGCGCTGGCCATCACCCGGGACATCTACGTGGGCGACCGCATGGCCCGGGCACTGTCCTTGATCATGGCCGTGTTCCTGATCGCGCCGGTCCTCGGACCGGGTATCGGCGAGTTGCTCCTGCTGAGCGGGTCCTGGCGCTGGGTGTTCGGCTTCTCGGTCCTCACCGCCGCGGCACTGACGCTGTGGGTCTTCCGTCTCGGCGAGACTCTGGATCCCCATAACCGGCTGCCGCTCGACTGGCGCCGCGTCACCGGCGCGTTTCGAGCCGTGGTCTCCAACCGGGCGACTCTGGGCTACGGCTTGGCGCTGACATTCGCACTGGGTGCGTTTCTCGCCTACCTGGCCTCCTCGGAGTTGCTGTTCGAGGCCGTCTACGACCGTGCCGGTCAGTTCGCCCTGCTCTTCGGCGCCGGCGCGGCGGTCATGGCGCTGGCCGCGCTCGCCAGCGCGCGCACGATCAGGAGACTCGGCACCGCGACGGTGCTCGGGGGTGCCCTCGTGGCCTACCTGCTCTCCGGGGCGGGGGCCGCGGCCGCATCACTGGTGACCGGCGGAAGCCCGCCGTTCTGGCTGTGGTGGGTCCTGCTGACGATCCTGAACTCCCTGCACGTGGTGATCGTCCCGGCGGTCAACACCCTGGCGATGGCCCCCATGGGCGAGATCGCAGGCACGGCCGCGGCGGTGATCGGTGCCGTCTCGATGGGTGTGGGGGCGCTACTGGCCTCGATCACCAGCCGCTTCGGCGAGGGAACGGTGACACCGCTCTCTCTGGGATACCTGGGCTACGGCGCGCTGGCGGGGGTCTGCGTCCTGTGGGCCACCAGAGCGGCGGCGGCACAACGGGCCGGTTAGCGTGCCGCCATGAGCTTCGCCGGAAGGACCGTCATCGTGACCGGTGCCAGCCGCGGCATCGGCGCCGCGATCGCGCTGGCCCTGGGACGCCGCGGAGCCAACGTGGTCTGCGCGGCGCGTGCCAGCGCGGCGAATCCCCTCCGCCTGCCGGGCACCGTGGATGAGACCGCCGCGGCAGTCAGCGAGGCCGGCGGGGTGGGGCTGGCGGTGCCCTGCGACCTGACCAGCGACGACGATATCGAGCGGCTCATGGCCTCGACCCTGGACCGTTTCGGCCGGTTGGACATGCTGGTCAACAACGCCGCGGTGAGCTTCGGCGGCGACCTCGACATCGAGATGAAGCGATTCGACGTGCTCATGCGCATCAACGTGCGGGCGCCACTCGTGGCCACCCGGCTGGCCCGGCCCTACCTGGCCGCCGCGCCCGGCGGGGGCCGCATTCTCAACGTGGGCTCGGTGACCGCCACCGGCTACTTCCCCACGATGCTGACCTACGGCATGTCCAAGGCGGCCCTCGAGCACCTGACGGTCACCACCGCGTCGGTGCTGGCACCCGAGGACATTGCGGTGAACTGCTACCGGATCGACGTTCAGGTGGCCTCGGAGGGATACGTTCTGAACGCCCCCGACGCCGACCACTCGACGTGGGTCGACACGGACACCGCTGCCGACGGGGCGTTGTGGATGCTCGAGCAGCCCACCGCCTGGACGGGGCGGGTCGTACCGCTGCTGGCGCTGGCCGAGCACGTGCCCTCGATTGCCCGCCTGGGCCAGGAGCAGTTCACCCCGACGGGCCGCTGGAACCTCAACGCCGCCCAGCGCGACCCCGACGAGTCCTGAGTCTCGTCGGGGGCTGTTAGCCCGCCGGCACCACCACGGGGATGATCATCGGGCGGCGCTGAGAGCGGTTGGCCACGAGCGTGCCCGCCGTGCGGCGCACCACACGGCGCACGTCGGCCACGCTGGCCTCAGGCTCGGAGCCCATGAAGCCGGTCACCGCGGCGGCCAGTTCCTTCTCCATCTCGATCTCGAGGGCGTCGGCGTCGGACTCGTCCAACCAGCCCCGGCTGGTGACCTGCGGCTCGCCGACGACGGCGCCCGCCTCGAGGTCGACGACCACTGTCGCCACCACGGCCCCCTGCTGGCCCAGGGTCAGACGTTCGCGCAGCACGCCCCGGTCCTCCCCGGCGAAGGGCCCGTGCACGAGCACGTGGTCGCCGGCGCAGACGCCGGGCTCGAGGCGGAGGCCGGCGTCTGCCAGCACCAGCTGGTCGCCGTCGCGGGCCACGAGCACCCGCTCGGCGGCCATGCCGAGGCGCCGGGCCAGGGCGGCGTGCGCCCGCAGGTGGCGCAGCTCGCCGTGCACCGGCACGAACCACTCCGGCGACGCCGCCTGGTGGAGCGCCGCCAGCTCGTCCTGGCGGCCGTGACCGGAGGTGTGGATCTCGATCTCGCCGGAATGCACCACCCGGGCGCCGCGCCCGATGAGGTCGTTGATCATGCGGCTGACCCGGAACTCGTTGCCCGGGATGGGGTTGGAGCTCAGCACCACGGTGTCGTCGGGACCGATCTGGATCCAGCGGCTGTCGCCGGCGGCGGCCGACGCCAGCGAGGAGCGCTCCTCGGCCTGCGACCCGGTGGAGATCACGCACAGCTCGCCGGGCGCCATGCCGGCGACCTCCGCGATGTCCACGACCGCGCTGTCGGGCGCCCGCAGCAGACCCAACTCCCGGCCGAGCGCCACGTTCTTCTTCATGGATAGCCCGAGCGTGGCCACGCGCCGGCCGTCGGCGATCGCCGCGGCGATGATCTGCTGGACCCGGTGGAGGTGGCTGGCGAAGCAGGCCGCCACGATGCGCCGCCCGGCGTTGGCGGCGAAGACCCGCGACAGCACCGGGCCGATGTCGCTCTCGGAGCGCGAGCTGCCGGGCTGCTCGGCGTTGGTGGAGTCGGCGAGCAGCAGGCGCACGCCCGGATCCTGGGAGATGGCGCCGATGCGGGCCAGGTCGGTGCGGCGCCCGTCGACGGGGAAGAAGTCCAGCTTGAAGTCACAGGAGTGCAGCAGCACGCCCTGCGGCGTGCCGATCGCCGTGATGACCCCGCCGGGCACCGAGTGGGTGACCGGTACGAACTCACACGCGAACGGGCCGATGTGGACCGTCTCGCCGTCGGCCACCGGGATCAGCTGGGCGCGGTCGGCGTAGCCGGACTCGGTGATCCGTCGGCGGGCCAGGCCGAGCGTGAACGGCGTGCCGTAGATGTCGCAGGGAACCCTGGCCAGCAGGTGCGCCAGCGCCCCCACGTGGTCCTCGTGGCCGTGGGTGGCGATGCAGCCCACGACCTTCTTGGACCGCTCGAACACGTAGGAGAGGTCGGGCAGCACCGAGTCCACGCCGGGACGGTCCTCGCCGGCGAACATCTGCCCGCAGTCCAGCAGCAGCAGGGCTTCTGTGGTCTCGATGGCCGCACAGTTGCGGCCGATGTCGCCGAGGCCGCCGAGGAAGGTGACCCGTACCTCTTCAGCCAAAGCCGAGTTCCCGACCCAGGCGGGTGGTGGCCAGCACGGCCCCGGCCTCGTCGGCCAGGCCGGCCGGCTCGGCGTCCATCGGGGGGCGGCATCGCCCGGCCGGGCGGCCCAGGACCCGCAGGAGCGCCTTGGTGGGGATCGGGTTGGGCGCGGCGAGCCCGGTCTCGTAGTCGAAGGACGGGCCCATCGCCGCGTTGATCTCCCGGGCGGCAGCCACCTCGCCGCGCTCCCAGGCTTCGAACATCTCGATGTGCTCGGCTGCGGTCCAGTGGGTGGCCACGCCGATCACGCCGACCGCGCCGACCGCCAGCAGCGGCAGGGTGAGAGCGTCGTCGCCGCTGTAGACCTCGAAACCCTCCGGGGCCGCGGCGATGAGGCGACCGGTCTCTGCGGGGTCGCCGGCGGCGTCCTTGATGCCGGCCATGTTCCCCAGGTCGTGCGCCAGCGACAGCAGCGTGGCGGTGTCGACCTTGCGGCCGGTGCGCACCGGGATGTCGTAGATGATGACCGGCAGGTGCGTGGCTTCGATGACGGTGCGGAAGTGGTCGTACAGCCCAGCCTGCGGGGGGCGGTTGTAGTAGGGGGCGACCGACAGGATGCCGGCGGCGCCGGCGGCGGTGGCCCGCTCGGTCAACTCGACGGCCGCGGCGGTGTCGTTGCTGCCCGCCCCGGCCAGGACCGGCACGTCGACGGCGTCGATGACCGCCGCGATCAGGTCGATCTGCTCGTCGTGGCTGAGGGTCGGCGACTCGCCGGTTGTGCCCGCCACGACCAGCCCCTCGTTGCCGCAGTCCACGAGCCAGCGAGCCAGCTCGGCGGCGCCGTCGAGGTCCAGGGCGCCACCGTCGTCGAAAGGCGTCACCATGGCACAGATGACGCGGCCGAAGCGCGGCGAAGGGCGGTCAGGGTGTGCCATGGCGCCGAGGCTACCGGTCGCCGGCCGCCGCTGCGTTCCGGGCCGCCGGGCTCAGCGGAAGTCCCGGGAGGCCGGGGCCCGGCTGACCGGGAGCGCCTCGAGCCTCTCGGCGACGACGTTCAACACCCCCTCGGAGTGCTCGAGCCGTCCCCGCACCAGCAGGGCGGGCGAGGCGGCCGCCACCTTGCGGTGGTATTGCCAGCAGCCCGGCGAGACCACCACGTTGATCAGCCCGGTCTCGTCCTCGAGGCTCAGGAAGATCACCCCGCCTGCGGTGGCGGGACGCTGGCGGTGCGTCACCACTCCCCCCACCAGCACCTTCTCCCCGTCGCCGCGGCCGGCCAGATCGGCCGCGGTCACGACGCCGAGGGATGCGAGTTCGGCCCGGACGAAACGGGTGGGATGGCCGTCGGGGGCCACCCCGGTGGCCCAGAGGTCGGCCTGGGACACCTCGGCGGGCGACATGGCCGGCAGCGGGGGCGCCCGCCCGCCGACGACGATGCCGGCCAAGCGGTCGGCGCCGGCCAGGCCCAGCGCCCCTGCCGTCCACAGCGCGGCTCGCCGGTCGAGGTCGAAGCAGGCGAAGGCCCCGGAGGTGGCGAGAGCCTCCAGCGCCGCCGTCGACAGCGACGGCACCCGCCGCCGCAGGTCCTCCACCGAGCGGTAGGGCCGGCCGGCGTCGATCTCGGTGGCCTGCTCCTCGCCGACCCCCCGCACATAGTCGAGCCCCAGCCGCACCGCCCAGCCGCCGGTGGAGTCCTCCGCCCGCTCCAGGCCGGCGGTCGCCGCCGAGGCGTTGAGATCGGGCGTGCGCACCACCACCCCGTGGCGGCGGGCATCGCCCACCAGGGTGTGGGGCGACCAGAACCCCATCGGCTGGGCCCGCAGCAGGGCGGCGCAGAACGCAGCCGGGTAGTGGTACTTGATCCACGACGAGGCGTAGACGAGATACGAGAACGACACGGCGTGGCTCTCGGGGAAGCCGTAGTTGGCGAAGGCGTCCAGCTTCCGCCAGATCTGCTCGCCGACCTCGCCGTCGATGCCGTTGGCCGCCATGCCCTCGAAGAACCGCTCCTTGAGCTGGGCCAGGCGCCGGTGGCTGCGCTTGGAGCCCACCGCCTGGCGGAGCCGGTCGGCCTCAGCCGCGCTGAAGTTGGCCGCGTCGATGGCGATCTGCATGAGCTGCTCCTGGAAGAGCGGCACACCGAGGGTCTTGGCCAGCGCCCGCTCCAGCAGCGGATGGGGGTAGGTGACCTCCTCGGTGCCGTTGCGGCGCCGGATGTAGGGATGCACCGAGCCGCCCTGGATGGGGCCGGGGCGGATGAGGGCGACCTCCACGACGAGGTCGTAGAAGCAGCGGGGCTTCAGCCGGGGCAGCGTGGCCATCTGGGCGCGCGACTCCACCTGGAACACCCCCACCGTGTCGGCGGCGCAGAGCATCTCGTAGACCTCGGGTTCCTGGGGCAGGGCGGCCAGGTCGATCTCGATGCCGTCGGATGCGGCGACGAGGTCGATGGCGTACCGCAGCGCCGACAGCATCCCGAGCCCCAGCAGGTCGAACTTCACCAACCCCACCGCGGCGCAGTCGTCCTTGTCCCACTGCAGGACGCTGCGGCCCTCCATGCGCGCCCACTCCACGGGGCACACCTCGATCACGGGCCGGTCGCAGATGACCATGCCCCCGGAGTGGATCCCCAGGTGGCGAGGGAAGTCCTCGATCTCGGCGGCCAACTCCAACACTTCGTGAGGGACGGGGCTGTGCGGGTCGGCCGCCTCCTGCTGGATACCCCGCCGGTGGTCGACCAGCTTGGACAGCGAGTCCTCGTGGCCCAGCGCCCGTGCCGCATCGCGCACCGCCGAGCGGGAGCGGTAGGTGATGACGTTGGCCACCTGGGCGCAGTGGTGGCGCCCGTAGCGCTCGTAGACGTACTGGATGACCTCCTCGCGGCGCCCGCTCTCGATGTCCACGTCGATGTCGGGGGGTCCGTCGCGCGCCGGGGACAGGAACCGCTCGAACAGCAGGTCCAGCGAGACGGCGTCCACGTTGGTGATGCCGAGGGCGTAACACACCGCCGAGTTGGCGGCCGAGCCGCGCCCCTGGCAGAGGATCCCACCCCGGCGGCAGAACTCCACGATGTCCCACACCACCAGGAAGTAGCCGCAGAACCCCAGCCTCTCGATGATGTCGAGTTCCCGGTCGAGTTGCGCCCAGGCGCCGGCGACCCGCTCGGCGCCGCGGGGCCCGTAGCGGTGGGCACCGCCGGTGGCGACGAGGCGACGCAGGTAGCCCGCCTCGTCGAGGCCGCCGGGGCAGGGGTAGGGCGGCAGGTCGGGGGCCAGCAGTTGCAGATCGAAGGCGCACTCGCGCCCCAGGCCGGCGGCCCGCTCGACGACCCCCGGCCAGCGGGCGAAACGGGCCGCCTGCTCGGCGCCCGAGCGGAGGTGGCGGCCGGCCGGCGGCAACCAGCCGTCGACCTCGTCCAGGCTGCGGCGCGCCCGCACCGCGGCCAGCGCGGCGGCCAGCCGCTGCCGATCCACCGAGTGGTGGTGCACGTTGCCGGTGGCGACGAGCGCCAGGCCCCGGTCGCCGGCCAACCCGGCGAGGGCCTCGTTGCGCACCGAGTCGCCCGGCAGCCCGTGGTCCCACAGCTCGACGGCCACGTTGGCAGCACCGAAGTCGGCGGTGAGACGGTCCAGCGCCCGGCGGGCGGCGGGTGTGCCTCCTGCCGCCAGGGCCCGCGGCACCGCCGCCTTGCGGCAGCCGGTGAGGATCAGCCAGTGGTCACCGGTGCCGGCCCCGCCGAGTTCGACGAGGCGCCGGTAGTCGATCCGGGGCGCATCCTTGCGTCCCGCCAGCTGGCCTTCGCTGATGGCCCGTGCCAGCAGCGCGTAGCCGCGGGGGTCGCGGACCAGCACCAGCAGGTGGGTCCCAGCGGGGTCGGGCGACCCGGTGCGCTCGGGATCCTTCCGCCGGCGCCGGCGGGGCTGCGGCGAGGGGGGCGCCTGCGGCGTCAGGGTGAGCTCGGCGCCGAAGATCGTCGGGAGCCCGAGGGCCCCGGCCGCCTCGGCGAAGCGCACCACGCCGTAGAAGCCGTTGTGATCGCAGATGGCCAGCGCCTCTAGCCCCAGCCGGGTGGCCTCGGTGGCCAGCTCCTCGGGATGGGAGGCACCGTCCAGGAAGGAGAAGTTGGAGTGGCAGTGCAGCTCCGCATAGCGGACCGGCTCCTGCCGGCTGACCAGGTCGGCCGGCGGTCGGTACGCCCGGCGCTTGCGCGACCAGGCCGGGCTGTCGTTCCCGTCGCCCGCCCAGATGTCGACGGGGCGACCCGCCGACGCACGGTCCGAGAAAGGCCGGTCCGAGAGGAGGTGCTCGATGTCGCTCCACGGAACGTTGGGATTGTTCCAGCCCACTCCCCTACGGTATACGAATATATGTTCGTATACCAATGCGTCAGTCGCGCCTGCCCGATCCCACAGGATCGGCCCCGCAGAGCCGTCCCGTAGGGTCAGTACCGCAGGGTCAATCCCGGCAGGATCAGCTGCCCATGGTTGGTGTCGGTGTCGAGTCCGGCAGCCAGCAGGATCGGCCCCACACCCCCCAAGGTCAATCGCACAGCCCCGGGATCAGCCCCATAGTCCCCCGGGATCAGCCCAACCCCAAACGATCTCAATCCCACAAGGCCGTCAGCTGCCAGCGGCCCCGTTCCAGCACCGCCAGGCACCCCAGACCGTCGCCGGTGAGCAACTGGAGGCGAGCCCGGCGGCGCCGGCGCCCCCGGTCCCACCAGCGCTCCTCGGTGGGCCACGGCCCCGCCCAGGCCACCACCGCTGCGGACCTGCCGCCGACTGTCACCCGAGCCGGCGGCGTCGAGACCGAACCCCGGCCGTCTACCCGCACGGTGGTACCCGAGGCGTCCTGCACTTCGGCGGGCCAAGGCACTGGGAGGAGACGCGCCGGCGACGGGGCCGGCAGGCGGCCGGGCCAGGGACGGTCGTCGCCGGCGAGCCGGCGGTCACGGACGTCGACGGCGGCCACCGGCACCAGCGCGATCTGCTCATCGACCTGCCGACCGCCACCCCGGGTGGGCACCTGGACCGCATCGGCGCCCCAGCGCCCGCAGAGCCGGGCCGCAACCCGGGCGGCGCGCTCATCCGCCTCGGCCTCGCCACCCCAGAACCCCAACTGCCGTCCCCGGACCGGCGCCAACTCGTCAGCAGCGAGCCGCAGCCAGGTAATCCCGCTGCTTGGCCGGGAGCCGCCGGAGCCGGCCGTGCCGCCGGAGCCGGACCGGGAGCCGCCAGAACCAGCCGGGTGGCCGGAGCCGGTCGATCGGCCGCCGGAACCGGGCGGAGGACCGTCGGAGCCGGTCGAGCGGCCGCCGGAGCCTGCCGAGCAGCTGTCGAGGAACCAGCGCACCCTGTCGGCCATATCACCGGCCGACAGTCCCCCCTCGTGGCGCCAGAGCCGCACGAAGCTCTCGCCGTCGCTGGTCTCGACCTCGACGGCGACCCGCAGGCACGACATCCCGGCCTTCTCGAGGCGCTGCTGCAGTTCCTCGGCCAGGGCGCGGGCGCAGAAGGCCACCCGGTCCAGACCCTCGGCGGGCGGCTCGAACTCGGCGCTCACCGACCAGTCGCCGGGAGGTTCCCGCAGGGCGAGGGGCCGCTCGTCGGCCCCGGCGGCAAGGCACTGGGCGCGCCGGCCCTCGGTGCCGAAACGCCCCAGCACGTCGGCCTCCGGCAGCGCCGCGAAGTCACCGAGAGTGCGGACACCCAGGCGGACCAACACGTCGGTGAGTTGAGAGTTGCCCAGCAGCCGCACCGGCAGGGGCGCCAGGAACGCAGCACTGCCACCCGGCTCGACGATGCACACCCGTTCCGCCAGCTCCGCCGCCACCGCCGCGGTGAAGGGACCGTCGGCGACGCCGACCCGCACCGCCGCACGCCCCCCGAGAGCCTGCGACATGCGCTCGACGACCAGTTCGGCCAGGACCCCGTCGCCGCCGAAGTAACGAGACGGACCCCGGGAGGCAAAGGCGCAGGTCCCAGGCACCGACACCTCCACCTGCGGGGTGACATCGTCGAGGGACGCCACAGCCGGCTCAAAGGCACCGCCCTCCAGGGAGCCGGCCCCTTGAGAATCGTCCCCGATGGAAACGCAGCGGGCCACCAGCGTGCGAACCGGAACGGTCACGCCACAACCGCCTCAAAGCCACCGGCGAGCGGAGAGCCAGCCCTCGCAGGAGCGCAGCAGGCCACCAGCCTGCGAACCGGAGCGGTCACGCAACAACCCGCTCGAAGGCGCCGCCCTCTAGAGAATCGACCCCTTGAGGGCCGTCTCCGGCGGGCACGTAGCGGGTCACCAGCGTGCAGATCGGAGCGGTCACGCCACAACCGCTTCGACCTCGGTGTCGAGCGCCGTGACGGCAAGCGTGGCACCGGCAGACTCGGCCCCTGCAAGCTCGGCCCCTGCAGGCAGCCGGCCGGGGCGGCCATCCGCGGCGGGCTCCGCCAGGGCCGGCGCGCCGTCGGGGCCGGGCAGCAGCAGATCCGCCGAGCGCGGTCTGCTCGCCGCGCCACGCCCCTCGGCCCGCACCGACACGTGGCGGGAGCGCAGCAGGCCCCAGCCGTCCCCCAGACCGCTCCAGCGGGACGAGACGACCTGCAGGCGCACGTCCGCGCCAGCCAGGGTCCCACCACTGAGACCCCCACCACTGAGACCCCCACCACTCAGGGCCCTACCACTCAGGGCCCCATCACCGAGACCGATCAGCACCGATCCCCGCTCTCGCAGCCTGGCCGCCAGCCGGCGACGATCCGCCGCCCCGAGCCGGACCTCCGAGCCGACCAGCACGACGTCCACCGCACCGAGCAGTGCCGCTGTGGCCTCGACGGCGACACGGGGTTCGGGGGCGGCGACCATCAGGAGCCGTTCGAGCGCCAGCCCGGCCTCGGCAGCGGCGGCGAGACCGAGACCCTCCTCCCCCACCACCGCCGTCCACGAACCGGCCGCCGACGGGCCCGCGGCGACGGCCAGGGCCAGCGAGGTGGCGCCGTCACCGCCGGTGGTGATCACCCACCCTCTCTGCAGGGCCCCGCCGGGGAACAGGTCCCGCAGCGCAGACAGCACCGGCAGGGTCCGCTCGTGGGCACCGGTGAGAGGAGCGACCCGATCCCCCAGCAGCCGCAGATGATCCCGCCCGCTGCCCGGCGCGTCGTCAACCGGGGCGCTCCCCGGAGTGGTTCCGGGGACGTTCTCGGGATCAGCCATCCGAACAGTATCGAACACTTGTTCGTATTTGGCAAATCAGGAGGTCGCCCCGGTTCAGCGCCGCAGTCTCACCCCCGAGTCATCCCACCGAAGGCCATCTCCACGTCATTCCGGCGGAGGCCGGAATCCATGTTCGACGAGATCCGGCGGTTTCCCGCGCCGGCAGACGGGACTCAGCAGTTGGCCATTGCCCGGAGTGCATCGCACATCCGGCGGCGCCCCACCCCGTCCAGTTGTCCGAGCCGCAGCGTGAGGACCGATTTCGGCACCGCGGCGAGATTGTCGAACGATGCGACGCTGTCGCGGTCGATCCCCTCGTCCGGCCCGACCGGCACACAGGTCGGAATCGAGCGAATCGTGCCCGTCACCGGCGCCACGACCACGTTGTTGAGCACGGGGATCGCCTCGTCACGTGAGACGACCAGCGCCGGGCGACGCTTCTGGTTGGGCGGCTCCATAAGCCACAGTTCGCCTTGGGCTACCACGGCTCGGCTTCGGTCATGGCGATCGCATTGGCCATCGCCTGGACATCGTCATCGACTGTTTGCGGCTGCGCCTGGTACGAATCGGCGATGGCCTTGCCGACGCGGGCTCGCTCGACCGACTCGGCGAGATGCTCGACCGCCAGGCGGATCACCGCCGAGCGTGTGTCACCGATGCCCGCAGAGACGAGACGGTCGATGGTCTCGATCTGCCGGGAACTGAATCGTGTCGGCACCACAGTTGTAATACAAACAGTATACGGACCGCTGGACTCGCCGAGGTGCCCGCCTTGGGTCATTCCGGCGGAGGCCGGAATCCATGCGGCTGGTGCCGCCGCTCAGTTTCGTTGGATGGGATTGATAGGCGGCGGGGGGTTCGCCCGGCGGAGGTGTTCGGGTGGTCGGAGTTCGGGTCGCCCACCGGGTGGGGTGTAGACCTCGTAGTCGTGCTCATGAACCAGGTCGTGGCAGGTGTGGCACAACAGAGCCAGGTTCGGGACAAGGGTGAGGCCGCCGTTCCTCCAGAACTTGATGTGATGCCCCTCGGATTCCTCGACGGTGGCCGGGCAGCCGATGCAGCCGCCGTCGCGGGCGGCGAGGAGCATGCGTTGGGCTTCGTTGG
>JAPPDX010000108.1 GCA_028824415.1 bacterium | reverse complement strand
ATGCTGCTGCGCATCGAGGACACCGACGAGGCCCGCAACCAGCCCGAGGTGGTGGACCTCATCTACGACCTGCTGTCGTGGCTGGGCATCGACTGGGACGAGGAGCCGGTGTTCCAGTCCGAGCGCCGGGAGCGCCACCGGGAGGCGGTGGAATCGCTGCTGGAGAGCGGCGCCGCCTACCTGTGCGACGCCGACAACCGGCCGGTGGCCGGCACGACGCTGCGGCCCGGCCTGGCGGCCCGGTTCCGGATGCCGGCGGGGCGCACGGTGACCTTCGCCGACGTGGTGCGGGGCGAGGTGTCCTTCGCCAGCGACGACCTGGAGGACTTCGTGGTGTGGCGCTCGGCGGGCACGGCCACGTTCCTGCTGGCCAACGCCGTCGACGACGTTGACATGGGCGTCACCCACGCCATCAGGGGCGAGGACCTGCTGTCGGGCGTACCGAAGGTGATCCTGCTGCTGGAGGCCCTCGGGGTTCAGCCACCGGTCTACGCCCACCTGCCGCTGCTGGTGAACGCCAGCCGCAAGAAACTCTCCAAGCGGCGCGACGACGTTTCGCTGGGCGACTACCGGGCCCGGGGCTACCTGCCCGAGGCCATGGCCAACCACCTGGCGCTGCTGGGCTGGGGGCCCGCCGACGATGTGGAGATCCGGCCGATGTCCGAGATCGTGGAGCAGTTCCGCCTGGCCGACGTGAACCGCTCGCCGGCGTTCTTCGACACCAAGAAGCTGGAGCACTTCAACGGGGTGTACATCCGGGCGCTCAGCACCGGGGAGTACCTGCGGCGCTCGGAACCGTGGCTCGGCGAGCAGGCCTCCTGGCCACCCGAGCGGACCCGGCCCGAGGTGCTGGAGGCGCTGGCGCCGGTGGTGCAGGAGAAGGTGCGGACCCTCGGCGACATCGGCCGCTACGTGGACTGGCTGTTCCTGGAGGAGCCGCCGGAGGATTCCGACTCCTGGGACAAGGCCATGGGCCACCCGCAGGCGGCGGCGCTGCTGGACGACGCCATGGCCACCTACGCCGAGGCCGACTGGACACCCGAGGCCGCCCACGCCGCTGCCCTGGCCCTCGCCGAGCGCCACGGGCTCCGGCTCGGCAAGGCGCAGGCGCCGATCCGCGTGGCGCTCACAGGGCGCACTGTGGGCCCGCCGCTCTTCGAGTCCATGGTGCTGCTGGACCGCACCGAGGTCCTGCGCCGCCTCCGAGCAGCCCGGTCCCGCCTGGATTCGGCGACTGCCGGTTGACAGTCCCTCCGGAGCGGGGCTCGCGGTGCCGCTCTGCTCCTTCTCGCAGGCGAAAGGCGCCCCAGCCCGGCCCCCCGATCCCCGCCCCTACCTCTATCGGCTGCCGCCCCTGGCCGTCCCACCAACAACGGAGGCGGGGACGCCGGGGGCCGGCGCCGGCGCGATTTCGCCAGACGCGCCGCCGACGGCCACCGGTGGCCCCGCCGGACACCCCCCGGCGGCCCCCGACCGGACCGCCGTCAGCGCGTTGCCGGTAGCCTTACCGCACCCTTTCGGGGGTGGTGTAATAGGCAACACAGCGGGTTCTGGTCCCGTCGTTGGGGGTTCGAGTCCTCCCCCCCGAGCATCGCAGAGCGCTCCGGCCCGCCGGCGGGGGCGCTCGCGTTCCGGCAGCTAGGACTCCCGGGGGCAGTCCACGTCGGCGGGTGGCACGACCAGGTCGATGAGATAGTCGTCGACGGTCTCGTCGACGCAGGTGCTGCGGCCGTAGCTGGTGTGCTCGTTGCCGTCGTAGCTGACGAGCACGCCGGAGGCGAGTTGATCGGCGACCGACACCGCCCACTCGTAGGGGGTGGCGTTGTCGCCCCGGTTGCCGACGACCAGGATCGGTGGCGCATCCGGCGCGGCGATGGCTCCGGTGGGCAGAGTGCCGGCGGCCACCGGCCAGTACTCGCAGGGCAGGGTGGCCACCGCCGAGAGCCGCCCGAAATCGCCTGCCACCGCGGCCAGTTGGTCGCGCAGCGCTTCGAGTTCCGCCCGGGTGGCGGCGCCCGCGTCGGTGCAGTTGATGCTGGAGAACGCACCGAGGTCGCCGCTATCGATGTAGAACTCGCCGAGCTGGCCGAAAGCGCTGCCGTCACCGTCGAGAGCGGCGGCCAGCCTCTCGAAGTAGTACGGCCAATAATCCGAGGCGTACGACACCACCACACCGGCGAGGATCGCCCGCGCTGGATTCAGCACGACGTTGCCGGCCGCGTCCCGCAGGGGTTCGGCGTCGACCTCGGCGAGCAGCCGTTCGTAGGCCTCCCGGGGATCGCCGATGACCGGACAGTCCGGATCGGCGCGGCACCAGGCGAACATGTCGTCGATCACCCGGGCGAAACCGACCATCTGGCCCACCTCCAGTTCCAACTTCGCGAGCGACGGGTCGAGCACCCCGTCGATGACGGCGGCCCGCAGGTGCTCGCTGAACATGTCGGCGTAGAGCTGGCCCAACAGGGTGCCGTAGCTGAAGCCGATGTAGCTGATGGTCTCGGCACCCAACGCCCGGCGGATGGCATCCATGTCGCGGACCGTGTCCATGGTGCCGATGTAGGCGACCGCGTCGCCGAGGTTTTCGACGCAGGCCTCGGCGAGGGCGCGGGCCGCGACGTCGAGCTCGGCCTCCTCGGCGGGAGTGTCCGGAACCGGGTCTGCAAGGTAGAGGTCGCGGGCCTCCGCCTGGCAGTCGGACGGCACGCTGCCGCCAACGCTTCGGGGATCCCAGCCAATCACGTCGAAGCGGCTCAGCAGGCGTTCCGACAGGCCGGCGCCGAAGTCCAGGAAGCCGTCCATCCCGCCGCCTGGGCCGCCCGGATTGGCCAACAGGTAGCCGATCCGCAGGGCGGGGTCGCCCGCGGGAAGCATGCCGACGGCCAACTCCACGGTGACACCGCCGGGGTTGTCGTGATCGAGCGGCACCGTCACCGTGCCGCACAGGTACTCCCGCTCGCAGTCGACGAACGCCACCGTGCCGCGGACGTCGGCGCCCGGCTCGGACGCCTCGAGCGGTTCCTCCGCCGCCGGCTCGGCAGATTCGTCCGGCGGCTCAGCTGATTCGTCCGGCTGTCCCCCGGTATCGGTGTCGCCAAGCGGATCCGGTTCCTGCAAGTCCTCTCCCGGTGGAGGCTCGAGGGGCGGGGGCGGCTCGGACGGGGACGGGGGCGGCTCGGACGGGGACGGGGGCGGCTCGGACGGGGACGGCTCGGACGGGGACGACTCCGCAGGGGCGGCGGCCTCCGGCGGCGCGGGTTCGACCGGTTCGGCTCCCCCGTCGGCAGGCCCTGCGGGCGGGACCAGGGGCTCTGACCCACCCGGCAAGTCCTCGCCCGTCGACGGCTCGGGCCCCCCAGGAGGCGCCTCCACAGCAGGCTCGCGACCCGCAGGTCCAACGTCCCCGGCGCCGCCACCGCACGCCGCCGAAACGAGCGCCACCGCAACAAGGGCGGCGACCAGCCTCACCAAGCCGACACCGAGCACGATCTCACCCTACCGACAAGGCCCGCGCCCGACCGGACCGCGGCCAATAGGCGAGGGCGGGGACGCCGGGGGGCGGCGCCGGATCGATTTCGCCAGACGATCCGCCGACGGCC